>DASRGD010000056.1:0-50984 GCA_035651195.1 Gaiellaceae bacterium | reverse complement strand
CCCTCGAACCGACGACCAAGACAGCGACCACGCCGCCACGCTCCATCACAACCAACCACGCGACCCCAAGCCCACCGACGACGAACGAAACCGCCGCCGACCAGACCATCAGCCGCTTACCGCAGGATCCGGGTAGCTAGCCGAACCGGTTCGTGTCCGAGGTGAGGCCGAGGTAGGTGAAGCCGAGGATGATCGCGCCGGGCCCGAACAGGCTCGCGGGCGCGAGCAGCCACATCTCGCCGGTGGCGATCCCGAGCCCGAAGAGCGCGCCGCCGATCACGAACGGGATGCCGAGCAGGATCAGCCAACGCGGCGGGACGCCGGGATCCGTCTCCGTGTGGATCGGCACTGCGTTTGCCCTGGCATCCGGAACGACGGTCGACGCCATGTTCCCTCCTGTCTAGATGACGAGCGGCCCACCCGGCTTGGTCGACTTGGAGCCGAACGTGAGCACGAGCGCGTGGTCGGTGACCCACAGCGAGAGCTTCGACGTGCCGGGGATGCCGGAGAACGGGCCGAAGACGATCCGCACCCACGCCTTGCCGCTGATCGCTGGGCGGCCGAGGCCGGAGATGACGCCGCTCCACGTGCGCCCGGCCGCGAGTTTGAGGGGGCGCGGCTTCGAGAACGTCTTCGCGAGCCCGTACGCCTCCGGCGGCGTGCTCGCCGTCAGCTTCGACGAGGCGTAGAAGGCGATCCCGAACGAGTTGCGCGGAATGTTGACCGCGCGGTGGAGCAGGTTGCGGAACGAGATGCGTGCGCTCCACTTCGTGTTGCCGACGCTCACCGACGTCACCTTGAAGGTGAGCACCGGCACGCCGTTCACCTTCCAGGTCTCTTTCCAGTTCACATCCGACCTGGAGGCAGCCGCCGCTGGTGCGGCGAGCACGGCGAGCGCGACCGCGATCGCGACCACCGCGGCGAAGACCGAAAGCCCGAGACGCGACGCCATCGACACCACCATGTTGATTGTCGCAAATTGTGCCTGGCTTCCCGACGAAACACAACTCCGGGTCACGCGCGTCGGGCGGCGGCGAGCTGGACTCGCGCGCGGTAGAGGAGCGGCGTCGCCGCGAGCGCCCGTTCCGAGGCGCGCAGCAGCACCTGCGCGTCGCCGCTCGTCTGCGCGACGGTGAACAGCTCCGCCGCGCGCTCCAGCAGCCGGCACGCAGACGCGAGCGTCGCCGCCACCGCGTGCAACCGGCCCACGGCGGAGCCGGCGTTGCGGACCATCGTCCGGCAGCTCCCGAAGTCGTCGAACGCGACGAGCGCCGCGACCTGGTCGGGGTAGCTCCGCAGCGCCCGGCGGGCCGCGGCCAGGCTGTCGCCCTCGAGCTCGGTGACTGCGAGATCCTCGTGCAGCTGGTCGATCAGCCCGGCCAGGTTCGCCGCCGACTGGCGCTCGGCGCTCGCCTCGCGGCTGCTGGCCGAGGCGCCGCACGCCGTCAGCACGGCCGCCAGCACGCCTGCCGCGAGCACCGCCGACGCGGCGCGGCCGGTGCGGGCACGGCTGCCCTTCACGAGCGGATCGTGCGCCCGAGCCCACCCCGCGTCAAGGGTGTTTTCCGATTCGGCGCCGCGGAAGAAGACGCCGGTGAACGCGCGCGCCGAGACGATCGAGACGGACGTCCCGAAACGGCTCGACCGCCTCCCGTGGGCGCGCTGGCACCGGCTCGTCGTCTTCGCGCTCGGGTTCGTCTGGATCCTCGACGGGCTCGAGGTGACGATCGTGGGCGCGATCGGGCCGACGCTGCAGAACAAGGGCACGCTCGCGCTGTCCTCGTTCCAGGTCGGGCTGATCGGGGCGTTCTACGTCGCCGGCGGCGTCGTCGGCGCGTTCGTCTTCGGCTACCTCACCGACCGCTGGGGGAGACGGCGGCTGTTCCTGATCACCCTCGGCCTCTACCTCGGGGCGACGGTGGCGACCGCGTTCTCGTTCAACGCGTGGAGCTTCTTCCTGTTCCGCTTCCTCGCCGGCGCAGGCATCGGCGGCGAGTATTCCGCGATCAACTCCGCGATCGACGAGTTGATTCCGGCGCGGGTGCGTGGCTGGGTCGACCTCGCGATCAACGGCTCGTGGTGGGTGGGGACGGCCGCGGGCGCCGTGCTGTCGATCCCGTTCCTCGACCCGAAGGTCTTCGCGACCGACCTCGGCTGGCGGCTGATGTTCGCCCTCGGCGCGGTCCTCGGCGTCGGCGTGATGGTGACTCGGCGCCTCGTCCCGGAGAGTCCGCGCTGGCTGATGATCAAGGGGCGCAACGACGAGGCCGAGCGGATCGTCGACGAGGTCGAGCGCCGGGTCGAGCGGGAGGCCGGCGAGCGGCTCGACGAGGTCGACGAGACGATCGAGATCCACCCGCGCGAGGCGACCGGCTTCCTCACGATCGGGCGCGTGATGTTCCGCGAGTACACGGGCCGGACGGCGCTCGGCCTGACGATGATGAGCGCGCAAGCGTTCGCGTACAACGCCGTCTTCTTCACGTACGGGCTCGTGCTGACGACGTTCATGCACGTCGGCAAGAACCACGTCGGCTACTACATCGTCCCGTTCGCGGTCGGGAACTTCCTCGGGCCGCTCGTGCTCGGGCCGCTCTTCGACCGCCTCGGCCGCCGCGTGATGCTGACGCTCACGCACGCCGCCGCCGGCGCCGTCCTCGTCACCACCGCGATCCTCTTCGAGCAGCACCAGCTCTCGCCGTACTCGCTCACCGCGCTCTGGTCGGTTGCCTTCTTCTTCGCGTCGGCGGCTGCGAGCGCGGCATACCTGACGGTCAGCGAGGTGTTCCCGCTCGAGATCCGCGCGCTCGCGATCGCCTTCTTCTACGGCGTCGGCACCGCGCTCGGCGGCATCGTCGGACCGGCGCTGTTCGGGAAGCTGATCGGCTCGAAGAGCTTCGTCGAGACGATGGTCGGCTTCCTGATCGCCGCCGCCTGGCTGCTCGCCGCGGCCGTCACCGCCTACTTCCTCGCCGTCGACGCGGAGCGGAGGTCGCTCGAGGAGGTCGCGGAGCCGCTGTCTGCCGAGGGTCGCGACGAGGGCGCCGTTCGCGAGGACCGCGACGAGCCGGTCGCGCGCCAGCGGCGGGCGCAGGCGGGAGAAGGCCGCCACTGGTCGCCGCGCTATGCCTACTCCGCCGACACCGATTCGCTCGAGGCGCAGGTCGCGGCGCTCGTGCGCACTGCGGCCGAGGCGGACCGGCCGTTGCTCGTGGTGCAGCTCCTGCGGCGGACGAACGGGCGGCACTGGGGGCCCGGGGTCGGGCGGCGCGCCGTTCGCCGCGCGCTGCGCGACGGCGCGCTCCAGCGCCGGAGCGGGGGTCTCGTCGCAGCCGGACGCTCGCGGTAGCGCGAGGGTTGCAGCGGTAACGTGCAGGCTCAGGAAGCGCGCGGTCGCGACCGACGCCGGCGGCGGCGCTTCGCCAGGAAGCGGCCGACGAAGACCCCCGGCCGGTCGGCAGGCGGCCGCTCGAGGCTCGCGCCGCGGAGGTAGACGAAGAGCGCGGTCGCGAGCCCGGCCACGACGCCGAGCAGGATCGCCTTCCACTGGCGGAGGCCGACCTGTTGCGAGCCCCACCACAGGTACGCCGCGAAGAGGGCGCCCCAGACCGTGGCCGCGGCGCCGGCGCTCCGCCGTCGCGGCAGCAGGACGATCCTCACCGCGAGCCCGAGCAAGGCGAGGCCGACCCAGACGACGGCGCCCAGCGTCCCGAGCGCGAGTCGTTGCGGCGCCGACGAGGGGCGTGACGAACCATCGCTCAGACGGCGGACAATAACCGGTCGACCGTGGAGCCGGTGCCGTGGGTGAAGCAGGCCGGCGGCCTCCGGGGCTTTCAGGTTTAGAAATCAGATGCGCTCGTTTCCGAGCCGACGCCAGCGGGTAAGAGCGCGCGACAGGGTCAGAGGGGCCGGGGCCTTTGCTCTCCGTCCCCAGGCGAACACGGAGGGCGAGGTGGCTACCGAGAGGACGCAGGCGAGGACGGCCACGTCGCGCCGCCGCCGGCCGTCTGCGCGTGCACAGTCGCGGAGCGCCGACGGCGCGACGACGATCACCGCGGCAGAGCTCCGCGGGCTGCTCGAGGCGCTGCGCGAGGCGCGACGGGGCGTGCGTGGGGTACGTCTCGACGGACGCAAGCCGGGGATCCTCGGCGAGCTCGGCAAGGCGTTCAACGAGCTCGCGCAGACACGCGAGCGGACGACGGACGAGATCGTGCGGGTCGCGACGGTGATCGGCCGCGAAGGCCGGCTCACCGAGCGCCTCCGCGTCGGCCGCGCCGAGGGCACGTGGCGCGAGCAGATCAACGCGGTCAACAACGTCATCGACGAGCTCGTGCGTCCCGCCAACGAGGTCGCGCGCGTGATCGACGCGGTCGCCGACGGTGACCTCGGCCAGCGGATCCAGCTGAGAATCGACGGCCGGCCGGTGAAAGGCGAGTTCCTGCGGATCGCGAAGACCGTCAACGCGATGGTCGACCAGCTCTCGTCGTTCGCGGACGAGGTGACGCGGGTCGCGCGCGAGGTCGGCACCGAGGGGAAGCTCGGCGGCCAAGCGCGCGTTCGCGGCGTCTCCGGGACCTGGAAGGACCTCACCGACAACGTCAACCAGATGGCGTCGAACCTGACGGCGCAGGTGCGCAACATCGCCGAGGTGACGACGGCCGTCGCGAACGGCGACCTGACGAAGAAGATCACCGTCGACGTCGCGGGCGAGGTGCTCGAGCTCAAGAACACGATCAACACGATGGTCGACCAGCTGTCGTCCTTCGCGGACGAGGTCACGCGCGTGGCGCGCGAGGCGGGCAGCGAGGGCAAGCTCGGCGGCCAGGCGGTCGTCAAGGGCGTCAGCGGCACGTGGAAGGACCTGACCGACAACGTCAACTTCATGGTCTCGAACCTGACGACGCAGGTGCGCGGCATCGCCAACGTCGTCACCGCCGTCGCCGACGGCGACCTGAACAGGAAGTTCACGATCGAGGCGAAGGGCGAGGTCGCCGCCCTCGCCGACACGATCAACGAGATGATCGACCGGCTGCGCGTCTTCGCCGCCGAGGTGACGCGGGTCGCGCGCGAGGTCGGCTCCGAGGGAAAGCTCGGCGGCCAGGCCGAGGTCGAGGGCGTCTCCGGCACCTGGCGCTCTCTGACCGAGTCTGTGAACGGGATGGCGGACAACCTCTCGAACCAGGTGCGGAACATCGCCGAGGTGACGACGGCGGTTGCGAACGGCGACCTGACGAAGAAGATCACCGTCGACGCGAAGGGCGAGATCCTCCGCCTCAAGGACACGATCAACACGATGGTCGACCAGCTCTCGTCGTTCGCCGACGAGGTGACCCGGGTCGCGCGCGAGGTCGGCACCGAGGGCCAGCTGGGGGGGCAGGCGACGGTCAAGGGCGTCAGCGGGACCTGGAAGGACCTCACCGACAACGTCAACTTCATGGCGTCGAACCTGACGACGCAGGTCCGCGGGATCGCGCGCGTCGTCACCGCGGTTGCGAACGGCGACCTCGACCAGAAGTTCACGATCGAGGCGCGCGGCGAGGTCGCCGCGCTCGCGGACACGATCAACGCGATGATCGACACGCTGCGGACGTTCGCCGAGCAGGTGACGGGCGTCGCGCGCGAGGTGGGGACCGAGGGCGTCCTCGGCGGCCAGGCCGACGTGCCGAACGCGGCCGGGACGTGGAAGGCGCTGACCGACAGCGTCAACTCGATGGCGAACAACCTGACGACGCAGGTGCGCAACATCGCCGAGGTGACGACGGCGGTTGCGAAGGGCGATCTCTCGCGCAAGATCACCGTTGCCGCGAAGGGCGAGGTGGCGCAGCTCGCCGACACGATCAACACGATGGTCGACCAGCTCTCGTCGTTCGCCGACGAGGTGACGCGCGTCGCCCGCGAGGTCGGCGTCGAGGGCCGCCTCGGCGGCCAGGCGCAAGTCGAGGGCGTCTCCGGCGTCTGGCGCCGCCTGACCGACAACGTCAACCTGATGGTTCGCAACCTCACCGATCAGGTGCGCGGCACCGCGGAGGTGACGACGGCGGTCGCCGGCGGCGACCTCTCGCAGCAGATCGACGTCGACGCCGTCGGCGAGTTCCTCGAGCTCAAGAACACGATCAACACGATGGTCGACCAGCTCTCGTCCTTCGCGGCCGAGGTGACGCGCGTCGCGCGCGAGGTCGGCACGGAGGGCATCCTCGGCGGCCAGGCGCAGGTCGAGGGCGTCTCCGGCGTCTGGCGCGGGCTGACGGAGAACGTGAACTTCATGGCCAACAACCTGACGACGCAAGTGCGCAACATCGCCGAGGTGACGACCGCGGTCGCGAACGGCGACCTCTCGCGGAAGATCACCGTCGCGGCGAAGGGCGAGGTCGCCGAGCTCGCGGACACGATCAACGAGATGATCGACCGCCTGAACGCGTTCGCAGCGGAGGTGACGCGCGTCGCGCGCGAGGTCGGCACCGAGGGCAAGCTCGGCGGCCAGGCGAACGTCGAGGGCGTCTCCGGCGTCTGGCGCGGGCTGACCGAGAACGTGAACACGCTCGCGGACAACCTCTCCAACCAGGTGCGCAACATCGCCGACGTGACGACCGCGGTCGCGAACGGCGATCTGACCCGGAAGATCACCGTCGCCGCGTCCGGCGAGATCGCCGAGCTGAAGAACACGATCAACACGATGGTCGACCAGCTCTCGTCGTTCGCCGCCGAGGTGACGCGCGTCGCCCGCGAGGTCGGCACCGAGGGCGTCCTCGGTGGCCAGGCCGACGTGCGTGGCGTCTCGGGCACGTGGAAGGACCTCACCGACAGCGTCAACTCGATGGCGCAGAACCTGACGACGCAAGTGCGGAACATCGCCGAGGTGACGACCGCAGTCGCGAACGGCGACCTGAGGCGCAAGATCACGGTCGCCGCCTCGGGCGAGGTCGCTGCGCTCGCCGAGACGATCAACCGCATGGTCGACCAGCTGTCGTCGTTCGCGGCCGAGGTGACGCGCGTCGCGCGCGAGGTGGGAACCGAGGGCATCCTCGGCGGCCAGGCCGACGTGCAAGGCGTCAGCGGCACGTGGAAGGACCTGACCGACTCCGTGAACAACATGGCGAACAACCTGACGACGCAGGTTCGGAACATCGCCGAGGTGACGACCGCGGTCGCCGAGGGCGACCTCTCGAAGAAGATCACGGTCGACGCCCGCGGCGAGGTGCTCGAGCTGAAGAACACGATCAACACGATGGTCGACCAGCTCTCGTCGTTCGCGGCCGAGGTGACGCGCGTCGCCCGCGAGGTGGGCACCGAGGGCAAGCTCGGCGGTCAGGCGAACGTCGAGGGCGTCTCCGGCGTGTGGAAGGACCTGACCGACAACGTCAACCAGCTCGCCCGTACGCTGACGACTCAGCTCCGCGCGATCGCCGAGGTGTCGACGGCGGTGACGCAGGGCGACCTGACGCGCATGATCGCGGTCGAGGCGCGCGGCGAGGTCGAGGAGCTGAAGGACAACATCAATCAGATGATCGCGAACCTCCGCGAGACGACGGAGGTCAACGCGACGCAGGCCTGGTTGAGCACGAACATGGCCCGCTTCTCCGGCATGCTCCAGGGGCAGCGCGACCTCGAGCAGGTGAGCCAGCTGATCATGAGCGAGCTGACGCCGCTCGTGGGCGGCCAGCACGGCGCGTTCTTCGTCGCCGAGGACGGCGAGCAGCCGACGCTGCGGCTGGTCGCGAGCTACGGGTTCAAGCGGCGCAAGCACGCGGTCACGACGCTCGCGCTCGGCGAGACGCTCGTCGGTCAGGCCGCCGTCGAGCGGAAGTCGATCCTGCTGACGGACGCGCCGGCCGACTACGTCTCGATCTCATCGGGGCTCGGCGAGGCGGCGCCCACGAACGTGATCGTGCTGCCGATCTTGTTCGAGGACCGCGTCATGGCGGTCGTCGAGATCGCCTCGCTCCAGCGCTTCTCCGACGCGCACCTGATCTTCCTCGACCAGGTCTCGGAGACGATCGGGGTCGTCCTGAACACGATCGTCGCGACGATGCGGACGGAGGAGCTCCTGCAGCAGTCGCAGACGCTGACGCACGAGCTCCAGTCGCAGTCGATCGAGTTGCAGAACCAGCGCGACGAGCTCGAGCGGACGAACCAGGAGCTCGAGGAGAAGGCGCAGCTGCTCGCCGACCAGAACGCGCGGATCGAGCAGAAGAACGCCGAGGTCGAGAGCGCGCGGCTCGAACTGGAGGAGAAGGCCGAGCAGCTCGCGCTGTCCTCGAAGTACAAGAGCGAGTTCCTCGCCAACATGAGCCACGAGCTGCGGACGCCGCTGAACTCGCTGCTCATCCTCGCGAAGCTCCTCGCCGACAACGAGGAAGGGACGCTCACCGCCAAGCAGGTCGAGTTCGCGCGCACGATCTACAACGCGGGCAGCGACCTGCTCGAGCTGATCAACGACATCCTCGACCTGTCGAAGGTCGAGGCCGGGAAGATGGACGTGACCCCGAGCGACGTCGCGCCGGCGGCGATCGCAGACTACGTCGAGCGGAGCTTCCGGCCCGTCGCCGACCAGAAGGGGCTCAGCTTCGAGATCGAGCTGGGCGAGGGGCTGCCGCCGACGCTGCACGTCGACGAGCAGCGGCTGCAGCAGATCCTCAAGAACCTGCTCTCGAACGCGTTCAAGTTCACCGAGCGGGGCGGCGTGAAGCTGTCGATCGCGGCCGCGCCCGCGACCGCCCGCTTCAACCGGCCGGAGCTGACGACAGCCGGCCAGGTGGTGACCTTCTCGGTCTCGGACACCGGCGTCGGGATTCCGGCCGACAAGCTGAAGCTGATCTTCGAGGCGTTCCAGCAGGCGGACGGCACGACGAGCCGGAAGTTCGGCGGCACCGGCCTCGGCCTCTCGATCTCGCGCGAGATCGCGCAGCTGCTCGGCGGCGAGATCACGGTCGAGTCGAAGACCGGCGCGGGCTCGACCTTCTCGCTCTCGCTGCCCGTGCGCCGCCCGAGCGCGTCCGACGTCGTCGCCGACGAGGCGCTGCCGGGGCCCGGCAAACGGACGGAGTCGGCGCTCGCCGAGCCGCTCCGGTTCGAGTTCGAAGGTGATCGCGCCCGCCTCGCGCGGCGCTCGGCCGAGCAGCGGCGGCTGCTCGAGCAGGTGCACGCGGTCGACGCCGTCTTCTCCGGCAAGAAGGTTCTGCTGGCGGACGACGACGCGCGCAGCGCCTTCGCGCTCGCAGCGGTGCTGGAGCGGAACGGAGTCGAGGTCTTCTTCGCCGAGAACGGCCGCGAGGCGCTCGGGACGCTGCACGCGAATCCGGAAGTCGACCTCGTGCTGATGGACGTGATGATGCCCGAACTCGACGGCTACGAGACGATGCGCCTGATCCGCGCCGAGGACCGGTTCCGGACGCTGCCGATCATCTCGCTCACCGCGAAGGCGATGGAGGGCGACCGCGACATGAGCTTCGAGTCGGGCGCGTCCGACTACCTGACGAAGCCGGTCGACCCGGAGCAGGTCCTGTCGCGACTGGAGGCGTGGCTGCAGGCCTGACCGGGCACTCGGCCGACCATGCCCGCGATCCTCCTCGTCGACGACCGGCCCGAGAACCGCGTCGCGCTGATGGCGATCCTCGAGCCGCTCGGGCTCGAGCTCGTCGCCGTCGGCTCGGGTGCGGATGCGCTGCGCGTCCTGCTCCGGCGCGACGACTTCGCGGTCATCCTGCTCGACGCGCAGATGCCGCAGATGGACGGGTTCGAGACGGCAGCGACGATCAAGAGCCGCGACCGGACGAAGAACATCCCGATCATCTTCCTGACCGCGATCTCCAAGGACGAGGCGCACGTATTCCGCGGCTACGAGGTCGGCGCCGTCGACTACGTCTTCAAGCCGCTGAACGCGGAGATCCTGCGCAGCAAGGTTGCCGTCTTCGTCGAGCTGTACGAGAAGAACGAGCAGCTCCGCCGCCAGCGCGAGCTGATCGCGCTGCAGGAGCTGGCGGCGGTGCGGCGCGAGGGGGTGGAGCGGTACCGTCAGCTCGCCGACGCGATGCCGCAGATCGTCTGGACCGCCGACGCGCAGGGGCGATCGACGTACTACAACCACCGCTTCGTCCAGTACACGGGGATCCGCTTCGATCTCGCCGAGGACGACGAGTGGCTGCTCGTGCTGCATCCGGACGACGTCGAGCACGTGCTCGAGCGGCGCGCGGCGAGCGTCGCGAGCGGCACCGTCTTCGAGGCGGAGTACCGGATCCGGGCCGCCGACGGCGGCTATCGCTGGCACCTCGGGCGCGCGCTTCCGATCCACGGCAGCGACGGCGAGGTCGAGCTCTGGATCGGCACGGCGACCGACATCGACGAGCGCAAGCGGCTCGAGGAGCTGCAGACCTTCCTGCTCGACGCCGGCGTCGAGCTGTCACGCTCGCTCGACTACCGCCAGACGCTGGCGGCGGTCGCGCGGCTCGCCGTGCCGCGGATCGCCGACCGCTGCGTCATCCACGTCGTCGAGGCGGACCGGACCGTCGAGCTCGGAGACGCGGCCGAGCCGGAGGAGCGCGACCGCGCCGAGCAGGTGGTCGCCGCGGACAGCCCGCGCTTCGCGACGGAGGCGATCTGCGTGCCGCTGAGCTCGCGCGGTCGCGGGCTCGGCGCGATCTCGCTCGCGATCACCGACTCGGGTCGCAGCTTCGACTCGGCGGCGTTCCGCTGCGCGACTGCACTCGCGCACCGCACTGCGGCGGCGATCGACAACGCGAGGTTGTACGCGGAGACGGAGCAGCGTGCGCGTGCCGCGCGGGCGCTCCAGACGATTGCCGACGGCGTCGTGCTGCTCGACAACGACGGCGTCGTGGTGCTCTGGAACGACGCGGCCGAGGCGATCACAGGCCTGGCGCGTGACGAGGTGGTGGGGCGGAATCTGAGCGAGTCGCTGCCGCTCGACGACCAGGTCTCGGCGGCGAGGGTGCCGATCGACGGCTCGCGGGCGGAGACGCTGCCCGTCGAGGTCGCGGGTCGCGAGCTGTGGCTCTCGGTCTCGCGGGTGAAGTTCGACGAGGGGACGGTGTATGCGTTCCGCGACGTCACGCAGGACCGGCGATTCGAGCAGCTGCGCTCCGACATGATCGCGACGGTCTCGCACGAGCTCCGCACGCCCCTGGCGGCGATCTACGGCGCAGCGCTGACGCTGAACCAGCGCGACGACGGCCTCGACGCGCAGGTACGCAGGTCGCTGCTCCGCGTGATCACCTCGGAGTCGGAGCGACTGGCGAAGATCGTCGGCGAGGTCCTGCTGGCGAACCAGCTGGACGACGGCCGCCTGCGCGTGAGCATCGAGAGCGTCGACGCGGTCGGCGTCACGGAAGAAGTCGTCGAGGCAGCGCGGGCGCACGCGCCGCCGCACGTAGGGATCGAGCTGGCCGCCGCGGCCGAGCTGCCGGCCGTCGCCGCCGACGAGCAGCACCTCCGCCAGGTGCTCGTGAACCTGATCGAGAACGCCGTCAAGTACTCACCGGACGGAGGCCGGGTCGTGGTCGCGCTGACGCGCCACGACCGCTACGTGCAATGGGCGGTCCGCGACGAGGGCCTCGGCATTCCGCCGGCCGAGCGGCAGCGCGTCTTCGAGAAGTTCTATCGGCTCGACCCGAACATGACGCGCGGGATCGGCGGCACCGGCCTCGGGCTCTACATCTGCCGCGAGCTCGTCGACCGGCTCGACGGCCGGATCTGGGTCGAGCCGAACGGCAGGAAAGGATCGGTGTTCTTCGTGCGCATCCCCACGACGAGGCTGCCGGCGGAGCGCCGGCAGCCTCGTGCGGGTGAGCTTGCGTCGACGCCCTAGATGCAGCCGTCGCCGTCGCTGACGGCGCCGGTGTCGTCGTCGTCCTGGTCACCGGGGCCGTTCGCCGCGATCGTCTGACCGGGCGGGCACTCCGAGGCCGCACCACCGCCGCCGCCGGCCGGGGCTGGCGCCGGGGCCGGGGCCGGCGCAGGCGCGGGCGACGGCGACGTGGACGGGCTCGAGCTCGAGCTGGGCGAGCTGGAGGACGAGCTCGTGGCGGTATCCTTGGGGGCCGCGAGCGCGGTCGGGCTGACCTTGACGCCGACGCCGATCAGGCCCTTCATGCCGGCGGCGGCGTGACCGGCGACCGAGCAGAGGAACTCGTACTGACCCTTCTTCTTCAGCACGACGGTGAGCGTCGCGGACTTGCCGTGCTTGAGCAGCGGCGTCACCTTCCCTTTGCACGCGTTCGCGGCGTCGCTCTTCGCCACGCTCGTGCAGATCTTGAAGGTGTGGTAGGCGACGCCGTCGTTCGTGACCTTGAAGACGATCGTGCCGGGCCGGATGTTCGAGAGCTTCGAGAGCTTGAACGCGAGCTCCGACGGCTTGCCGGCGAGGACGGTGATGGTCGTCTTCGGGACCGAGACGCTGTGCTGTGCGAGCGCCGACGGCGCGACGACCAGCGCACCGGCGACGCCCGCCGCGAGACCGGCGCGGGCGGCGACTCGGAGCGCAAGACGTGAACCAGGCATGGCCTTCCTTTCATGGCTTGGTATCTGTTCAGAATCATCATGCCATGGTGTATCCGCGCTCCCGTTTGGAAGTTGTGCGGAAGTTGCTAAGGCGCCGGTACGGTTCCCCGTCGTGAGCGGCTCTCGCTACCTCGTCGTCGGCGGCGGCATGGCGGCGGATACCGCGTGCAAGGCGATCCGCGAGCACGACTCCGACGCCGCGATCACGCTCGTCGGCGCCGAGCCGCACCCGCCCTACAACCGGCCGCCGCTCACGAAGGGGCTCTGGCACGGCGACGACGAGGGCTCGATCTGGCGCGGCACCGAGGAGGCCGGTGTCGAGCTCGTGCTGGGCCGCCGGATCGTCGCGCTCGACCCGGCCGCGCATCGCGCGGTCGACGCGGCGGGGGAGGCCTACGAGTACGACCGCGCGCTGCTCGTCACGGGCGGGCGCCCGCGGCGGCTGCCGGCCGCCAACGGGGACGTCGTCTACTTTCGCACCCTCGACGACTACCGCCGTGTGCGGGCGCTCGCGAAGCCGGCGGCGCGGTTCGTCGTCGTCGGCGGCGGCTTCATCGGCTCGGAGCTCGCCGCGTCGCTCGTCTCGACCGGCTGCGCCGTCTCGATGGTCTTCCCGGAGGCGGGCATCGGCGCGCGCATCTTTCCGGGCGAGCTGTCGGCGTTCGTGACCGACTACTACCGCGAGCGCGGCATCGACGTGCACGCGGGTCGCCTGGTCGCCGGCGGCGACGACGGCCGGGTCCGGCTCGACGACGGCGTCGAGCTGGAGGCGGACGCGGTCGTGGCGGGCCTCGGGATCGAGCCTGCGATCGAGCTTGCCGGCGCGGCCGGGATCGAGACTGCGGACGGGATCGTCGTCGACGAGCTCGGCCGGACGAGCGCGCCCGACGTCTTCGCCGCCGGCGACGTGGCCCGCTTCCCGGTCGCGGCGCTCGGCGGCACGGCGCGCGTCGAGCACGAGGACCACGCGAAGAGCCACGGGCGGGCCGTCGGCGCGAACATGGCCGGCGCCGGCACGCCGTACCGGCACCTGCCGTTCTTCTACTCCGATCTGTTCGACCTCGGCTACGAGGCCGTCGGCGAGACCGACCCGCGGCTCCGCACCATGTCGGAGTGGCGGGAGCCGAACCGGACCGGCGTCGTCTGCTACCTCGACGACGACGACCGCCCGCGCGGCTTCCTGCTCTGGGGCGTCTTCGGCCAGGTGGACGCGGCGACGGCGCTGATCGCCGCCCGCGAGCGGGTCGACGCAGCGACGTTGCGCACCCTGCTCGGCTGAAATCCGAGCAGGCGAGCACGCCGTACTCCTTGCCGGAACCGAGGAAAGGAGGTCGCTTGAGGACGTTCACCCGGAGTGTGCTCGTGCTCGCCGCCGTCGCGTGCATCGGCGCCGGCGCCGCGTTCGCGTCCGGCTCGGCCGGCGTGGTGACAGTCGAGGCCGCGAACGCGCTCGGCGCGAAGATCCTCGTCAGCGCACGCGGTCTGACGCTCTATCACTACACCGACGAGGCGAAGGGCAAGATCGACTGCAGCGGCGGGTGCGCGAAGCTCTGGCCGCCGCTCCTCGTCCCGCCGGGCGCGAGGCCGAGTGCCGGCGCCGGCGTCGTCGCCGCCAAGCTCGGCGAGATCAGGCGACCGGACGGGCGCATGCAGGTCACCTACAACGGCCTGGCGCTCTACCGATACGCAGCCGACACGAAGCCCGGACAGACGAACGGCCAGGGTGTCGAGCACGCCTGGTTCGCGGTCACGACCGCGGGCACGATCACGAAGGCGGCGGCGTCGACGGCGAAGACGAGCGGCTCGAAGAGCGGCTCGTCGAACGGCTCCTCCGGCTCCGGAGCGAGCTCGAGGCCGTACAGCTACTGAGTGGGTGCGGGGGAGCCGGCAGTCCTGCCGGCTCCCCGCCCCGAGGCTAGGTGACCTTCAGCACGCCCTTCATGCCGGCGGCGGCATGACCGGGGACCGTGCACTCGTACGGGTACTTGCCGGCCTTCTTGAAGATGACGCGCAAGACCGCAGACTTGCCGTGCGCGATCCGCTTCGTGAGGTGGCCGGCGATCTTGAAGTCGTGCGTGAGCGCGCCCTTGTTCGTGACCGTGAAGGTGACCGCTCCCTTCGAGACCGAGCGCTTCGAGAGCGTGAACCGGAACTCCGACGGCTTGCCGGCCGTCACCGCGATCGTGCCGCCCTTCCTCGTCCCCTCGCGCGCGAGAGCGGGCAGCGTCCAGACGAGGACGAGCGCAACCGCCGCGACCGCGCCGACGCCGAGCCGGTATCTGAGCATCCGAGAGACCCCCTTGTTCGTGTCCTGGTTCGAGTGTGCCCGGCGGTCGGGCGCCAAAACGGCCCGCGGCCTCGCCCTAACAGGATCCTTGCGCTTCTCAAACGCCTCGCATGCAGGCGAGAGCTCTCAGCAAGCGCTAATGCCACTCTTAGGTTCGTGGCCTATCGTCAGGGCTCCGGACAACCTCGTCGACGAAGGAGCTGAAGGTGGTCGAAATCGTCCAGACGCTTAAGCGGCCGCTCCTGGCGCTCGCGATCGCCGGAGTGCTCGGCGCCGTCGCGAGCAGCGGCGGGCTCGCCGCGCCAGGCCACGGTCGGTTCGGCTCGCGGGCGGGCCTCCCCGGCGGCTTCGTCCCCGGCCCGGCGTTCGGCGCGTTCCTCGGCGGCGGCCCCGGCGGTCTGCCCGGCTTCCGGCGCGGCTTCGGTGTCGGGCCGCGTGGTGGTGCCCTCCTCGGCGCCGACGTGCTGACACCGGCGGCGTCGTTCCTCGGCCTCCCGGTCTCGACGCTCGCGTCCGACCTGAAGAGCGGCAAGACGCTCGCGCAGGAGGCGACGGCGAGGGGGAAGACGGCGACCGACTTGATTGCCGCGATCGTCGCCGCCGAGAAGGCGGTGCTCGACAACGAGAAGGCTGCGGGCTGGCTGACGGACGCGCAGGAGACGGCGCTTCTCGGCATGCTCTCCGACGCGGTCACGCGTCTCGTCGACACCGGTCCGCCGATCCCGCCGACGCCGAGGCCGGGCCTGCTGCAGACAGCGGCGACCTACCTCGGCATCAGCCTCTCGCAGCTGCAGTCGGATCTGCGGTCGGGGAAGACGCTCGCACAGGAAGCGTCGGCGAACGGAAAGAGCGTCGACGGGCTCGTCTCCGCGCTGACTGCGCAGGCGAAGACGAACCTCGACGCTCAGGTCGCCGCCGGCACGATCACGCAGGCGCAGGAGAACGCGGTGCTCGCCGACCTCACGCAGCGCGTCACCGACCTCGTGAACAACGCGAAGCTCGGGTCGCCGCGGATGACGCGAATGCAGGCGTTCTTCAGGCTCCGCTAGAGCTCGCAGAAGGAGAGCGCCCCGCTCAGGCGGGGCGCTCTCGTCGTGCGCCGGGTCTTGTCGCGGCTAGTGCCGCTAGTGCCGCTAGTGCCGCTTCAGGTGTTCCTTGAGGTGCCCATGGCCGCCCTCGACGGAGAGCTTGGCCAGCGTGTTCGTCCCGCCCGCGACCGTGCAGGTCATGTCGACGCGGGAGGTATTCGCCACCAGTCCGAGGCCGGAGACCGCGGACTGCAGGTCGGTCGGAATCGTGCAGGTGACGCCGGCCGCCGTGATCGAGCCGGTCGAGATCGCGCTCACGACGCCTTCGGCCCGCACGACGTCCGGCTTCGGCGGTGGCATGGGCTTGCAGCCGCCGGACGTGAGCTCGACTGCGCCGCCGGAATTGGCGCCGCCGATATTGCCGTTCGTGAACCCGTTCGTCGTGCTGAACGCGGCCGAGAGGTTGCCGAGCAGCGCCGCCGTCGAACCGGGCGCGTGCCCCTCGACGAGACCGGCGACGTTGCCGTTCGCGTAGACGCCTTCGAACTGCGCGTTGCCGCCCCCGTCCGACCCGAAGCGGATGTGGGCGGTGACGACGCCGACGTTCGTGCTCGTGTTGATGAGGCTCTTGGCGTCGATCGTGATCGGCCCGTTCAGGTTCGCGTCCCCGGTCGCGTTGCTGACCGTGCCGGTGTAGGTGCCGTGCGAGCGCGTGTAGCTGCCGTCGGCGCCCGTGCACGTGCTGGTCTGCACGGTGCCGACCGGCGCCGCCGTGAAGGTCGAGCCCACCGCTTTGATCGACCTGGTGTCGAACCCGTGCGCGATCGCAAGCCCGCTGCCAGCGAGGGCGGCGAGTGCGACCGTGCTCAGAACCAGTTTGCGCATGTCTCTCACCCCTGTGTCGACGGTTCTCCCACACGAGACTCGCCGCGGGTTAGGGACTTGCGGCGCGAGCTGTAAACCTTGTGTGAGAGTTCTCGTCAGCCGACCGTCAGCGGCGGGCTCTGCAGCAGGCGGACGGGGCCCGGATTCGTCCGCGAGACGAGGCGGACGTCGAGGACGTAGGCACCGGCCGGGACGGGGAGCGCCGGCAGGTGGATCGTCGTCGGCGCGGCGCCGCCCCTCAGCGCCCCGCGCGCGGCGAGGACCGGCGTGCCGCTGCCGGCCCGCTCGAGCGTGAGCAGGTACAGGCAATCGCGGACGCACCCGAGCTGGACGCCGGCGCCCGGGTCGGTGGGGAAGACGAGCGCGGTCGTGTCGGCCGACGAGCTGAGGCCGGGGCAGATCGTCAGCTCGCCCCGCTGGGCGCTCGCGATCAGCGGCGCCAGCGTCGCGACGCTCGCCTTCGCGGTTCCGTCGGCTGCGAAGAAGCCGGAGGCGTCGCCGGCGGCGTCGACGAGGCGGCCGAAGACGACGCCCGTCACCTGCGGCTGGCAGCTCGCGCTCTCGAGCAGGTGCGTGTAGGCGTCGGCCTGGGCCGCCGCGGCGAGGCCGGGGGCGGCCTCGGCGGCGTCGTACAGGATCGGCAGCGCACCGAACGCCCGCGCGACGGCGGCGCTCGCCTTCGGGTAGTCGTCGACGGTCCACGCGCCGCTCGCGGGTGCGGGCGCCGGCCGTAGCGCGAGCTCGTCCATCACGGCGGTGATCCGGCCGCTCGCCTGGTAGGCGCGCGCGAGCGCGTTCAGCGTCGACTGCGGTGCCGCACCGCCGTCGAGCTCGCCGCCGACGGCGACGGCCGGCGCCGCGGCCTTCGCCGCGTCGTCGACCGCCGCCAGCGCGGCAACGTACACGGCGGCGTCGGCGACGGCGGGCGCGGGACCGAGCAGCAGGTCGTGGATGCCGCCCACCTGCTGGACGAGCGCGGTCACGAACGCGGCGAGCGCGCTACGGCCGGCGTCGTCGGCCGGCAGCGCGTCCGGCAGCAGCTCGACGACGAGGCGCCCGCGCGCGGCGAGCGCCGCGAGCGCGGAGACGACGGTCGCGTCCGGCACGGTCTGTCCTGGCTGCCACGGGACGCCGAGCTGCACGGCGCCGAGCTGCAGGCGCCGCGCGAGCGGCGCCTGCGTCGGGTCGTCGAGCCGTGCACCGACCGTGAACCCCGACTGCCCGGGCGAGGGTTGCGCGGCCCGCAGCGCGTGGGTGACGCTCGGGGCCGCCGTCGCGACGCGGACGAGCGGCAGGCCGTCGAACGAGGCGCTGTTGCCGGCCCAGTCGGTCGCGGTCACGTGGACGGGGTAGATGCCGGCCCGCTTCGGCAGCTTCCAGCGAAGCACGTGCCAGCCCGGAGCGAGCGAGAGGCGCTTCGCGGGGCCGACGGCCGTGACGACGACGGAGGCCGGCTTCGAGAGCCAGAACTCGAGCGCGCCGGCGCCCGCGTTCGCGAGCTTGAACGCGGGCTGCTGCGCGGAGTAGAGCTGGAAGCGCGCTGCCGCAGCCCCGAACGCCGGATCGCGGGGCGCGAGCTTCTGCAGGAGCGTGACCACGTAGCTCTGGTAGCTCGGCGGCGAGAACGTGTTCGGGAGCGCGTAGTAGCTCCAGTAGCCGGTGTCGAAACGCGGCAGCTCGGCGAGGGCGGTCCGTTCGAGCGCGTCGGCGAGCGCGCCCGCGGCCGCGTCGTCGCTCGCGCCGGCGTACTCGGACAGCGAGACGATCGACTGCAGCTGCGCGTTGAGGACGACGCTGCGGTTGAAGCTGTAGAGCCGGATCCACGGCCCCGCCGGCAGGCTGCGCACGAGCCGGCCGGGGATCGCGCGGAAGGCGGCGCGCGCCTCCGCCATCAGCTCCGCGTCGCCGAGCAGCACCGAGGCGCGCGCGAACGCCTGCGCGAAGACGGCTTGCGCCATCCCCGACAGCCACGGCGGCCGACCCCCGTCGTAGGGGAACTCGTACTCCCACGCAAGCCCGCCGTTCGGCTGCGTGATCGCGCGTGCGACGAGCGCCTGCGCCAACGCCTGCGTCGCGGTGGTGTCGCGCGCGGCGGCGGCGTTGTCGAGCGCCGACGCGTTCGCGAGCGGATGGAACTCGAACCCGCGGTCGACGAAGTAGCGGTAGACGACGCCGTCGGCGCCGGTGACGTCGGTGCCGTCGGGCGGCGGCGCACGCTGCGCGAGCCACTGCTCGTTCGCCTGCAGTTGCCCGAAGAGCGTCAGCGCGCGCGGTGTGCTGAAGCGGCGCGCGAGCGCCGCGACCTGCTGGAGCTGCGCCGCGATCAGCGCGGCGCGCTGCTTCGGCAGGTCGCGGATCAGCGCGACGGCGCGGTTGACGAGCGTCCGGTCCTTCCCGGCTGTCGCCGGGTCGAGCTGCCCACGGCCGGCCGCGGCGCGGATGCCGTCCAGCGCCAGCCTCTGCGCGGGCAGGGGCGGCGGCGACGCCCGCGCAGCGTCGGCGAGCGCGAGCCCGACGAGCAGCACGACCCTCGGCCCGGGTCTCCGCAGCGACCGCGAGACCTGCATCGGACTCTAGGTTAGACAGCCGCGCGCGCCGGTCCTGCAGGATGCGCCTCGGAGAGGGATACGCCTCGGAGAGTTGTGTCGATGCGCACTAGCTCTCTCCCCGACCGGCCCGGGGCGTGGGACGTGCGGCGAGGAGAAGCGAGGGCGGGGACGAGCGGACAGGCGGGCCCCGGCCAGGTGCACGTGACGGAGGACGGGCGGATCCTGTGCTCGCGATCTGCCGCGGCTCGCAGGTGCTGAACGTCGTGCTCGGCGGCGACCTCGTCCAGCACCTGCCGGACTTGGTCGGCGACGAGACGCACCAGCACACGCCGGGTTCGTTCGCCGAGCACGAGGTCTCGCTCGAGCCGGGCTCGACCGTCGGGCGGCTGCTCGGGACGCGGGCGCCGGGGAAGTCGCACCATCACCAGGGGCTCGGGCGCATCGGCGGCGGCCTCGCCGTGGCGGGGCGCGCCGACGACGGTACCGTCGAGGCGATCGAGGAGCCGACGCGGCGGTTCGCCGTCGGCGTCCTCTGGCATCCGGAGGCCGGTGAGGCCGCGCGGCTGTTCGACGAGCTCGTGGCCCAGGCGGCGCGCTATCGCGCCGAGCGGCACGCATGACGTGGTCGTCGTGGCGCATGTGTACCCATGCACAACGGACGGGTTTTTGGCCGGTCCGTGCCGGAGGTGTCGCGGCTGTGAGTCGAGAGTGCGGCGGTCGCGGCCGGGGCTAGTCGAGACGCCGCTCGGCGCGACGTTCCTCGTCGACGGCGGGATCACGGCCGTCCACGTCACGCCGGCGTGAGGACCGGCAGGAGCCGGCGCCGCGCGAGCGTCAGCACCGAGCCGAGCGCGATCATCTCGCTCTTGCCGATGAACTGCCCCAGGAAGAACGTCAGCGAGCCGAACGCGAGCGACAGGAAGACGTAGCTGTCGAGCGCGTTGCCGACCGTCGCGCTGAGCGCGACGCCGAGCGTGAGGTTGCGGTTGCGGAGCGGCGTGAAGACGACTGCCTCGACCGTCTCGCTGATCGTGAACGCGACCACGCTCGCAACCGCGACCTTCTCGAGCCGCGTCCAGCCGGCGGCGTCGCCGATCCCCCAGGACGCGAGGCCGGCGGCGTAGACGAGCGGCATCGTCCAGACGAGGCCCCGGAGTTGCTGCAACCAGTCGCGCAGGACGAGGACGCCGCCGATGCAGAAGACGCCTGCGGGCGCGATCCGGCCGAAGCCGACCGAGACGACGTAGCGCGAGGCGAGCCAGTTCGCGAGCACGACGAGCGCCGCGAGCAGCAGGGCAAGCGCGGTGAACGCCTTCACGCCGCGTAGAGTACGGGCGACATGGAAACCGCCTCACGCTCGACCGACTTCGTCGCGCTCGGCCATCCGGGCTCCGACCACTTTGCCGGTCTCGAGACGTTCGCGAATCCCGGCGTCGCCGTGGTCGAGCTCGAGAGCGACGAGCTGACCGCCGTCTGCCCCGTGACGGGGCAGCCGGACCTGTACGTGGCGACGATCGAGTACGAGCCGGAAACGCTCTGCCTCGAGTCGAAGTCGCTCAAGCTCTACCTGAACCGGTTCCGCGACGAGGGCCACTTCTGCGAAGCGCTCGCGGTGCGCATCCGCGACGACGTCGCCGCAGCGCTCGAGCTGCCGATCGACCGGGTCTCGGTCACGCTCGTGCAGAAGGCGCGGGGCGGGATCACGATCACCGCCTCGACCTGAACGTCCTCGTCCTCACGGCGAGTGTCGGCGAGGGCCACGACCTGCCCGCGCGCGTGCTCGCCGACGCGCTCGAGCCGCACGCGGACGTCGACGTCGTCGACGTCGTGCCGCTGCTCGGCCGCCTCGTCGCCGGCGCCGCCGAGGGCGGGATGGAGAAGACGTTCGGCGCCGGGCGCATGCACTGGTTCTTCGACCTCGAGTACCTGCTCTTCTCGCGGCTGCCGACGCGCCGGCTCGGCCAGTTCGTCCTCTACCGGTTGACGCGGCGGCGGCTGCTCGAGGCCGCGGCCCGCTACGACCTCGTCGTCAGCACGTACCCGATCGCCAGCGAGGTGCTCGGCCGCCTCCGCGCGCACGGAGCGCTCCGGGTGCCGGTCTGCTCGGCGATCACGGACCTCGCCGCGCTCCGCTACTGGGCGCATCCCGGTGTCGACCTGCACCTCGTCACGCACCCGGAGTCGATCGAGGAGGTCGAGTCGATCGCCGGCCGCGGCTCGGCGCGCGCGGTGCGGGGGCTGACGGTGCCGGGCTTCCTGACTCCTCCGACGGTCGCCCGGGCGCGGCGCCTGCTCGCGCTGCCGCTCGACGCGCGCGTGGTCGCGGTCTCCGGCGGCGGCTGGGGGGTCGGCGACCTCGCCGGCGCAGTCCGCACCGCCCTCGAGCTCGACGGCGTCCGGGTGCTGCTCCTCTGCGGACGGAACGAGGCGCTGCGGCAACGGCTCGCCGGGGCGTTCGACGAGCGCGTCCGCGTGCTCGGCTTCGTCGAAGACATGCCGACGCTGCTCGCGGCGACGGACGTGCTCGTCCACTCGACCGCCGGGCTGACGGTGCTCGAGGCGCACATGCTCGGCTGTCGCGTGATCTCGTACGGCTGGGGTGTCGGCCACGTCCGCGTCAACAACCGCGCCTTCGCCCGCTTCGGCCTCGCCGAGGTCGTGCGCTCGCGACGACACCTGCGCGAGGGACTCGAGCGCGCGCTCGCCGCGCCGCGCACGCCGCACCTCGACGAGTTCGCGGAGCTTCCCGCCGCCGCCGAGCTCGTGCTCGCGCTCGCCTCACGCGAGCTCAGCGCTGCGCACGCGTGACCCGGTAGCCGCGCCGACGAGCGCACCCAGCAGCAGGATCGCGGCCGCGACGACGAGCGCCACGTGGAGTCCGTGGCCGAACGACTCCTTCGCCGCCGCGATCACCGGCTGGATCTGCGCGAGGAATTTCGCCGCGAGCGGGTTCGCGGCCGCGGCCTGCGCTGCGTTCGCGGGCAGGCCGCCGTGCGTGACGGCGTTGATGACGAGGTCGCGGAACACCTTCGGAACGCCGAGCTCGACGAGGCGGCGGGTCAGGTCGGAGACGATCTGCGCATTGACGACCGCGCCGAGGGTCGCCACCGCCAGCACGCCGCCGAACTCGCGGCTCGTGTTCACCGTCGACGCCGCCATCCCGGAGCGGTCGGCCGGGACGATCGTCAGCACTGCGGCCGTGACCGCGACGAGCGCGAGGCCGAGCCCGAACCCGACCCCCGCGAGCGTGGCGGCGAGCGGCGCGAACGAGACGTGCGGGTCGAGCAACGCGTCGACGCCGAACATCGCGCCGCCGGCGACGAGGCAGCCGGCGCTCATCGGCAGCTGCGGGCCGCGCGCGGCCGTCAGGCGACCCGCGAGGAGACCGCCCGCGACCATCGCGACCGACATCGCCACGAACTGGAGCGCGATCTTCCACCCGGAGAAGCTGGCCACCACCTGCAGGTAGAGGGCGGTGAAGAAGAAGACGGCGAAGAGGCCGAAGCTGGTCGCGAATGCCACCGCGGTCGCGCCGCTGAACACGGCGCGCCGGAAGAACTCGAGGCGCAGCACGGGGTCGGGGGCCTGCCGTTCGATCGCGACGAAGACGACGGTCGCGGCAGCCGCGAGCGCGAACAGGAGGGGCACCCACCACGTGCCGTAGCCGACATCCTCGCCCTCGATCACCGCGAAGGTGACGGCGCCCATCGCGACCGCGCCGGCGAGGAGGCCCGGCAGGTCGAGCCGGCGCCCCTCCGGGTCGGCGCTCTCCGGCAGGGTCAGCGCCGCCGCCACGAACATCAGCGCGCCGAAGCCGAGGTTGAACCAGAAGACGTTCTGCCAGCCGCCCGCCGCGACGAGCACGCCGCCGAAGACCGGCCCGAGCGCGAGCGAGATCCCCGACACCGCCGTCCAGACGCCGAGCGCCCGCGCTCGCTCGCGCCGGTCGGGGTAGATCTGCCGGATCAGCGACAGCGTCCCCGGCTCGCAGGCGGCAGCGCCGACGCCCATCACCACGCGGCCCGCGATCAGCGTCTCGGTGCTGCCGGCGAGCGCGCCGAGCAGCGACCCGGCGGCGAAGACGGCGATCCCCGCGAGCAGCACCCTCTTGCGTCCGAGCAGGTCGCCGAGCGTGCCGCCGGTCAGCATCAGCGCCGTGAACGCGAGCATGTAGCCGTCGACGATCCACTGCAGGCTCGTGACGCCGGCGCGGAGGTCGGTCTGCATGTTCGCGAGCGCGACGCTGACGATCGTGTTGTCGAGGAACGTCAGGAAGAGGACGGCGCAGACCGCCGTCAGCGCGAGACCTCGGCGCCCCGACACGAGGCGCTACGTGCCGGCGCAGGCGGCGGGCGTGGCTCCCTCGAGCTTGGCGAGCCCGCAGACGCTCGCCTCCCCGACCTTCCAGATCCCGTCGACGAGCACCGCCTGCCCGCTCACGTTCGCCAGCACCGGCTTCCCGGAGAGCAGGATCGTGTAGGTGACGGAGGCCGTCGTCGCACCGGTCAGCTTGACGCGCTTCACCCTCGCCTTCACCTGCTTGGCGAGTGAGGAGGAGCCGAGCGCATCGATCACGCTCTTGAACTTCTCGCCGTTCTCGAGCAGACGGATCCGATCGGCGGCGGACGTCGAGCCGTCGAAGAACTGCGTCCAGTTCTGCCGGATCTGGGCGATCGCGGCCGTCGCAGACGGCGTCGGCGAGGCAGAGGCGGTGGTCGAGGTGGTCGGGAGCGTCGCCTGCTTCGCCTTGCCGCCCCCGCCGCAGCCGGCGAGCAGCGTCGCCGTCGCGACCGCGAGGAGGAGGACGCAGGCGGTGCGTGCTCTCACGCTCGGCCGCAGCATACGCCTCGCGTCAGCGTCAATCGGCGCCTGGAGTCGACGCGGCGGGCGTCGAGCGGTGGAAGGCGTCCCAGCCCGAGTCGCGGGCGCGCGCCGCCTCCTCCGCAGGGCCGCCCCCACGCAGGCCGAAGAGACGCTTCGCGAGCAGCAGGTAGAGGACGATGGCGAGGTTGACGACGATCGCGAGCACCTTGAGCGCCGAGACGGTCCTCGTCAACTCGTACACCTCGAACGGCACGAACGCGGTCGTCGCCACGAACGTCAGGTACTCGGCCCAGCGGCGCTGGTACCAGAGGCCGACCGCCTCCGCGCCCTCGAGCAGCGCGTAGACGGCGGCGGCGACGCCGATCAGCCGTAGCGTCGTCACCCGCAGCGTCAGCAGACGCTCGAGGTCGTGTAGCAGCCCGTGCGCGTGATGCGAGCCGGTCGGCGCGCCGTAGAACGCCTCGTCGATCCGGCTCACCAGCTGCTCGAGCCCGCTCCGATGCGAGGCGAAGACGAAGAGCAGCACCGCGAGCCCGCCGAGGAGGACGAAGTGGAAGGCACGGTCGACGGCGATCACCCGCAGCACGATCTTGTCGCGCAGCGCCTTCCCCCGCAGCGGTAGCTCGATCTCGTCCTCGAGCGGCGGATACCGGCCCAGGGCCCGTCGCGGCGGCTCGAGCGGGAGCCACGAGTCGCAGCGCAGGCACCGATACCAGCGGAGGCCGCCGCCGTCGCGCACGAACTCGGCGTCGCTCGGCCGCACCTCGGCCGCGTCCATCCCGACGAGAACGTGTCCGCGCAGGCCGCACACGATCAGCTCGTAGTGGAACCTCGGCAGGTAACGGCGGGTGGCGATGCCCGGGGGGACGGTGGTCGCTGGCACGGCGCGTTCGATTGTCGCGGTTTCCCGTTGGTGCGAGACGGTGAGACCGAGGCCGTGGCGCTGGGGACGTGGGCGATGCTGGAGGCCGCGAGCGGCGGGCTCGCGCCGCTCGCGCGCGAGACGCTCGCGACGCGGATCGAGCGCCTGCGCGTCCTCGACGGCGTCGCCGGCCTGCTGCAGAAGCCCTGCGCCTGCCACGGCAGCACCTACGAGCTCGCGAGCGGCAGCCTCGTCAAGGGCCCGGCGACCGCGCCGCAACCCGCGCTCGAGGTTCCGCGTCCAGGACGAGCGCGTCGAGGTTCGCCGCGCGGCGGCTGCCTCCTAGGCGCGCGCCGCGTCCGGAAACTCGCCCTCAAGGTCGGGGGCGGGGGAGCCGATGACCTCCCCATGAACAGCGATGGTGAGTCGACGAGCTTCGAAGAGCAGTTCGCCGCCTTCAGCGGCCAGGCGCCGTGGGAGGCCGAGCCCGAGCAGCCGGCCGTGCTGCTCGTCCCGAACCCGGAGCCGGTTCACGAGCCGGTGCCCGAGCCGGCGCCCGCGCCGATCGAGCCGGTCGTCCCGGCGGCGCCGCCGGTGTCGTTCGACGCCTTCACGCCGCCGGTCGAGCCCTCGCCTCCGGCGGTCTTCGCCGCGGAGCCGCCGACCGACGTGCTGCTTGCCGAGCTCGACAAGGCAACCGAGACCCTGTCGACCTTCCGCGAGGAGATCGGCCGCGTGATGGGTCAGCAGCGGACGACCGAGGCCGAGCTCCTCGCGACGCGGAGTCAGCTCGCGCAGCTCGAGGGCCAGCTGAGGGGCTCCGGCGAGTATGCGCGGCTCGAGGGCGAGCTTGCACGCCAGCGGGAGCTGATCGCGACGGTGCGGGCGACGCTCGGCGAGCTCGTCTCCGCTCTCGACGCGAGCTAGGGTCGATGAGCCGCGAGGGCTTCCGCGCCACCCTGCTCGGCGGCGTCCTGCTCGCGGGCATCGCCGACGCGGTCGTCGTCAAGCACCCGACCGAGCGGATGCTGCTCGGGGTCGCGCTGCTCGTCGCCGCGGCGCTCGTCCTCTTCGCGATGCGCGACTCGAGGCAGCCGCAGGGGGAGCAGGAGCCCGCAGCCGACCCGGGCGCGTCGCTGCCCGCCCTACCGGAGCCCGCCCCGCTCGAGCCGGCGCCGGCGCCGGTCGCTGCGCCGGTGCCGGTGTCGAGCTTCCGCAAGCCGCTCTCGCTGCGCGACCTGCTGCCGCTCCGCCGCCGCTCGAAGATCGAGGCCGTGCTCACGGAGCTCCGCGAGCAGCTGGAGCTGCAGCAGCAGACAACGGCGGAGCTGAGGATGAAGCTCGGCCACCACGACGGCCTCCGTCGCGCGATGTGGCAGACGATCGACGAGCGCTTCGCGGCGCTCGAAGCGGTCCAGCAGAACGAGCTGGCTGCCCTCCGCGCGGCGCGTGACCGTCACAGCGCCGGTGTCGAGAAGCTGCAGGCGCGGCTCGAGGCGCACAAGCGCGAGGTCGCGGCGCTGACGGAGGTGCTGGCGGAGTCGGAGCCCGAGCGGCCGGTGCCGGCGTCCGTGGCCTCCTAGCCGCCCCTGCCGTAGCGGTCGAGGAACGCGAGCACGCGATCCCATGCGTCCGCCGATGCGTCGGCGTGCTGCTGCTGACGGCGGTCGAAGAAGCTGTGCGGCGCGCCTTCGTAGGTGACGAGCTCGTGCTCGACGCCAGCCTGCGCGAGCGCGCGGTCGAACGCGGCGTTCTCCTCCGCCGGAATGCCGGCGTCGGCACCTGCCTGCAGGGCGAGGATCGGCGCGCGGATCTCGCCGACGAGCGGGATGACGTCGCCGGGGCGACCGTAGAAGCCGATCGCACCCGCGAGCCCGTGCCCCGCCGCCGCCGCCAGCCACGAGTGGCGGCCGCCGAAGCAGAAGCCGACGGTGAAGATCGAGCGGCAGCCGAGCTCGCGCAGGTGGTCGACGGCGGCGCCGACGTCGGCCTGGACGTGCGCGGCCGTCGTCCGCTGCACGTGCTGCCCGTAGTCGAAGTCGTCACCGCGCTTCGAGACGCCGGCGGTGCGCCCGAAGTAGTCGATCGCGACGGCCGTGTGCCCGCGCTCGGCGAAGCGCAGGGCCAGCTCCTCGTAGAAGCGGTAGAGGCCGCGCACGTCGGGCAGGATGACGACGCCGATCCCGTCCGGCTCGTCGGGGAGCGCGACGAACGCCGCGTACTCGTTCCCGTCGGTCGCCTCGAGGACCAGGTCTTCGTGCGAGATCGCGGCCCCCGCCAGCGCCGGCACCGGCGGCATGGAGTCGAGCTGGAAGCACATGCGCGCAGGCGAGCTTAGCCACCGTTTGAACTCACGAGCGTTGGCTAAATAGACTTCGCGGCTCGTGCACGAGCGACTGGGACACGAGCGTCCGACGACCGAGCGGGGCGAATGACGGCGACCGAGCAGGAGCGGCTGCCCGGCGAGCACGCGATCCTGCCGCTCGCGGCGGGCGAGAACTTCCCGGTCGCGTTGCGGATACTCGGGCCGCGGACCGGGGCGCACCTGACGGCGATCTACGGCTTCGCGCGGCTCGTCGATCAGATCGGCGACGAGCTCCCGGGCGACCGCCGGGGGGCGCTGGACGCGCTGGAGGCGGATCTCGCGCGCGTCTGGGAGGGCGAGCCGCGGCATCCGCTGCTGCGCCGGCTCGCGCCGACGGTGCACGCGTGCGCCATGCCGCGCGAGCCGTTCCTGCGCCTGATCGAGGCGAACCGCCGCGATCAGGGGATCGTCGCGTACGAGACGTTCGACGATCTGCTCGGTTACTGCGAGCTGTCGGCGAACCCGGTCGGCGAGCTCGTGCTGCACGTGTTCGGCGCCGCGACGCCGGAGCGGATCGAGCTCTCGGACCGGATCTGCAGCGCGCTCCAGGTGATCGAGCACTGCCAGGACGTCGGCCAGGACGCGGCCCGGGGTCGCGTCTACGTGCCGGCGGAGGATCTCGAGCGGTTCGGCGTCGAGCCGGCGGACTTGCGCAAGCGCGTCGCAAGCGACGACGTGCTGAAGCTGCTCGCGTTCGAGATCGAGTCGCGCGCGCGACCGCTCCTCGACTCCGGCGCGCCGCTCGTCGGCACGCTGCACGGGCGCGCGCGGCTCGCCGTCGCCGGCTACGTCGGCGGCGGGCGTGCGAACGCGGATGCGGTCGTCGCCGACCGCGGAGTCCTGTCGCGCGCGCCGAAGGCGAGCTCGGGAGCGCGCCTGCGTGAGCTCGTGCACGCCTGGAGGACCGGGCGCTGATGATCGCCGCCGCATACGACGAGTGCCGCCGGATCGCGCGCGCGTCCGGATCGAGCTTCTATGCCGGCATGCGGCTGCTCGCGCCCGACCGGCGCGAGGCGATCTTCGCCGTCTACGCGCTCGCGCGGCGGATCGACGACATCGCCGACGGTCCGCTCGCCGCCGCAGAGAAGCTCGCTGCCCTGGCCGCGATGCGCGGCGAGCTCGCGCGTATCGACGCGAGCGACGACCCGGTGCTGGTCGCCGTCGCCGACGCGGCCGGCCGCTACCCGATCCCGCTCGCGGCGTTCGGCGACCTGGTCGACGGTGCCGAGATGGACGCGCGCGGGAGCGAGTACGAGACGTTCGAGGAGCTCGTCGTCTACTGCCGGCGCGTCGCCGGCTCGATCGGCCGGCTCGCCCTCGGCGTCTTCGACGCCACCGACCGCGCGCGCGCCGACCGGCTCGCCGACGACCTCGGCGTCTCGCTGCAGATCGGGAACATCCTGCGCGACCTGTCCGAGGACCTGCCGGGCGGCCGCGTCTACCTGCCGCGGCGGGATCTCGAGCGGTTCGGCGTCACGGTGCGCGACGGGCGGCTCGAGGGGCCGGCCGAGCTGCTCGTGGCGTTCGAGGCGGAGCGCGGATTGGGGTGGCTCGAGCGCGGGCTCGAGCTCGTGCCGCTGCTCGACCGCCGCAGCGCGTCGTGCGTGCTCGCGATGGCGGGCGCCTATCGGCGTCTGCTCGAGCGGATCGCAGGCGAGCCGGCGACCGCGCTCCGCAGCCGTCCGTCGCTGCGCTCCTGGGAGAAGGGCTGGGTGCTCGCCCGCAGCCTCGCGAGGGCCGCGTGACGGCGGCGCTCCTTTGTGACGTTTCCGTCACGGCGTCTGACCCCGCGGCACGGCTCACCGAACCGAACGCGGCGGCCACCACCGCGCGTGGCGCCGCGCCGTCTCGATCGAGCGGCGATCGCCCGTCCCACGCGTGGTTCAGTCCCGACTCTGCCCGCGCCCGCCCGCAATCGCAAGCAGAAGTCACGCCTTCGTCACGGTGTCGTGACGCGGCCGTCACGGTGTCTGACCCCGCGGGAGGAGGCGCGGGAAGATGGCGGTGAGGGGCGCGCGCATCGCGGTCGTCGGCGGCGGGCTCGCCGGGCTCGCGGCGGCGCTCGAATGTGCCGACGCGGGCGCCGCCGTGTCGCTGTACGAGGCGCGCCGGCGGCTCGGTGGCGCGACGTTCTCGGTCGACCGCAAGGGCTACTGGACGGACAACGGCCAGCACGTGCTCCTGCGCTGCTGCGTCTGCTACCTCGGCTTGCTGCGCCGCCTCGGCGTCGAGCACCTCGTCGCGATGCAGCCGCGGCTCCGCCTGCCGGTCCTGCGCGAGGGAAAGCGGGCGGCGTGGCTCACGCGCGCGCGCCTGCCGGCGCCGCTGCACCTGCTCCCGTCGCTGCTGACATACGAGCCGCTCTCCCCAGCCGAACGCGTCGCCGCGATCCGGGCCGCGACGGCGCTGCGCAAGCTCGACCCGGGCGACGCACGGCTCGACCGCTTCACGTTCGGCGACTGGCTGCGTGCGCACGGGCAATCACGACGTGCGATCGCCGCGCTCTGGAACCTGATCGCGCTGCCGACGCTGAACGTCGACGCCGACGAGGCGTCGCTCGCGCAGGCGGTGCAGGTGTTCCGAACCGGTCTGCTCGACAGCGCCGACGCGTGCGACATCGGCGTCGCGGGCGTGCCGCTCCAGCAGCTGCACGGCGACGCGGCCGCACGCGCGCTCGACGACGCGGGCGCACGCGTGCTCGTCGGCACGCCGGTGCGGGCGATCGATCGCGAGCCGGGCGGCGTGCGACTCCAGCTCGACGACGGCCCGGACACGGCGCACGCCGTCATCGTCGCGGTGCCGCACTACGCGGCCGCCGAGCTGCTGCCGGCGGGGGCGATCGAGCACGATCCCGCCGCGCTCGGCGTCAGCCCGATCGTCAACCTGCACGTCCACTACGACCGGCGCGTGCTGGCCGAGCCGATCGCGGCCGCACTCGACTCGCCGGTGCAGTTCCTGTTCGACCGCACGGTCGCGTCGGGAATCGAGCGCGGCCAGCTGCTCGTCGTCTCGCTGTCCGCGGCCGACGACGAGGTCGGCGAGCCGGTCGAGGCGCTGCGCGCGCGCTACCTGCCCGCGCTCGAGCGCCTGCTGCCGGCGGCGCGTCAGGCGGAGGTGCTCGACTTCACCGTCACCCGCGAGCCGAAGGCGACGTTCCGCGTCACGCCCGGGACGAAGCACCTGCGGCCGCCGCAACGGACGGGCGTGCCCGGCGTCTACGTCGCGGGTGCGTGGACCGACACCGGCTGGCCGGCGACGATGGAGGGCGCCGTCCGGAGCGGGCTGGTCGCCGCCCGCGCGGCGCTCGACGACCTCGCGGTCGGGGCACCCGCTCACGAGGAGGTGCTCGCGCGGTGACTGTCACCCTGTCCGCCCGCGTCGACGCCGCCCGGCTCGCGCTCCAGCGCGGGCGGGACTACCTGCTCTCGCTCCAGCATCCGGACGGCTACTGGAAGGGCGAGCTCGAGACCAACGTGACGATCGACTCGGAGGACCTGTTCCTCCGTTTCTACCTCGACATTCTCGAGCCGGGCGCGACCGAGGCGACGGCGCGCTGGATCCGCTCGAAGCAGCGCCCGGACGGCTCGTGGGCGACGTTCTTCGGTGGCCCCGCCGACGTCTCGACGACCGTCGAGGCCTACGTCGCGCTGCGGCTCGCGGGTGACGACCCTGCCGCCGAGCACATGCAGCGGGCGGCGGCCGCGGCGCGCGCCGGCGGCGGGCTCGAGGCGACGCGCGTCTTCACGCGCATGTGGCTCGCCCTGCTGGGACTCTGGTCGTGGCACGAGGTGCCGGTCGTCCCGCCGGAGCAGATCCTGCTGCCGCCGCGTGCGCCGCTCAGCGTCTACACGTTCGGCTGCTGGGCGCGGCAGACGATCGTCGCGCTCTCGATCTGCTGCGCGCTGCGGCCGTCGCGGCGGGCAGGCTTCGACGTCGACGAGCTGCGGAGCGGCGTCACGCCGCCGGTGCGCCGCAGCCTGTTCACCCTCCTCGACCGGCTGCTCCACTTCCACGAGCGCCACCCGATTCGGCCGCTGCGGCGGCGCGCGCTCGACGCCGCCGAGCGCTGGGTCGTCGAGCGGCAGGAGCGGGACGGCTCGTGGGGCGGCATCCAGCCGCCGTGGGTCTGGTCGATCGTCGCGCTGCACGCACGCGGCTATCCGCTCGACCACCCGGTGCTGAAGCTCGCGCTCGACGGCCTCGACACGTTCACGATCGAGGACGCGGCGGGCCGACGGCTCGAGGCGTGCCAGTCGCCGGTCTGGGACACCGCGCTCGCGGTGATCGCGCTGCTCGACGCCGGGCTGCCGCCCGACCACGACGCGATCGTCCGCGCCGCGCGCTGGCTCGAAGGTCGCGAGGTGCGCGTGCGCGGCGACTGGGCGGTGCGCCGGCCCGAGCTCGAGCCGGGCGGCTTCCCGTTCGAGTTCGCGAACGACAACTACCCCGACGTCGACGACACGGCGGTCGTCGTGCTCGCGCTGCGCCGCGCCGGCGCCGCCGACGGTGCCTGCCGCCGTGGGCTCGCGTGGGCGATCGGCATGCAGTCGAGCGACGGCGGCTGGGCGGCGTTCGACGCCGACAACACGAGCCGGCTCGGGATGCGTCTGCCGTTCTTCGACTTCGGCGCCGTCACCGACCCCCCGAGCGCGGACGTGACGGCACACATGGTCGAGCTGCTCGCCGTCGAGGGGATCCCGGCCCGCGAGGCAGTCGACTGGCTGCTGCGCGCACAGGAGCCGGACGGGTCGTGGTTCGGCCGCTGGGGCGCGAACTACGTCTACGGCGTCGGTGCGGTCGTGCCCGCGCTGGCGGCCGCCGGCCTCGCCGGGCACGAGAGCGTGCGGCGAGCCGTCTCCTGGCTCGAGCGCGTCCAGAACGCGGACGGCGGCTTCGGCGAGGACCTGCGCTCCTACCGCGAGCCGGAGTGGCGCGCGCGGGGGGCGTCGACGGCATCGCAGACCGCGTGGGCGCTGCTCGCGCTCGACGCGGCCGGCGCGCGCGGGGAGGCGTTCGGGCGCGCGGTGGCGTGGCTCGCGGCCACGCAGCGGCCCGACGGGAGCTGGGACGAGCCCTACTTCACCGGGACGGGCTTCCCGGGCGACTTCTACCTGAATTACCATCTCTACCGGCAGGTGTTTCCGGTGATGGCGCTGGGTCGCGCCCTGCGATGACGCGAGTGCTCGTACTCACACCGCTTCGCGCCGAGGCCGCCGCGCTGCGGGCGCGGCCGGGCTGGCGCGTGCTGCGCCCGGGGCCGGGGCCGGCGCGCGCGCGGATCGCCGCCGCGCGCGCGCTCGCGGTCGACGCCGACGCCGTGGTGGTCGCAGGCGTCTGCGCCGCGGTCGCGCCGGGGCTGCGCGCCGGCGACGTCGTCTGCGCGACCGAGCTCCGCCGCGAGGGCGCAGAGCCGATCCCGGCGCCTGCGTCGGCGCTCCTCGCCGCCGCGCTCGAGCGACACGGGCTCCGCGCCCACGTCGGCCCGGTCGCATCGGTCGAGCGGCTGACGGGACCGAACGAGCGTCGCGGCGTCGACGCGCTCGCCGTCGACATGGAGTCCGCCTGGCTCGGGGCCGCGGCCGACGGGCGGCCGCTCGCCGTGCTGCGGGTGGTGGTCGAGGCGGCCGACCGGCGCCTGCTCGACCCGCGCACGCTGCTCGCGGGCACGCGGGCGCTCGTCAACCTGCGTCGTGCGAGCGCGGCGCTCGCCGACTGGGCGGACGCGATTGCGCCGCGGCGCGTCCTGCTCGCCGGCCCGCGCTCGTTCTGCGCCGGCGTCGAGCGCGCGATCGACGTCGTCGAGCTCGCGCTCGAGCAGCGCGGCGCGCCCGTCTACGTCCGCAAGCAGATCGTCCACAACGAGCATGTCGTCTCCGATCTCCAGAGCCGCGGCGCCGTCTTCGTCGAGGAGCTCGACGAGGTGCCAGACGGGGCGACGGTCGTCTTCTCGGCGCACGGCGTCTCGCCGGCGGTGAAGGCGGAGGCGGCGGCGCGCGGCCTCGACGTGATCGACGCGACGTGCCCGCTCGTCAACAAGGTGCATGCCGAGGCGCGCCGCTTCGCCGCCGACGGGCATACGATCTTCCTCGTCGGCCACAACGGCCACGAGGAGGTCGAAGGCACGCAGGGCGAGGCGCCCGCGTCGATCCGCGTCGTCGAGGACATCGACGACGCCGTGCGCGTCGATGCGCCCGATCCCGGGAAGGTCTCGTTCCTGACGCAGACGACGCTCGCCGTCGACGAGACCAACGAGATCGTCGACGAGCTGCGCCGCCGGTTCCCCGCGCTCCGCGGCCCCGCGTCCGACGACATCTGTTACGCGACGACGAACCGGCAGCTTGCCGTGCGCGCGGTCGCACGTGAGGCAGATATCGTCCTCGTCGTGGGCTCGCAGACGTCGTCGAACTCGAAGCGTCTCGTCGAGGTCGCGGAGCGAGAGGGGTCGCGGGCGTTCCTCGTCGACGACGAGAGCGACGTCGACGTCGCCTGGCTGCGCGGCGCGGCGACCGTCGCGGTCACCGCCGGCGCCTCGGCGCCGGAGTCGCTCGTCAGCCGCCTGATCGAGGCGATCGGCGCGCTCGGCGGCGCCGACGTCGACGAGCGGGTGACGACCGTCGAGACGCTCCAGTTCAAGCTGCCCCGCGAGCTGGCGGTGCTGAAGTGATCCCGTTCCGGCAGGAGCTCGCGATCGGCCGCTACCTCCTCAAGCAGCGGCTGCGCGGCAACGAGAAGTTCCCGCTGCTCGTGGAGCTCGAGCCGCTCTTCCAGTGCAACCTCGCCTGCTCGTTCTGCGGGAAGATCCAGTACCCGGAGCACGTCCTCAAGCAGCGGATGCCCGTCGAGCAGGCGCTCGCGGCGATCGAGGAGTCGGGCGCGCCGATGGTCTCGATCGCCGGCGGCGAGCCGCTCGTGCACCCCGAGGTGCACGTGATCGCGCGCGAGCTGATCAAGCGCAAGAAGTTCGTCTACCTGTGCACGAACGGGATCCTGATGAAGAAGAAGATGGACGACTTCGAGCCGTCGCCGTACTTCGCGTGGGTCGTCCACCTCGACGGCATGCGCGAGCGCCACGACCAGTTCGTCGAGCGCGAGGGTACGTTCGACAAGGCGGTCGAGGCGATCCGCGAGGCGCAGCGGCGAGGCTTCCGCGTGAACACGAACACGACCTTCCTGACGACGGACACGCCGAAGACGGTGCGCGACGTGCTCGACTTCCTGAACGACGAGCTGAAGGTCGACAAGATGATGCTCTCGCCCGCGTACGCGTACGAGAAGGCGCCCGACCAGGAGCATTTCCCCGGCGTCCGGCAGGCGCGCGAGCTGTTCTCGGCGGCGTTCGCGGACGGCAAGCGCAAGAAGTGGCGCCTGAACCACACGCCGCTCTTCCTCGACTTCCTCGAGGGCAAGGTCGACTACCAGTGCACGCCGTGGGGCATCCCGTCCTATTCGGTCTTCGGCTGGCAGCGGCCGTGCTACCTGATGGCGGACGGCTACGCGCAGACGTACAAGGAGCTGATCGAGACCACCGACTGGTCGAAGTACGGGCGGGGGAGAGACCCGCGGTGCGACAACTGCATGGCGCACTGCGGCTACGAGCCGACCGCGGTGCTCGCGGCGACGAAGTCGCTGCGGCAGACGGTGCGCGCGGTCTTCGCCCCTCGGTAGGCGGTAAGGCTCGGACGTAACGGGCGCTCGCACAGGCGAGCGACCCGTCTCAGGCGGGCGCGAGGACGGGGCAGCCCAGTGACTGTGCCGCGCCGGTCATGCGACCGTCGTAGGTCAAGATGCGCGCGAGAGTCGTGCCGAGTTGCTGTGCAGTCGCGAGGTGAATCGCGTCGAGCGTGCGCACCTCGGGCGGCAGCAGCGCGCCGGCTGCTGCGAGCACCCGATCGTTGATCCTGATCAGGTCGAGCCGCGACAGGACCTCCTCTCCGCGGCGGACGGCTGCATCGCCGAGCGGAAGCAACGCCCGGCCGACTTCGGCGCGAGCGAGCGCGCTGCTGACGAGCGGGCGTCGCCGTCGGAGGTAGCGCCGCAGTGCGTTCGACTCCGGCTCCTCGACCGCGAGCTTGACGATCGCCGACGAGTCGAGGTAGATCGCGCGCTCAGCGCTCATCGCGCCGCAGTCGCGCGAGGATCTGGGAGGGAGGCTCCATCCCGCGCGGCAGCGGTAACGGCGGCGGCAGATCGCGCACATCCCGGGTCGCGGCGGTGACGTCACCAAGCTCGCGTAGGCGTTCGAGCGGACTCCCGTGTTGCGGCACCGGCGAGAGCAGCGCGACGGGTCGGCCGCGGTCTGTTACCTCGATCGTCTCGCCCGCAGCCACCCGCCGGAGGAGTTCGCTCGCACGCTGCCGGAGCTCACGAATTCCGACGCTCGCCATGTGCTACTTATAGCACAAGCGTCGTTCAGGTCCGTCGCTCGCGAGTCATCTCGAGCATCGTGGGCCGGAAGCCGAGCTTGGCGAACAGCCGTTGCGCCGGGGTGTTCGCCTGGGCGGTCCAGAGCAGCACGCGCGGCGCGCCCTGCTGCTCCAGCCAGGCGGCGGCCTCCTCGACCAGCCGGGTCGCGACACCCGTCCGGCGGGCGTCCTCCTCCACCACCACGTCGTGAACGAACCCGGCGTCGTCGCGCAGCTCCATCCAGGAACGGGGCTCGATCCCGGCGAAGACGTAGCCCAGCACCCGCCCGGCCCGCTCCGCGACCAGCACGACGGCGTCCGGCTTATCGAGCTGCGTCCCGAGGAACCAGGCGTAGCCTTCCTCGACCGAATCAGCCGGGGCCATGAAGCGCGCGGCGTCAAACGCATGGTGATCGCGTACGAGCAGCGCCCCCAGCCGCCCCAGCGTCGGCAGGTCGCGCTCGACGGCGCGCCGGATGACCAGGTCCGCGGGCCGCGTCATCCCTACGCAGTCTCTCCTGGGCGGCCGGCCGGTGCCGCTGCAGCTGAGCGTCCTGTCGCTCGGCCGCGAAATGCGCCCGTTAGCCGGTAACCGCTTCCTGCCGCCGGGGTAGGACCCAGTTCGGCCGTGGGAAGTGGCAGGTGTAGCCGTGCGGGTACCGCTGGAGGTAACCCTGGTGCTCGGGCTCGGCCTCCCAGAACGGTCCCGCGGGAGTCACCTCCGTGACCACCCTGCCCGGCCAGAGCCCCGACGCCTCGACGTCCGCGATCGTCTCCTCGGCCACGCGCCGCTGCTCGTCGTCGAGGTAGAAGATCGCCGAGCGGTAGCTCGTGCCGACGTCGTTGCCCTGCCGGTTCGGCGTGGTCGGGTCGTGGATCTGGAAGAAGAACTCGAGCAGGTCGCGGTACGAGGTCCGGTCGGGATCGAAGACGACCTCGATCGCCTCCGCGTGCGTCCCGTGGTTGCGGTACGTCGCGTTCGGGACGTCGCCGCCGCTGTAGCCGACGCGCGTCGAGAGGACACCCGGGCGCCGCCGGAAGAGCTCCTGCATGCCCCAGAAGCACCCGCCGGCGAGGATCGCCTTCTCGACTCGGCCGGTCATCGTCGCCACCTCCTTGTCGCTGCCGCACGCCACTGTACTCCCGGGCTGCAGCCCGAGGGCGCTAGCTCGCCGCGTGCTGCCAGGTCGGCGTCGGGGAGACGAGGACCGACGCGGCGTTGTCCATCGAGATGTCGCGCAACCCGCCGCCCGTCAGCTTGAAGACCATCCGCGTCCCGGGTGGCAGCGCGCCGTAGCTCGTGCCGTTCCCGCCGCCGAGGACGTTGCCGGCAGCGTCGAGGATGACGGCTGAGTACTGGACGCTCTGCAGGCTCAGGCTCGGGTCGTTGTTGATCACCTCGCCGGCGACGTCTCCGACCCAGCCCTTGTCGTACAGGCTCGGCTCGATGACGACGTTGTCGAGCGCGGGCGGGTGGCCGGTGTGCTTGGCGCGACCGCCGACCTGCATCACGATCTCGAGCCTCGTGATCGGGGCCGCCGCCGGGAAGTTCATGTTGCCGCCGAGGTTGTAGGTCGTCCCGGCGGGGAGTACGGAGATCGTCGTCGAGGTCGATCCGAGCAGGTGGTCGTCGCCGAGGACGAAGTTGACGAGGACGTCGACGTTGAGCGCGTCGGCGTTCGGAGAGGTGTTGCGGATGATGACGCCGTAGCTGACGTCGGTGTTACCGGCCGAGCTGGTGCGGATCGAGAACCCGTCCTTGACGACCGAGAGGCGCGGCGGGACGAGCGAGCCGACGACGAGCAGCCTGCCCGAGATCCGCTTCGAGCTGGCGCACGTCACGCTGAGCTTCGCGATGTTCGCCTGCACCGTGTCCGGGATCGTCCACGACCACCTCGCCTGGCCGCCGACGGCGGTCGCCGGGTCGAGGCCCCCCTGATGCGCGTCCTTCGCGTAGTGGACGGCGAGCGAGCAGAGCGCGCCGGGTCGCGCGCCCGCGACGGAGACGGTCACGCCCTCGCCGGCGACGGCGCGTGCCGGCAGAGCGCTGAACCGAAGTGTCGCGGTCCCACCCGCCTCGAAGCTCGCGGGCGCGAGCGTCAGCAGGCCGATCAGAGCGATCGCGGCGCTGGCGGCGATCCGGCTCCGACGCGCAATCGCGACCTTCCGGCCCTCCTCCATACCCGCTAAGACAGCACTCGTCGCCCGTTCTTGCGCGGTTTTCGGGGATCTCTCGACCGAGTGGGCCGAGCAGCGGCTCGCTGCTCCCGCGCGCTAGCGCGTTAGGCTTCGCTCGGTGCAGGCGAGCCCGGACCTTCCGGCCGCACTGGCGTTCATCGCGAGAACCCGTGCGCCGATCGTCGTCCGCTACAACGGCATACTCCCGCGCCGGAACGGCTACGCCCTCTACTTCACCGTCGTCTCGGCGGGCGTCCGGACCGCGTACGTCGTCAAGCTGTGCGAGGACCGGCACGGTCGAGTAACCGGCTCGAGCAACGTCTCGTACGGCGAGGCGAGCTGCTAGCCGGTGTTGCGGAGCGCGGCGGCGATGCCGGCGATCGAGCGGAGCAGCGGACGGAGCGCGGCGGCGTCGCCGGCGCGGTAGCGAGTCAGCAACTCGACCTGGACGGCGTTCATCGGGTCGACGTACGGGTTCCGCAGCCGAACCGAGCGCTGCACCTGCGGGCTTGCGTCGAGGAGCTCGCGTCCCTCCGTGATCGCGAGCACCGCGTCGACCACGCGGCGGTGCTCGTCCTCGATCGCCGCGAACAGGCGCTCGCCGAGCTCGCGGTCGGCGACGAGCCGCAGGTAGTCGCGCGCGATGCCCATGCTCGACTTCGCGAGGGTCATCTCGAGGTTCGCGACGAGCGCGTGGAAGAACGGCCAGTCGCGGTAGAGCGCCCGAAGCTCGTCGATGTCGGCGGCCGCGAACGCGGCGCCGGCGCCGTACCAGGCGGGGAGGAGGCAGCGGTTCTGGGTCCACGCGAACACCCACGGGATCGCCCGCAGCCGCTCGAGCTCGTCGGCCCCGGTCGCGTCCGGCCGCGCGACCGGCCGCGAGCCGATCTCGAGGTGCGCGAGCTCGTCGATCGGGGTGAACTCGCGGAAGAACGGGCGAAAGCCTGGCTCGTCCCAGACGAGGGCGCGGTAGGCGCGCTCCGCGGCCGCGGACAGCGTCCCCATCAGCTCGCGGGCGCCGCGGGGCGGGTCGGGGAGGAAGGAGGGGAAGCTCGTCAGCAGCGTCGCCGCCACGGCGGCCTCGAGGTTGCGGTAGGCGATGCCCGGCAGGCCGTACTTGAAGGAGACTGTCTCGCCCTGCTCGGTCAGCTTGAGGCGACCGGCGGTCGCGTACGGGGGCTGCGCGAGCACCGCCGCCCAGGTCGGTCCGCCGCCGCGGCCGGTCGAGCCGCCGCGCCCGTGGAAGATCGTCAGCTCGACGCCGCGCTGGCCGGCGAGCCACGCGAGCCGCTCCTGCGCCCGGTAGATCTCCCAGTTGGCGGTCACGTAGCCGCCGTCCTTGCCCGAATCCGAGTAGCCGACCATCACCTCGAGCCGGTCGGCCGGGGCGCGGTCGAGGAAGTCGGCGACGACGGCGTCGGCGCGGCGGAGGTCGTCGATCTTCTCGAACAACGGCACGACCGCGACGTCGAGGCCCGCCTCGCGCGCGAGCGCCTGCGCGGCGTGCAGGTCGTCGGCCGACGTCGTCATCGAGACGATCAGGGTGTCGAGCGCCACGCGACCGTGACGGCGTTGCAGGCCCGCCGCGCGCTCGAGCACCGACAGGAGCTGCGGGTCGCGTGCATGCACGGCCTCGGCGTGCGTGCGGAGGTCGAGCTTCGCGAGGTGGAGGCCGAAGATCTCGACCCGTCGGCGCAGGGCGGCGAGCGAGCCGTCGGCGATGCGTGCGCCGCGATGGCGGCGCAGGCTCGCCTCGATCAGGTCGAGCTCGCCGAGGAGCTCGTCCGCCGAGCGGAACTCGTCCGCGTCCAGGCGCTGCCAGATCGACGACAGCCGCCGGCGATAGGGCTCGTCGGCGTTCCGCGTCGGCGCGACGTCGGCGACGTCGCCGACTGCCGGGTCGGCACCGGCGATCTGCGCCGACATGCCCCAGGCCCGCGCCAGCTCGCGCACGTCGCGCTGGAGCAGGCGGCGCGCGAGTGCCCGCGCCCGCTCGAGCGCGTGCTCGACGGTCTCCGGGCCGGTGTTCGGGTTGCCGTCGAGGTCGCCGCCGATCCACGTGCCGAACGAGAGCGGCGACACGCTCGCGCCGACGAGCTCCCGCAGCTCGGCGACCAGGAGCGGCGCGACCTCCCAGAGGCTCTCCTCGAAGAACCAGAGGCCCCAGCGGATCTCGTCGGCGACGAGCGGACGCTGCGTGCGCACCTCGTCGCTCTGCCAGAGCACCGTGATCTCCTCCGCGAGCGCGGCCCGCAGGCGCGCCGCCCGCGAAGCCGGGAGCTCCGGGTCGTCGAGCTCGCGCAGGATGCCGGCGATCCGCCGGTGCGCGCGCAGCACGCCCAGCCGTGTCGCCTCGGTCGGGTGCGCGGTCAGCACGAGCTCGATCGACAGCGCAGCCGCGCCGGCGCGCAGCTCGTCGACGCCGACGCCGGCCTGCTCGAGGCGGCCGAGCGCGTCCGCGAGCGACTCGCGCGCGACGCGGCCCTCGTGCTCGTACGCGCGCCGTCGCCGCAGCCGATGGTGCTGCTCGGCGATGTTGGCGAGCTGGAAGTACATCGCGAAGGCGCGCAGAACGAGCGCCTGCCGCTCGAGATCGAGCCCGGCGACGACCTCGCGGAGGCGGCGCGCCGCGTCCGCGTCCCCCTGCCGCCCGGCCCGCGCGAGCGCTCGGATCTCCTCTTCTAGCTCGAACACGTCCTCGCCGCACTGCTCGACGAGCACTTCGCCGAGGATCTGCCCGAGCAGGCGCACGTTCGCGCGCAGCGCGTCGTCCGATCGCGTTCCCGCCGCCATCCTCCGAGGCTCTCCTCTCAGACGATCGAGCACGGACCTCCAGTGCGCCCCGGCGTCTCGGCGTCCGGCGGCTTCATACTATTGGGCTCTGCGGAGGGCGAGGCCTGGAGAGGCGGTTGCGACGACGGGAGCTGCCCAGGGGGTCGGGACGAGACGCCGTTGAAGTGCTCCGGCGGCGCGCGCGCCAGCAGACGCGCGTCGCGGAGCTCGGCCGGGTCGCGCTCCTCGGCGTCCCGATCGACGAGTTCAAGGAGCAGGCGGTCGCCGCCGCCGCCGAGGGTCTCGGCGCCGAGCGTGCCTGCCTGTTCGAGCCGAGCGGCCGCGAGCTCGCCTGCCGCATCGCCGTCGGCTGGCCGCCGGGCGAGCTGCGACCCGTGCCGATCGACGGCGACTCGCACGCCGCCGCCGCGTTCCGGCGCCAGGAGCCGCAGGTCGTCGACGACTTCGCCGCCGACAGGCGCTACCCCGGCTCGCACCGACTGCTCGAGCTCGGGCTGGTGAGCGCGGCCGCGGCACCCGTGCGCGGGGAGCAGCAAGCCGTCGGCGTCCTCGTCGTCCACAGCGGCGTCCGCGCGGCGTTCGGGACCGACGAGGTCGTCTACCTGCGCAGCGTCGCGAACCTCCTCGCCGTCGTCGCCGCACGAGCCCGTGCCGACGAGCTCCGCCGGCGGAGCGAGGAGGGGCTCGCGTTCCTCGCCGAAGCGGGTCACGTCCTCTCGAGCTCGCTCGACTACGACTCGACGCTCGCGACGCTCGCCTCGCTCGTCGTACCGCGGCTCGCGGACTGGTTCATCGTCGACCTGGCGGAGCCGGACGGCACCTTCCGGCGCGTCGCCGTCGCCGGGGCGACGCCGGAGATGCGCGCGCTGCTCGACGAGCTCTCGGACGGGTACGCCGCGGCGATCGACGGTCCGTCGCCCGCGAGCCGCGCCGTGACCACCGGCAGCACCGTCCGCTTCCCGGCTTTCGACGCCGAGCAGCTCCGCGCGACGACGAAGGACGAGCGGCATTTCGAGCTGCTCTGCGCGCTCGACCCGCGGGCCGCGATCGCGGTGCCGCTCCTCGGCCGCGACGGGACGCTCGGCGCGCTCACGTTCGCGTGGTCGGAGCCCGGCCGCAGCTACGACGACGCCGACGTCCACCTCGCCGAGGAGCTCGCGCGACGCGCGACGGTCGCGATCGAGAACGCGCGCCTGTACCGCAGCGAGTCGTCGGCGCGTGCGCTGGCCGAGGAGGCGCAACGCCGGCTCTCCTTCCTCGCCGACGCGGGCGAGCTCCTCTCGGCGTCGCTGGACTACGAGCAGACGCTGGCGCAGCTGGCCGAGCTCGCGGTGCCGCGGTTCGCCGACTGGTGCACGGTCGTGATGGTCGGCCCGGACGGGAGACTCGAGCGCCTGGTCGTCGTCCACGACGATCCGGACAAGCGTCAGCTCGCCGAGGCGTTCGCGGCCCGGCATCCGCTCGACCTCGACGACGCGTCCGGCGCCCCGCTCGTGATCCGGACGGGCAAGCCGCTCTTCGTGCCGGAGGTGACGGACGAGATGCTCGTCGAGGCGGCCGCCGACGAGGAGCAGCTGCGCGTCCTGCGCGAGCTCGACCTGCGCTCGGCGATCGTCGTCCCGCTCCTCGCGCGCGGGCAGCCGCTCGGGGCGCTTTCCCTTGCGACGACGCGGACGCGGAGGCCGTACACCCGCGCCGATCTCGAGCTCGCCCGGGAGCTGGCGCGGCGTGCGGGGCAGGCGGTCGAGAACGCGCGCCTGTTCGAGCGCGCCGAGCAAGGGGCGCGGGCGGCCGAGGCGCTCGCGTACGTCGCCGACGCCGTCATCCTGCTCGACGCCGCCGGTCGCGTCCGCTACTGGAACCCGTCGGCGAGCTGGCTGACCGGCATCGCCGAGGCAGACGCCCTCGGCCGGCCGGTCGCCGAGCTGATCCCGAGCTGGCCGCAGCTCGAGGCGCGCGTCCACGAGCGCACGCCGGTGACCGTCCCGGTCTCGCTGCGGGGCGAGGAGCGCTGGCTCTCCGCCTCGCGCGTCGGCTTCGGCGAGGGGAGCGTCTTCGCGCTCCGCGACGTGAGCCAGGAGCGCTCGCTCGAGCAGGCGCGCAGCGATCTCGTCACGACCGCGTCGCACGAGCTGCGCACGCCGCTCGCGGCGATCTACGGCGCCGCGCGCACGCTCCTGCGCGAGGACATCCGCCTCACGGACGCCGAGCGCCGAACCTTCCTGCGAATGATCGAGAGCGAGGGCGAGCGGCTTGCGCGCGTGATCGAACAGATCTTGCTCGTCGGTCGCCTCGACGAGGGGAAGGTCGAGCTCACGCGCGAGCCGTGCGACCTGGCGGAGCTGGCCGCGAGCGTCATCGAGGCGACGAGGCACGCCTACCCGGACGGGAACCGCATCCGCCTCCGCGCCTCGTCGTCGCTGCGACCGGTCGCCTGCGACCGCGACCGCTTTCGGCAGGTGCTCGGCAACCTGCTCGAGAACGCGGTCAAGTACTCGCCGCACGGCAGCGCGGTCGAGGTGCGTCTCCGGTACGACTCCGACGCGGTCGTGCTGGAGGTCGAGGACGAGGGGATCGGGATTCCCGCATCCGAGCAGGAGCGGATCTTCGAGAAGTTCCACCGACTCGACCCTGCGCAGGCGGGCGGCGTCGGCGGGACCGGCCTCGGGCTCTACATCACACGCGAGCTCGTGAAGCGCATGGGCGGCAGGATCAGCGTCGATTCCCACGCTGGCGCAGGCTCGACCTTCAGCGTCGTGCTGCCGGCGCACGAGCAGAGCTGAGCGTCCGCGCGCCGTCGTACCCTCGTCGCGTGCTCAGGGAAGCGATCTACCTCTGCGACAACATCGAGCTGCTGCCGCGCCTGCCGGCGCAGTCGTTCACGCTCGTCTACGTCGATCCGCCGTTCAACACCGGTAAGGCGCAGCGTCGGCTCACGCTCGCGACGGCGCAGGACGCGGCCGGCAGCCGCACCGGTTTCGGCGGTCGCACGTACCGCAGCCAGGTCGTCGCCGTCAGCTCCTTCGCCGACCGGCACGACGACTACCTCGCGTTCCTCGAGCCGCGTCTGCGCGAGGCCCGCCGCCTGCTGAACGAACGCGGCACCCTCTACTTCCACATCGACTACCGCGAGGCGCACTACTGCAAGCTGCTCCTCGACGAGCTCTTCGGGCGGGACTGCTTCCTGAACGAGATCATCTGGGCCTACGACTACGGCGCGCGGACGAAGCGCCGCTGGCCGGCGAAGCACGACACGATCCTCGTCTACGTCAAGGATGCGGGCGCGTACCACTTCGACGGCGAGGCGGTCGATCGCGAGCCGTACATGGCGCCGGGGCTCGTCACCGCCGCGAAGGCCGCGCGCGGGAAGCTGCCGACCGACGTCTGGTGGCACACGATCGTCTCGCCGACCGGGAGGGAGAAGACCGGCTATCCGACCCAGAAGCCGCTCGGCGTCTTGCGGCGGATCGTGCAGGCGTCGTCGGCGCCGGGCGACTGGTGCCTCGATTTCTTCGCCGGCAGCGGCACGCTCGGCGCCGCCGCGCGCGAGCTCGGGCGGCGCTGCGTGCTCTGCGACTCGAGTCCGGAGGCCGTCGCGGTGATGCAGCGGCGGCTCGGGCTGCCGCTCGCGGAGCTAGCCGAAGCGGCCGGCTAGGACGCGGTAGAGCCCCGGCGCGAGCCGGCGGACACGGACGGCGATCGAGAGCCAGGCGGGGACGAACGTCTCGGCGCGGTTGCCGCCCACGGCACGCACGATCGCCGCGGCGATCCGCGCCGGCTCGACGGGCGCCGGCCAGCGGCGGTCGTACGGCGCGCCGCGGCGCGCGAAGAACGGTGTGTCGACGGCGCCCGGCGAGATCAGCGAGACGCTGACGCCGGTGCCGCGGAGCTCGTCGCGGAGGCTGTCGCTGAAGATCGCGATCGCCGCCTTGCTCGCCGCGTAGACCGCTTCGCGGCGATGGCCGACGCGGCCGAGGATCGAGCCGAGGTTGACGACGTGCCCCTGCTGCCGCGCGAGCATGCCGGGCAGGAGCGCGCTCGTCAGGTCGATCGGCGCCGACACGTTGATGCGGAGCACGCGCTCGACGTCGTCGGGCGTGAGCGCGGCCGCCGGCCCGAACTGGCCGACGCCCGCGCAGTTGACGAGCACGTCCACCCGGCCGCACGCGGCGAGCGCGTCGGCGGCGAGGCGGCCGCCCGCACCCGGCTCGGCGAGGTCGCACGGGAGCGCGCGGCCGTTCGCCTCCGCCGCGACCGCGGCGAGCGCGGCCTCGTCGCGCCCGGAGACGAGCACGTCTGCGCCTGCCTCGCCGAGCGCGACCGCGGTCGCGCGGCCGATCCCGCTCGTCGCGCCCGTGACGAGGCAGACGGTGCCGGACAGCTCCACGGCCGGATTCTCCCGCTTTTCGGGTCCGCCGCGCATTGGCGCGGCCGACCCTGGTCGGCGTCGACCGGCCTTGCGAGCCGTCTTGGCCTCGTCGCTGGCAGCAGGCGCCGTCGATCCCGAGCGGCACGTCGTGCTCGAGCAGGCGGGCGGGGAGCGTCCGGCTGACCGTCCCGCCGGCCGTCTCGAGGCCGAGATCTGCTTCCGCTTGCCAGAGCAGCGAGAGCCGAGGCGGCTCGATGTCGCTCGCGACCTGCCGAGCAGCGGCAGGAGCTCACGACAGCAACGGCTATCGTCCAGCCGTGGCGCTGCCGGCTGCGTTCAGGACCGAGGTCGGCCGGATGCTGGCGGCGGATGCGGTCATCGCCGAGCCCGAGCAGCTCCGCACCTACGAGTGCGACGCCCTCACCGGCCACCGCTCGGTGCCGGAGCTCGTCGTCCTCCCGAGCTCGGCGGCAGAGGTGCAGGCCGTCGTGCGGCTCTGCCACCGGCACCGGGTGCCGTTCGTCGCCCGCGGCGCCGGGACCGGCCTCTCCGGCGGCGCGTTACCCGTCGCCGAGGGCGTCGTCATCTCGCTTGCGCGGCTCGACCGCATCCTCGCCGTCGACCTCGAGCGCGAGCGCGTCGTCTGCGAGCCGGGCGTGACGAACCTCGCGATCAGCCGCGCCGTCGCCGCGGACGGCTTCTACTACGCGCCCGACCCGTCGAGCCAGCAGGTGTGCACGATCGGCGGCAACGTCGCCGAGAACTCGGGCGGCGCGCACTGTCTCAAGTACGGCTTCACCGTCAACCACGTGCTCGCGGCCGACGTCGTGCTGCCCGACGGCGAGCTCGTCGCCCTCTCACGCGACGACGAGGGGCCGGGGCTGCTCGGCGCGTTCGTCGGCTCGGAGGGCACGCTCGGGATCGCGGTGCGGATCACGGTGCGCGTGCTGCGGCTGCCCGAGGCCGTGCGGACCCTGCTCGCCGCCTTCGACTCGACGGACGCGGCCGGCGAGGCGGTGTCGCAGGTGATCGGCGCCGGGATCCTGCCCGCGGCGATCGAGATGATGGACGCGCTCTCGATCGAGGCAGCGGAGGCGGCGGTCGCGTGCGGCTATCCCGCCGGTGCGGGCGCGGTGCTGATCGTCGAGCTCGACGGGCCGGCGGTGCAGGTGGAGGCGGACGCGGCGGCCGCGGAGCGCCTCTGCCGCGTCTGCGGCGCGTTCGCCGTCCACGCCGCCGACAGCGCCGACGAGCGAGCGCGTCTCTGGCGCGGCCGCAAGTCCGCGTTCGCCGCCATGGGCCGCATCTCGCCGAGCTACTACGTCCAGGACGGCGTCGTGCCTCGCACGAAGCTGCCGGAGGTGCTGCGCGCGATCGCCGCGCTGGCCGGGGAGCGCCGCCTGCGCGTGGCGAACGTCTTCCACGCCGGCGACGGCAACCTGCACCCGCTCGTCCTCTACGACGATCGGGTCGAGGGCGAGGCGGCGCGCGCCGAGCGGCTCGCGACCGAGATCCTCGACATCTGCATCGACGCCGGCGGCTCGCTCACCGGCGAGCATGGGGTCGGGGTCGACAAGGCGTGCGCGATGCCGAAGCTGTTCGGCCCGCGCGACCTCGAGACGATGCTGCGGCTGAAAGCCGCCTTCGACCCGCTCGGGCTCGCCAACCCGGGCAAGGCGTTTCCGACGCCGCGCCTCTGCGGCGAGGTGCCGGGCCCCTACCGCGCGCATCCGCTGGAGCGAGCCGGGGTTGCCGAGCGTCTCTGAGCCCGCGACGCTCGAGGAGGCCGCGGCGGTGCTCGCCGAGGGCCGCAGCGTCTCGATCGAGCGCGACGGCGGCGACGTCCTGCTCTCGACCCGCCGCCTCGACCGCGTGCTCGAGTACGAGCCGGGCGATCTGACGGCGGTCGTCGAGGCGGGCGTGCGCCTGTCGCGGCTCCAGTCGGAGCTCGCCGCTCACGACCAGATGCTCGCGCTCGACCCGCCGGGGGACCCGACCATCGGCGCCTGCCTCGCCGGCGACCTCTCCGGCCCGCGCCGCCACCGCTACGGTGCGATGCGCGACCTCGTCATCGGCGTCACGGTCGTCCTCGCCGACGGGACGATCGCGAGCTCCGGCGGCAAGGTCGTGAAGAACGTCGCCGGCTACGACCTCGGCAAGCTGTTCGCGGGCTCGCGCGGCCGGCTCGGCCTCATCGCGCGCGTCGCGCTGCGGCTGCATCCGCGACCGTCGGCCGAGGCGACGGTCGTCGCCGAGGCAGACGACGCGCGCGCCTTCTGGCGCGAGCTGCAGGCCTCGCAGCTCGTGCCGAGCGCGGTCGACTACCTGCCGCCGAACCGCTTCGCGCTCCTGTTCGAGGGCGGCGAGGCCGCCGTCGAGCGCCAGGTCGAGGCGTGCCCGGGTGACGGCCGCGGCGAGGCGGCCGTCTGGGACGAGGCGGCCGCGCGGCAACGCCGCGCGGCGAGCACCGTCCCGCACGAGTGGCAAGACTGCCTGCTCGCCCGGCCGGGGCCGGGCATCGCCTACGTCGACTCGCCGCGCCGCCCGTGGTCGCCGCTCGCCGAGCGCGTGCGGGCTGCGTTCGACCCGGAGGGCGTGCTCGTCTGATGGACGCCGAGCTGATCCGCGACTGCGTCCACTGCGGCTTCTGCCTGCCGACCTGCCCGACGTACTCGCTCTGGCACGAGGAGATGGACTCGCCGCGCGGCCGCATCTGGCTGATGCAGGCGACGCTCGACGGCACCGTCGAGCTCAACCGCACGGTCGCGCAGCACTTCGACCGTTGCCTCGGCTGCATGGCCTGCGTCACCTCGTGCCCGTCCGGCGTCCGGTACGACCGGCTGATCGAGCTGACGCGCGAGCGCGTCGAGCGGGAGGTGCGGCGGCCCCTGCGCGAGCGGCTGCTGCGCGCGCTCGCCTTCGCCGTCCTGCCGCGCCCGCGGGTCATGCGCGCCGCGCTCCCGTTCGCGCGGCTCGCTCCGTTCCGCGCGTTCCGCGAGCTCGCGCCGCCGTGGCGCGAGCCCGTCTCGCCGCCGCGCGAGACGCCCGCGGCCGGCGCGCGCATCTCGCGTGTCGGCCTCCTGACCGGTTGCGTCCAGAGCGTCGTCTTCGGCGAGGTGAACCGCGCGACCGCGCGGGTGCTGGCGGCGTTCGGCTACGAGACGGTGACGCCGTACCGCGGCTGCTGCGGCGCGCTCGCGCTGCACGCCGGTCGCCGCCGGCACGGCCTCGCACTCGCGCGCCGCGCGGCCGCCGCCTTCGCCGCCGCCGGTGCGGAGGCGATCGTGACGAACGCCGCCGGGTGCGGCTCGCACCTGAAGGACGCCGAGCTCGAGCTGCCGGTGCTGGACGTCTCGGAGGCGCTCGCCGCCGGACGCCAGCCGGAGCTGCAGCCGCTGCGTGCGCGCGTCGTCTTCCAGGATTCGTGCCATCTCGCGCATGCGCAGCGGGTGCGGACCGAGCCGCGTGCGCTCCTGCGGTCGATTCCGGAGCTCGAGCTCGTCGAGGCGGCCGAGCAGGAGATCTGCTGCGGCAGCGCCGGCATCTACAACCTCGTCCAGCCGGACGCCGCGCGCGAGCTGGCCGAGCGGAAGGCACGCCACGTGCTCGCAGCCGAGCCGGACGTCTACGCGAGCGCGAACCCCGGCTGCCTGCTCCAGGTGACGGCCGCGCTCCGGCGCGCGGGCCGACCGGTGCGCGCGGTGCACCCCGTCGAGCTCGTCGACGCCTCCGTGCGCGGTGCGCCGCTCAGTACAGCGCGTGGTTGAAGACGATTGCGAACGTCGCGCCCAGCATCGCGCACAGCGAGATGAACATGATCGCGGGCGCCGTCAGCCGGCGGTCGGGCATCGACCTCGCCGCGATCAGCAGGAGCAGGCCGGCCGCCGCTTCGAACACGAATGGGAGCCGGAAGAGGCCGGCGATCGCCAGTCCGACCGCGACGACCGTCAGAGCGGTCCAGAGCGGCGCGTAGCGGCTCGTCACGACGGGAACTCTAACGGCGACGAACGCGGGGCGTCCCGAGAGCTGCCGCACGCCGGGCTCGGAGACGCGATCAGCAGGCGATGTCGACGTCGAGCCGCGCGGTGCCGCCCTGACGCAGCCAGACCGGCCCGCTCGCGAAGCCGCCGCTGCACGGGGCCGTGACGCCGCCGACGCCGACCGGGATCCACTCCGGCAACGCGAGGCTGCGCCAGCCGCCCGTGATCCGCTGCCACCAGGTCGACGCGGAGTAGATGCCGACGAGCGGTCTCGGCTGCTGCGCGAGCAGGTAGTCGATCAGCCCGCGAATGGTCGCGACGTTGAGGCTGTGGTTTCGCGACCACGCGTTCGAGCGCTCGACGTCGAGCCAGTAGAGGCTCGGCCGGTTGACGGGGTCGATCAGCGCGATCGCCCTCGCCGCCTCGCTGCACCCGAGCGCGTAGGCGCGCTGCGCCGCGAGCGCGACGTCCTGGGCGGCGCCGAGCCGCCGGCAGGCGGGCGTCGTCCGCCGGAGCAGCTTGGGCGCGTACGAGGTGTTCAGGTAGACGCTGAACGGCCCGCGGCCCCGCTGGCGCGCGTGCGCGGCCTGCCTCCGGAAGCAGCGATTCGCCGTGAACGGCTGGCCGCCGTTGACGCCGACGACGAGGAAGCCGGTGCTCGGGAGCGCACGGCGGCAGTTCGGGTAGCTGACGTCGTGGCCGCGCGCGCCCGGCAGGAACGGGTCGGCCGACGGGATCAGCCGCACGGGGAGCGGCTTCGGCCGCGGCCTCGGCACCACGACCGGCTTCGGCGCCGCCGGCGGCAGCCACGGCCGCAGCCTGCCCTGGCAGTTGCCGGACGTGCGCGCGATCCAGTTCCGGACCGCCTGGGCCGACTGCTTCGGCCTCGGCGTGCCCGTGGGCGAGAACTGGAAGAGCCCGCTCTGCCAGCCGGCGAGGCTCGGCTCGTCGGCGAGCTTGAAGATGTTGACCGTCTTCACGTTCGGGTCGCACGCGAGCAGCGCGAGCATCTGCCGGTACCAGCTCGCCTGGTAGGCCTGCGTCGCGTACGGCCCGTAGACGCCGCCGGCGCTGTTCGCCGCCGCCTTGACGCCGCTGTAGCCGGCGAGGCCGGTCGACGCCGTCTGGATCCCGACCTCGTTGACGCTGACCGGCAACGCGCCGCCCGGTTGCTGGCCGATCGTCGGCTGCGGCGTCCCGTTGAAGGCCGAGTAGAAGGCCTGGTAGAGGCGCGGCATGTTCGCGACGGAGACGTCCTTCGAGTTCGGGTACCCGACCGCGAACGGCAGCGACTGCGGCACCGGGTACGGGTGCACGTCGAGACCGTCCATCAGCGGCGCGCTGCGGTGCGTCCGCGCCGCGAAGGCGCGGAACCAGGACCCGAGCGCGGCGAGGAAGTGGACCGGGGAGGACGAGGAGTTCGCAGCCGCGGACGGGTTGTCGTTCCCGCGCGGCGACAGCCCGAGCCCCCAGACGAAGTTCGTCGGGTCGACGGCGTGCAGCGCGTCGTATGCGGCGGCGAGCGCGCGGCCGCAGACCTCCGCGGCCTGGTTCGTGCCGTCGAGCGTCCACTGCGGGTTGACGAAGTACGGCTGGTTGCACTCGTTCATGACGATGAACTGGTGCACCGTCGGAAACGTGCGCGCGACCTGCGCCGTCCAGGCCGCGAACGCTGCGATGCGAGCCGAGTCGCCACACTGGAGCGGTCGCGCCACCGACCGGCACTGGACGCCGTCGGTGAGCGCGCCGGAGTGGAGGGGGTAGAGGTCGAGCTCGACCGTAACGCCGCTCTGCGCGGCCGCCGCGAGCACGCCGTTCACCGTGGCGATCTGATCGGCAGGGATCGTCGCCGGTGCGGCCTCGTCCCAGCGCAGCGTGATCGTGTCGGCAGTGAGCCCTTCCGTCTGCATCGTCGGGAAGAACCAGGCGGCGCTGGCGGCCTCGATCGCCGCGTC
>DASRGD010000055.1:0-20838 GCA_035651195.1 Gaiellaceae bacterium | reverse complement strand
CCGCGGCGTTCGCAGCCGCTTTGACGCCGCTGTAGCCGGCGAGCCCGGCCGAGGCCGTCTGGATCCCGACCTCGTTGACGCTGACGGCAGCGCGCCGCCCGGCTGCTGGCCGATCGTCCGCTGCGGCGTTCCGGCGAAGGCGCTGTAGAAGGCCTGGTAGAGGCGCGGCATGTTCGCGACGGAGACGTCCTTCGAGTTCGGGTAGCCGACTGCGAACGGAAGCGATTGCGGCACGGGGTACGGGTGCACGTCGAGGCCGTCCATCAGGGGCGCGGTACGGTGGGTTCGGGCGGCGAACGCGCGGAACCACGAGCCCAGCGCGGCGAGGAAGTGGACCGGGGACGAGGACGAGTTCGCGACCGCCGACGGATTGTCGTTGCCTCGTGGCGACAGGCCGAGGCCCCAGACGAAGTTCGTGGCGTCGACGCCGTGGAGCGCGTCGTAGGCCGCGGCGAGCGCGCGCCCGCAGACCTCCGCGGCCTGGTTCGCGCCGGTCACGGTCCATTGCGGGTAGACGAAGTACGGCTGGTTGCACTCGTTCATGACCACGAACTGGTGCACGGTCGGGAACGTGCGCGCGACCTGCGCCGTCCACGCGGCGAAGCGCGCGATCCGCAGCGAGTCGCCACACTGGAGCGGGCCTGTCACCGCCTGGCACTGGCGGCCGTCGGTGAGCGCGGCGGCGTGGAGCGGGTAGAGATCGAGTTGCAGGGTGACGCCCGCCTGCGCGGCCGCGGCGACCACGGTGTCGACGGCGGCGACCTGGTCGGGCGGGATCGTCGTCGGCGCTGCCTCGTCCCAGCGCAGCGTGATCGTGTCGACCGTCAGCCCTTCCGCCTGCATCGTCGGGAAGAACCACGCCGAGGTCGCCGCCTCGGTCGCGGCGTCGTCGTTGATCCCGACCGTCAAGCCGGCCTGCGCCGGCGTCAGCAGCGCGAGCGCGAGACCCCACGCCGCCAGCAGCACAACGAGCGTTCGCATCGATTCTCCCCTCGGCGAGCTTGCAGTTGGAGCGACGGCTCGTCCAGTGTGACCGGTCGGCAGCAGTTCTTCAAGAGCGGCGAGATCGGCGTCGTCGCGGGGGAGGAGTAGAGTCGCGCAGCCGGAAGCCAGCTCCGGCGTGGACCCCGACTTGAGACTGCGCGCACACAGCCTCGCCTGTCTCGGTGCGATCGCCCTCGCGACCGTCGCGGTCGGTGCAGCGGAGGCGACGCCGCCGCAGCTCGCCGCCAAGCGCGCGCAGGCGCAGCGCGTGCTCGCGCAGATCGACGCGATCGACGCGCGCCTGAGCGTCGTCAGCGAGCAGTTCGACGGCGCGCGCGTGAATCTGCAGCGCCTGCGCGGCGAGTTGCGCGTCGCTCAGGCTCGGCTCGCCCGCGCGCGCGGGCAGAACAGGCGCGCGCAGCTCGACGAGGCGCGACTTCTGGTCTCCCTCTACACGACCGGCCGCCCGACGACGCTCGAGGTGCTGCTCGGCGCGAACAGCGTCGCCGACCTGCTGCGGCTGTCCGACGCCGAGGACGCGATCAGTCGCGAGGTGGCCGCGGTCGCCGACGCGGCGACGAAGGCGAAGCGTCGTCTGGCCGAGCGCGTGCGCGAGGTCGAGGCAGACCGGCACGCGGCGGAGCAGACCGTGCGCGAGCTCGCGGTACGGCGCGCGCAGATCGAGCGCGGGCTTGCGCAGCGGCGGACGCTGCTCGCGTCCGTGCGGGCGCAGATCACGCGGATCGAGGCGCAGGAGCGCGCGCGCCAGGCGCGGCTCGCGGCGGCAGCACGCGCGCGACTCGCAGCGGCGGCGGCGAGAGCACGCGCGGAGGCGGCGGCCGCCGCACGTGCGCGCGCGCTCGCCGTGCGGCGTGCACGGGCGCAGGCCGCTGTCGCCGCCGCAGCCGCGGCCGCCCGACGAGCACAGGCCGCGCAGCAGGCGCAGGCGGCCGCGGCAGCGGCGGCGACCACGGCCGTGCCGGCGACGACGACTGCGACCGTCCCACCGCCGCAGCCGGTGCCGGCCGACCCGGCGAGCGCCGTCCCCGCGCCGACGAGCGGCGGGCATCCGCAGGCCGCGCAGATCGCGCTCCGGTACATCGGCGTCCCCTATGCGTGGGGCGGCGCGACGCCGAGCGGCTTCGACTGCTCGGGCCTGGTCACGTACGTGTTCGCCCAGCTCGGCGTGCAGCTTCCGCACCACGCCGCCGACCAGTACACCTACGGCGACCCGGTGCCGTTCGACGACCTGCAGCCGGGCGACCTCGTCTTCTTCGACGCGCTCAACCACGTCGGCATCTACATCGGCAACGGCCAGTACGTCGACGCGCCGGAGACCGGCTCGTTCGTCAAGATCGAGAGCCTGAGCGACCCGTGGGCGGTGGCGAACTACGTCGGCGCCCGGCGGATCTAGGCTCCGCGCCGCCGGCGTCCTGCCGCGCCACGATCGACAACCGCCGGCCGGCAGCCGAACGCGAAACGGCGTCGTCTTCGCGCTCAGGCTCGGCAACGGCGTCGTCCACGCCGGAGGCGACTCCACCGCCGTCGGCGGTGGAGTCATCGGCCGTTGAGATTCGCCACCAAGGTTGGTAGCGTCTGGTGCCGGGGGTCGCTAGCAGACGCGGCGAGAGAAGACGAAAGAGGACCGTGTAGATGGCTACTGATCAGGACGTGCTGAGCTCGCCCGATTTTCTGGCGCTCGGCCTCGGCGGGACGAACATGATGGCGATGCTGTGGACGGTCGCCCTCGGGCGCAAGGCTGTCGGAGTCGAGATGCGCGGCGACCCGTTCCTCGGCGTGCACTGGAACCTGCGAGAGGACCTCTTCCACCAGCTCGGCTACATCGACGAGCTGATGCTCGAGCGCTACGGCGAGGAGGGCGTTCCGCGCCGGGCGAACGGCAAGGTCTTCAAGCTCGCCGAGTGCTTCTACTCACCGGAGACGAAGGGCGGCGACATCGTCGCCGACGAGATCATCGACGGCTTCGACGTCGAGCAGCACATCGTCGGCACGATCGCCGACGTCGAGTTCATCGACGACCGCTGGCGCGACGGCCTGCCGAACCGCGTCATCACGATCCTCGACCCGCCGGCGCCGCCGGCGCGGCCCGACCCGTCGAAGATCCGCAGCTCGATGGTCGACGTCCTCGACGGCCCGTCGACGTTCCAGTCGGAAGCAGCCTCGATCCAGAAGCTCCTGCGCCGCTACCTCGAGGCGATGGAGCGCCAGGACGAGGACGCGGGGCGCGAGCGGCGCGTGCAGCTCTTCACCCACCACCGCGTCGCCCCGGACGAGGACGGCGGCTTCGAGCGCGAGGCCGACGGACGCCTGCACGTCCGCATCGAGGCGCTGCAGGAATTCGACTTCAAGGGCAAGTTCGTCCGCATCCGCGAGCCGAACACGCAGGTGATCGACCTCGGCGTGCCGGAGCTGATCATGATCGCGGAGGGTGCGAACTCGAGCGACGCGAAGCGGCTCGGTTTCGAGCAGCACGACGTCAAGGTCGACCACGGCGACGGCCGCGGTCCCGTCGTCGCGCAGGCCGACTTCCTCGCCGGTCTCGTCGAGGTCCTCGTCGGCGGCCGGCTGCGGCGGCGCATCTCGTCGGAGTTCGACGAGAACGGCAACGAGTACTGGGTGCGGCAGATCGCCGTCGGTCACGAGAACGACCCCGAGGTCGGGTGGGTGCTCGTCCAGGTGCCGGACTTCAAGACGTTCGACCCGTTCGAGGCCGGGCTGATCCCGCCCGACACCGACACCGACTCGCCGCAGTTCTTCGGCGCCTACCAGCACATGCTCTACGAGTGGTACGTCAAGCAGGCCGCCGACGTGCTCGAGATCCCGCGCGGCGAGCTGAGCGAGGTGCAGATGATCTACGGGCCGAAGCTCTTCAGCCTGATCGAGCGGGTCGGCGACGACGCCCAGGTGGCGACGAACGCCGTCGTCGCCGGCGACACCTTCGGCAACGGCCACTTCCTGACGAGCGGCGGCGCGATGACCGGGATGATCGGGCACAGCCAGCGCGTGCTCGCCTACTGGCGCGAGCGAGACGAGGGGGTGGCGCCGGCCGAGGCGGTCCGCACGCTCGCCGACCGGATCGCGGAGGACACGCACGCCTGGCTCGAGGTGAGCGCGAAGGAGTACAGCCAGGCGGCGCCGATCAACTTCGGCGCCGAGCGGATCGAGCAGATCGCGCAGGGCGCCGGTATCGCCGCGGACGCGCACTCGGCGGCGATCGACGCGGCGCGGCGGCAGCGGCACGATCTGATCCCGCTCAACCCGTCCGACTGGCGCCGCCTCTTCGTGCACAACGGCAAGGTGATCTCGGAGCTGCCGGAGCTCGGCGAGGAGCATCCGCTGCAGCGGCCCGAGCGCGCGGCGACGCTGCTCGCCGTCTTGAAGACCCTGCCGGAGACGCCGGGCGAGCCGAACGACGTCGTCCTGCCGTCGCGGAGCGTCACGCGCCAGCTCGCGCTCGCCGAGCTCGAGACGGGGACGCCGCTCGTGCGGCGGCGGTCGCTGACGATCGGGCCGGTACGCAGGCAGTCGGCGAAGACGACGCCGGTGCTCGAGGTCCTCGCCGACGGCCGGCCGGTCGAGCGGCTGACCCTGACCGAGCAGGAGGTCGTCGTCGGCCGCGTCGACCCGGAGACGGCCGCGGCGCCCGGAATCGACCTGACGCCGTTCGACCCGCAGCAGTCGGTGTCGCGCCGCCACGCGCGGATCCGCCGCGACGACGGGAGCGTCCTGATCGAGGACCTCGAGAGCCGGAACAAGACGCGCCTCGGCGACGCGCTGCTCCCGCCCGGGAGCCCCGAGCCGCTGCGCGACGGCGACGTGATCAGCTTCGGCTCCGTCCAGGCCGTGTTCCGCCTCCTCGGCAAGACCGAGCTACCGGACGGCTTCTCGGCGTCGTAGCGCGTGCCCGACCTGCCGCGCCCGGTCGAGCAGGTGCGGTCGCGGTCGGCGATCGCACGGCTCCAGGACGTCGTCGCGGAGCGCGGCGCCGCGAGCGTGATCCACGCCGGTCGGCGGGTCGACGTTCCCGCTGCCGGGCTGTCGGTCGGGCGCGAGGACGACAACGACGTCGTCGTCTCCTCGCCGTCGGCGTCGCGGTACCACGCGCGCGTCGTGCCGGCGGCGGGGCGCTGGTTCGTCGCCGACCTCGAGTCGACCAACGGCACGCTCCTGAACGGCGAGCGGCTGCGCGGCGAGGCGCGCTGGCTCCAGTCGGGCGACACGATCGTCGTCGGCGGCGAGGTGCTCCGCTTCGTCGTCGAGCAGGCGGCGGCCGACGGCGGGACCGTGCCCGCGCGCATCCCGCTGACGGGCCGGCTGACGATCGGTCGCGGCAGCGGCAACGACGTGCAGCTGCCCGGGCCCGCCGTCTCCGGCGCCCACGCCGAGATCGTCGTCCAGGACGGCCGAGTCGAGGTGGTCGACCGCGGCTCGCGCTCGGGGACGCGCGTGAACGGCACCCTCGTCGAGCGCGCCGTCGTCGAGCCCGGCGCCGAGATCGGCGTCGGGCCGTACCGATTCGTCTTCGACGGGACGAGCTTCATCCCGCGCGACGACACCGGCGCGCTCCGCCTCGAGGCGGAGGCGATCTCGGTCGCGATCAGGGACAAGGTGCTGCTCGACCGACTCTCGCTGAGCGTCGAGCCGGGCGAGCTAGTGGCGATCATCGGCGAGAGCGGCTCCGGCAAGTCGACGCTGCTCAAGCTGCTCGCCGGCGTCTCGACCCCGACCGCCGGCTCGATCCGCCTCAGCGGCGACCCGGTCGGCTCGCGGCTCGCGGAGATCGGCTACCTGCCGCAGGACGAGATCGTGCACCCGCGCCTGACGGTGCTCGAGTCGCTCCGCTACTCGGCGCGGCTGCGGCTGCCGCCCGACTCCTCGGAGCCGGAGATCGACGAGGCGGTGCGCGCCGCCCTCGCCGCCGTCGCGCTCGAGCACGTCGCCGAGCAGCGCGTCAGCCGACTCTCCGGCGGGCAGCGGAAGCGCGTCGGGCTCGCGACGGAGCTGCTCAGCCACCCGGGCATCCTCTTCCTCGACGAGCCGACGACCGGCCTCGACGTCGGCCTCGAGCGACAGATGATGGACCTCTTCCGCTCGCTCGCGGCGATCGGCGACCACGCCGTCGTGCTCGTCACGCACGCGACGCACAGCCTCGACCGCGTCGACAAGCTCTGCGTCCTGGGCCGGGGCGGCCAGCTCTGCTTCGCCGGCCCGCCCACGGAGGCGCTCGAGTTCTTCGGCGCGAAGGCGTACGAGGACATCTACGTCGCGCTCCAGGAGCGCCCGGCGAGCGAGTGGCGCGCCGACTTCGACCGCCGTCGCGCCGCGCCCGAGCCGGCGCCGGAGCAGGCGACGCCCGCAGGCGGCAACCGCCTCGCGCGCTTCGACCCGCGCCTGCGCGCCCTGCAAGCACGCGTCCTCACCGCCCGCTACGTGACGACGTTCCTACGCGATCGGCTGAACCTGCTGCTGCTCGTGGCGCAGGCGCCCGTGCTCGGGATCACGCTGCTCCTCCTCTTCAAGCGCAACCTGTTCGGCCCGCCGGGCGTCGGCACGCCGCTCGTCGCGACGCAGCTCGTCTTCCTGCTCGTGATGATCACGATCTGGCTCGGCGCCCTCGACGCGTCGCGCGAGATCGTGAAGGAGCGGGCGATCTTCGCGCGCGAGCGGGCGATGGGCGTGACGATCGGGCCGTACCTGCTCGCCAAGCTCGCGGTCCTGTTCACGCTCGTCCTCGCGCAAGCGCTGATCCTGCTCGGGCTGACCGCGGCGCTGCGGCCGTTCCACGAGGGCTTCGGCGCCTACCTGGAGGTGTTCGCGGTGCTTGCCTTCGCGGGCTTCGCCGCGATCGGGATGGGCCTCTTCGTCTCGAGCGTCGCGCAGAACGAGGACCAGGCGACCGCGCTCGCGCCCGTCGCGATGACGGTGCAGCTCCTCGTCGGCGGCGGCATCGTCACCGTCAAGAGCATGACCTGGCTGATGGCCGCCGTCTCGGCGACGAGCTTCGGCCGCTGGGCGTTCGAGGGCGCCGGCAAGAGCCTGCACATGAACGCGCGCTTCCTCGCCGACCCGAGCGCCCGCTCGAACCAGTACGGCCTCCAGTTCTTCACGCTCGGGATCGGCGAGACGCTCGGCCTGCTCGCCGGCTTCACCGCCCTCTTCCTCGCCGCGATCGCGCTCATCCTCGCGCGCCGCCGGCCCGGCTAGCGAGTCAGTCAGCCGACCGCGAGCCAGCTCAGGTCGGGCGCGGACGTGCGCTCGACGCCGCGCTCGAGCAGGGCGTGGGCGAGGATCGGCAGCGCGATCGTCGCGTCGCAGTAGCAGACGGCTCGGGCGGCCCGCTCGTCGATCTTGCCCCAGCTGACCGCCTCCTCGAAGGTGCAGCCGGAGAGGCCGCCCCACTGCGGCGAGTCGGTCGTGATCTGCACGGCGTAGGCGTGCGGCGCCGGCTCGTCGCCGCCGCGGACGAGGTCGACCATCACCGTCACGAGCTGGATCGTGTCCTTCGGCACGCCGCCGCCGATGTAGATCACCGAGGTCTTGCGAGATCGCTCGCCGATCTCGGCGAGCTGCCGGAAGTCGGCGAACTGGTCGAGGACGACGGCGTGGCCGTGCTCGCGCGCGTAGAGCGTCGCGGCGACGCCGTAGCCGCTGTCGGCGAGCCCGGGGGAGAAGACCGGCACGCCGACGCGCGCGGCGGCGGCGGTGATGCTCTCGACGCCGCGCTCGAGCTGGTACTCGCCGAACCGGCGCAGGAAGTCCGCCGACGAGTGGACGCTTCCCGCTGCGAGCGTGCCGATGAACTCGCCGATGAAGGACTCGAGCTGCCGGTACTCGAGCTCGTCGGCGTAGACGTCGTAGAAGCGGTCGATCCGGTGCTTCAGGAGCTCGGCGTCGTCGGCGAGGTGCGTACCCTGGTAGTAGCGAAAGCCGAGCCCCTCGAACACGTCCTCGGACAGGTTGGCGCCGGTCCCGACGAGCACGTCGACGAACCGGTTCTCGAGCAGCCAGCGGATGATGCGCGACTGGCCGGTCGTACTCATCGAGCCGGCGTAGCCGAGGAAGATCGTGTTCTCCTCCTCCTCGATCATGCGCACGAGCACGTCGAGCGCAGCCGCGAGCGAGCGCCCCTGGAAGCCGGTGCGGCCCATCGCCTCGAGGAGGCCGCCGATCGTGCGCCGCTCGACCGTGATCGACTCGGCCGGACGGGAGAGGTGTTGCTCGCGCGCGCTCACGACGCCAGTCTCAACGCGTCTCGGTCCTCGCTGCCGAAGAGGAGCACGCCCTCGCGCACGAGCTTCGCCGCCGCCGCCGCCGTCACCTCGGACGGGTCGAGGTTCGGCGCCACCTCGACGATGTCGAAGGCGACGACGTTGCACGGCGCGAGCGCGTAGAGGAAGTCGGCGAGCTCCCGGAAGCTGGCGCCGCCCGGCTCGGGCGAGCCGGTGCCGGGCGCGGTGCCTGGATCGAGGACGTCGATGTCGATCGTCAGGTAGACGGGCTGACCGCAGAGTCGGTCGGCGATCTCGGTCGGCATCAGGAGCTCGCTGCTGTGCCAGCCGAGGCGACGCCTGACCGCCGCCTCCTCGCGCGCGAGCGAGCGGATCCCGAACTGGAAGATGCTCTCGAACCCGAACTCGACCCCGACCTGGTTGAGCCAGCTCGCGTGCGTGATCGCCTCGCCTTCCCACTCCGCGCGCAGGTCGGCGTGCGCGTCGACCTGGACGAGGGCGGCATCCGGGTAGACGCGGCGGACGGCGCGGTAGCCGGCGAGGCTGACGGTGTGCTCGCCGCCGAGGAGCACGGCAACCTGTGCAATCGAGAGCGCGTTGCCCATCGCACGCTCGATCGCGTCCAGCGCCTGCCCGACCGGCGCCGTGGCCGGGACCGCGTCGCCGAGGTCGACGAGCACGAGATCCTCGAGGTCGCGCTCGAGGACGGGGCTGTAGGTCTCGAGCGACTCCGAGAGTCGCCGGATCGCGCTCGGGCCCTCGCGCGACCCGCGCCGGAACGAGGCGGTGAGGTCGAAGGGGGCGCCGACGATCGCGGCTGCGGTACGGACGCTCGACGACGGGACCGCGAGCGTGAAGAGCGGCGATGCGCTCAACCGACCCCGAGGGCGCCCTGGGCGGCGCGGGTCAGCTCGGCCTCGAGCGCCGGGAACTCGCGCATCAGCCGCGGCAGCGCGCCGGGCGGGAACACGAGCAGCCGCACCACACTGCGGGCAACCGCCGACGCGAGCCGCAGGTAGCCGCCGCGCGGGTTCGCGTCGAGCGGCCCGAGGTCGCCGAAGAAGTCGCCGGTGCGGAGCTCCCGCGTGCGCTCACCGCGCACGAACAGGTCGACGGAGCCGTCGAGGAGCACGTAGAAGTCGCGCGTCGGCTCCCAGCGCTCGACGATCCGCTCGCCCTCGCTGACGTCGCGCAGGTGCGCGAGCGCAGCCACGCGCTCGAGCTCGGGCGTCGTCAGGCCGCGGAAGAGCGGCAGCGTCGCGAGTCGCACCGGATCGAGCGCGGGGCGGCGCAGCCAGCCGGCCTCGTCGCGGTCGTAGGTCGGCCGCGGCCGGCCGATCGCCGGGTCGGCGGTCTCGATGAAGTCGAGCACCCGCAGCACGTCCTCCGCGCGTGAGGTGTGGTTGAGCGGGCACAGCCGGATCGCGTAACGGCCGTCGAGTCGCGTCGAGGAGACGAGCCCGATGCCGCTGCGCTCGAGCGCCTCGACGAGCCCGTCGTTCAGCCGCGCGAGCTCGCGCTCGTTCGCGTCCGCGAACACGCGCCGGAAGCAGACGACGCCGAGCGACGGCGGCACGAGCAGCTCGAGCGACTCGCTCGCTTCGATCCGCCGGGCGGCGAGCTCGGTCAGGTCGAGCGAGCGCTCGACGGCGGCGCGGAAGGCCTCGAGGCCGAAGTAGCGGATCGAGAGCCAGAGCTTGAGCGCGCGCGAGGTGCGCGTCAGCTGCAGGCCGAGGTCGGCGAAGTTGACCTCCTCGGCGGAGCTCTCGGAGTCGCGCAGGTAGTCGGGCGTCATCGTGAACGCCGTGCGCAGCTTCTCGCCGTCGCGCAGCAGCAAGCAGCCGCACTCGTACGGCTGGTAGAGCCACTTGTGCGGGTCGAGCGTGATCGAGTCCGCGCGCTCGATGCCCGCGAGCTGGGCCCGCCCGCGCTCGGCGAGCACGGCGAAGCCGCCGTAGGCGGCATCGACGTGGAACCAGGCGCCTCGCTCCTGGGCGATCTCGGCCAGCTCGGGCAGCGGGTCGACGACGCCCGTGTTCGTCGAGCCGCCGCTCGCCGAGACGAAGAGCGGCCGCAGGCCGGCTGCGAGGTCCGCGTCCATCGCCTCGCGCAGCGTCGCCGGCTCGAGCCGATGCTCGGCGTCGACGGGGAGGATGCGCATCTGCCCGGGGCCGAAGCCGAGCGTGCGCGCCGCGCGCCCGAGCGACGAGTGGGCCTGGTCGGAGAGGTAGAGGACGACATCGGGGTGCATCGCGCCGACGAGCGTCTCGCGCGCCGTCACGAGCGCGGTCATGTTCGCGGCCGAGCCGCCGGTGACGAGGATCCCGCCCGCGCTCGCGGGGTAGCCGAGCCAGTCGGCGAACCAGCGCAGCACCTCGAGCTCGACCTGCGTCACACCCGCCGATTCCATCCACGAGCCGGCGTAGACGTTCGCCGCGCTCGCGACGAAGTCGCCGAGCGCGCCCGGCCACGTGCCGCTACCGGGGATGAAGGCGAAGAAGGCGGGATGCTGCACGCGGCTGCCGAACGGCAGGACGTCGCGCCGCAGCTCCGCGAGCAGCTCGTCGAACGCCTGCGGGCCGTCCGGCGGCGGTCCCGCGAGCCGCGCCCGCATCTCCTCCGGGGTCGCACGCCGGATCGGCGGCACGTCTGCCTCGAGCCAGTCGACGAGCATGTCGACGGTCCGGTAGCCGAGCTCGCGCATCGTCTCCGCGTCGAGGGCGAGGGGGTCGTTCGCCACGGCCTGGGAGCCTACGTACGAACGGCGCTGAGTGGAAGGTTCCAACGTCACGGCGGCTCCTCCACGGAGCCCGTCCGTCGGCTCCGTTCTCGACCCCGAACACGTACAGTGGAGCTAGGCGGACTCGAACCGCCGACCTCCTGGGTGCGATCCAGGCGCTCTCCCAACTGAGCTATAGCCCCGCGGCCCGCCTAGTGTAGCGCCGCCCGTCCGAGGGGACCTCGCCGCCCCGTCGGCTCACCGCGCCTCCGCCCGCGCAAAGCGGTGGAGCGTCACGAGCGCGATGCCGCCGAGCGTGTTCCCGGCCGCGGCGAGGCCGAGCTTGCCGGCACGAGAAGCGAGGCGTGGCGGCGCCGAAGCGCTGCCGTCGATCAGCGCGATCGCGCTGACGATCAGGCCGGCGGGAGGCCGCCGCGACGCCGGCGGCCTCCCGCACCGGGGCTAGCGTTTGCCGGCCGCCTCCTGGTTGATGCCGCTGCGGAGCATGCCGCCGGTTGCGACCTTCGTCAGCAGCGTGTCGGCGTTGCTTTCCTCGTCGAGGGTCTTGTCGAGGAGCGACGCCGCGTCGTCGTGGCCGAGCTCGCGCGCGAGCGTCCGGGCCGTGCCGTAACCGGAGATCTCGTAGTGCTCGACGCGTTGCGCTGCTGCGATGAGGGCCGCGTCCTTCGCGACCGGATCACCCGTCGCCTCGACGACCTGGTCGCCTTCCTGGATCAGGCCCGCCATCGCCTGGCAGTGCTCGGTCGGCGTCGGCATCCCGAGATCGCCGAAGATCTGCTCGAGGCGCTCGACGTGTCCGCGCGTCTCCTCGAGGTGTGTCTGGAGCGCCTTGCGCAGCTCGTCCGAGTGCGCCGCCGAGGTGATCTTCGGCAGGGCCGTGACGAGCTGCTTCTCGGCGTCGTAGAGGTCGCCGAGCTGCTCCTCGAACACGTCGTTGAGTGAGTTCAGTTCCATCGCTCTCCTTTCGGGTCCGCTCGACGGTTCGCTACCCGCCCGCGGCGGACGGCACACCTACGGGAAGAGCGTCAGCTCCGGCTCGCGCGCGCCGCGCAGGAGCGCGAGGTCGACCTCGACGCAACGGATGCCCCGTGCGGCGGCGATCGTCGCCGCCTGCGGCTTGATCGTCGCGGCGGCGAGGATGCCGGCGCAGGCCGCGCGCGCCGGGTCGAGCCGGATGCGCTCGAGGTAGCGCGCGAGCTGCTCGACGGCGTCGATCGTCGCGACCCGCTTCACCTCGACGGCGACGAAGCCGCCGCCGGCGTCGCGGCACATCAGGTCGACCGGCCCGACGTCGGTCGGCCACTCCCGGCGCTCGAGCCGGAGCCCGTCGCCGAGCGTCTCCGGGCGCGCGGCGAGCGCCTCCTGGAGGTCGCGCTCGACGCCGTCCTTCTCGAGCGCCGCCGCCTCGCCCATCTCGTGCTCGACGTCGGCGAGCACCTCGAGGAGCCGGATCTCGAGCCGATCTTCGGTCCGCCCGGCGCGCTTGCGGACGACGAGCACGCCGTCCCGCTCCTCGAGCACCGTCGGCGGCGTCATCCAGTTCAAGGGTTTGTAGCCGCCGGCGTCGGCGTGGACGAGCACCGAGCCGTCCGCCTTGAAGATCAGGAGGCGGGTCGACGCCGGCAGGTGGGCCGAGAGCCGGCCAGAGTACTCGACCTCGCAGCGCGCGACGAGCAACCGCACCGCGCCACCGTACTGTCCCTTTCGGACGTGTCCGAGTCTCAGGCGCGCCGGACGACGCGCGAGCCGCCGACGAGCGCGTCCTCGCCGTCGTCGTAGCGCACCCAGGCCTTGCCCTTGCCGTCGTAGTCCGGGCTCCAGACGACGAGCGTCGCGTCGCGGTCGCCGACCCGCACCCGCTCCGTCCCCTCCGGCGCCGCGCCGCGCCAGACGCGGACGAACGGGTTCGCGTCCCACTCGCGGCCGATCGTCGTCTCGTCGGTGTGGCCCGGCAGCACGCGCCGCTCGTGCGGCATCGCCATGTACGTCTCCATGACGGCGCGGCGCACGGCGGCGAAGTCGCCGCCGCCGACCGAGTCACGAAAGAGCGTGTCCCCGGAGAAGACGAGGTCGCCGACGACGAAGCAGACCATGTCGTCGGAATGGCCGGGGGTGGGGATCGCCTCGACTGCGAGGCCGCCGGTACGGAGCGGCCCGGTCGCTACCGGCAGTCCGAGCTCCGCCTCGTGCTCGACGTGGTCGTGGTGGCCGTGCGTGCGCAGCACGTGCGTCGGCGTCAGCCGGTGCTCCTCGAGGAAGCGGAGGAGCGGCGCGAGCGGCGCCCCCGAGTCGACGAACACCGCAGTGCCGCCAGGCTCGTCGCCGACCACGTACGCGTTCGAGAGGTATCGCGGATCCATGCTTCGGCAGGCGAGCACGGGCGCTAGGCTAACGGCAGGCAACGTTCGCGTAGGAGGTCACATGCCAGGGTTGATGGGACGGGCGAGCACGATCGTCAAGGCGAAGTTCTCGAGGCTGCTCGACCGCGCCGAGAACCCGTCCGAGACGCTCGACTACTCCTACGAGGAGCAGCTGCGCCAGCTCCAGAACGTCCGTCGCGGCATCGCCGACGTCGCGACGGCGAAGAAGCGGCTCGAGTTGCAGTACACGTCGATGCAGCAGCAGGTCGAGAAGCTCGACGGGCAGGCGCGCGACGCCCTGAAGGCGAACCGTGAGGACCTCGCGCGCGAGGCGCTCACGCGCAAGGCGACGATCCAGAGCCAGCTCGACGGGATCATGCAGCAGGGGCAGCAGCTCGAGGCGCAGCAGCAGAAGCTCGTCCAGGGCGAGCAGGCGTTGTCCGCGAAGGTGGAGCAGTTCCGCACGCAGAAGGAAGTGATCAAGGCGCAGTACTCGGCCGCCGAGGCGCAGGTGAAGATCGGCGAGGCGGCGACCGGGATCAGCGACAGCATGTCCGACGTCGGCGCCGCCGTCGAGCGCGCGAAGGACAAGACGCAGCAGCTCCAGGCGCGCGCGGCGGCGGTCGAGGAGCTGACGGCGGCCGGCGCGCTCACAGACTTCACCTCGAGCGACGACGACATCGACCGGCAGCTGAAGCAGATCCAGCAGAGCGGTCAGGTGGACGACGAGTTGGCGAAGCTGAAGGCCGAACTCGGGAGCGGGGGCGAGAACAAGGCGATCGAGGCGGGCGAAGCGGCCGGCCCGACCCCCGAACGGCCGGCCGGCTCGCCCGACGCCTCCTAGATCGACGACCGACAACGCACCGCGGGCGACGCGCTCCGGGCAGCCGCGATCGAGCGGCAGCGCCGGCCCAACCCCGGGGTCAGACACCGTGACAGGCCGGTGCCGACTTCGTCGCAACAGTGTGAAAAGAGCTGGTGCCGACCTGCCGGGTCGGGGATGCTCCGGGGTCAGACACCGCTGTTTTCCGGGCGGAATGACGCGACGCGCCGCGATCGAGGCGGCGGCCGGGCCCCGAGGCCACTTGGGCCGCGGCCGGCGCTGCCGCGGTCCGGCGCGGCGGGCGCGCTGCCGGGCGCTGTTAGTAGACCGCCAAGACCTGGCACCAGAGCCCCGTCGCCCACGGCAGGCAGACACGCCCGTCTCGATCCACCATCTGCCAGACGGAGCGGCAACTCGCAGGCTCCGCCGGGGCGGTGAACGTGGCTGTCACGGCGACCCGTTCGCCCGGCGCCGTGCGGGCGATCGGGACGACCGGCTCGGCGCTCGCCAGGTGCTCGGCCGCGATCTCGCGGAGCGCCCGCTCCTCCCAGACGCAGAAGCCGGTGTTCTCGAGCTCCCAGACCTGCTCGAGCGTCGCCCCGACCTTGACGAAGGTCCCGTCGGGCACGCTCTGGCGCACGAACTCGTAAGCGTCGAGCGCAAGCACCTCCTCGCGCAGCGTCCGCTCGAGCTCGTCGCGGTCGCGCCAGAACCGGATCAGCTTCCGGCGCGGATCCTGCTGCACCTCGTCGAGCAGCTTCTGTACCGCGGCGCCGCCGGCACTCCACGCGTCGCGACGCACGAGCACGACGTACGGCACGTCCTCGGTCAGCACCCGCGTCGCGGCCGCCCGCAGCGGCGGGTCGACGTCGTCGACGACGAGGACGGCGAGGTCGGAGGGGCCGAGCGCAGCGCGGGGATTGGCGACGACCTGTACCGGCACCGGCGCCTGCGCGGCGACGAACGCGCGCAGGCCGTCGTCGGCGCCGGGGAGGAGGACGGTCTTGGCCGTCCCGTCTAGATCGGAGCGTCGAAGAGCGCGAGCCACCGGGTGAGATCTTGCTCGATCGGCAGCTCGCCTTCCAGCTTCGCCTTCAGCTCGAGCTCGGTCGCGTTGTCGCGCTTCTCGCCCTCGAGCGGGACGAACGGCCAGAACGAGCCGAGCTTGAAGCCGTAGATCCAGTAGACGGGGTGCTCGCCGCCGTCGAACCGGAAGGCGGCCGCGAGCAGCCGGTCGCCGAAGCCCTGCGCGGTCAGCTCGGAGGCGACGGCGTGGACGGAGGTCACCTGGTCCTCGATGTCGGGATCGCGCACGATCAGCCACTCGAACCCGTAGCTGTCGCTCTTGCGCTCGACCTCGGCGCCGGACGACCGCGCCGCCGCCTTGATCAGGGCCTCGACGTCGTTGTCGACGCGCGCGAAGTCGCCCGATGAGAGCGGCTTGAACGTGATCGCGGCGCCGCCGGCCGGCTTCAGCCCGAGCTCGGTCTGGAGCGTCACGCACGCCGTCGTCAGCGCGAACAGCCGGTCCTCCTTGGGACCTTTGAGCTTCTTGCGCCCGAAGAGGACGTCGGTGAGGCCCAAGCGCTACCGAACGGACGCAAGGCCGAGGCCCGTACGTCCTCCAGACGGCGTCGCAAGCGCCACCTAGGCCACCGGACGGCCCATCTGCCGCGCGATCTCGGCCAGCGCCGCCAGCCGCTTCTCGAGCGGCGGGTGATCCATGAACAGCTCGGCCGTCGCCGACCGCACCTTCGCCGGGATGATGAAGAACGCGTTCATCCCCTCGACCTGGCGCAGATCCTGGTTCGGGATCAGCGTCATCTGCGACGAGATCTTCTGCAGGGCGCTCATCAGGTACTCGGGCGCGCCGGTGATCACTGCCGAGCCGCGGTCGGCCGCGTACTCGCGGTAGCGCGAGATCGTCCGGATCAGGATGAAGCTGATCAGGTACACGACGATCGAGACGGCGAAGACGATCAGCCAGACGGGCGGGCCGTTGTTGTTGTCGCGGTTGTTGCCGCCGTACCCACCCCACATGCCGGCGTAGAGGCCGAAGCGCGTCAGCAGCGCGGCGAGCATCGCGAAGAAGCTCGCGATCGTCATCACCAGCACGTCGCGGTTCGCGATGTGCGAGAGCTCGTGCGCGAGCACCCCCTCGATCTCCTTCGGCTCGAGCCGGTTCCAGAGCCCGGTCGTGACGCACACCGCGGCGTGGCTCGGCGAGCGCCCGGTCGCGAACGCGTTCGGGACCGGCGTGTCCATGATCGCGATCTTCGGCTTCGGCAGGTCGGCCAGCGCGCACAAGCGCTCGACCATGTCGTGGAGCGCGGGAGCGTCCTCGCGGCTCACGACCTTGGCGCCGGCGGCCGCGAGCGCGAGCTTGTCGGAGGTGTAGTACTGGAAGATCGCGAGGCCGAGGACGATGATCAGCATCGGCGCGAGGCCGATCTTCAGCACCGAGATCAGGACGGCCGCGAAGCCGACGTAGAGCAGCCCGAGCAGGCCGCTCGTGAACAGCATCCGGAGCGTCAGCCCCGCGTCCCGACCGTAGTTCTTGCGCCTCATCGCGTCCAATCGTAGCGCTGCTCCCGGTGCCGGTCGCGGCGCTTAATCCCCGGTCAACGCGCGGAAGCCGCTGTAGGATCGCGGCGCATGCGTCGCCTGGCTCCGCTCCTCGCCGTCGCCGTCCTGGCGGCGGGCTGTGACGACTCGAAGCCGGGGGAGAAGGTCGTCTCGCCGGTGCCCGGGAGCAGGCTGGTGAACGTCGCGACCCCGAAGGGCAACGCGGCTGCAGGCAAGGCGGTCTTCACGGCGAACGGCTGCGGCGCCTGCCACACCTACAAGGCCGCCGGCTCGACGGGCAAGGTGGGGCCGGACCTCGACAAGCTGCCGCAGTACGCCGCGGAGGCGAAGCGCGGCTCGCTGGACGCGTTCGTCCAGGAGTCGATCACCGCGCCGAACGCCTACGTCCAGCCGGGCTATCCGAGCGGCGTCATGCCGAGCTTCGGCAGCCTCAGCGCCCAGCAGCTCGCCGACCTCGTCGCCTTCCTGACCAAGGGCCACTGATCGCGCTCCCGGAAGCGTTCCCGGGCGACGTGCGCGTCGTCGCCACGGACCTCGACGACACGCTGATCTGGACCGATCGCGTCCTGCGCCCGCGCACGCTCGAGGCGCTCGGCCGCGTGCGCGCCGCCGGCGTCGACGTCATCGTCGTCACCGGCCGCATGGTGCAGTCGCTGCAGCGCGTGCTGCCGCTGTCGCTGCTCGGCGAGCCCGCGATCTGCTATCAGGGCGCGGTCGTCGTCGACGCGGACGGCACCTGGCTCCGGCACGTGCCGATCGAGACCGCGCTCGCGAAGGAGGCGATCGCCGCCGTCGAGGCCGAGGGCTACGAGCCGAATGTCTACGTCGACGACGAGCTCTACGTCTCGCGGATGACGGACCGCGCGGAGGCGTACGCTGCCTTCCAGGGACTCGAGGTGCACGTCGTCGGCGACGCGCGCGCGTGGCTCGACCGGCCGGCGACGAAGATCGTCGTCGTCGGCGATCCGCACGAGCTCGACGCCGTCGAGGTGCGCCAGAAGCGGCTGTTCGAGAACAGGCTGACGATCTCGAAGTCGCTGCCGCACTTTCTCGAGTTCACCGCGCTCGGGATCACGAAGGCGGCGGGTCTCGACTTCCTCGCCGGCAGGATGGGCTTCACGCCGCAGCAGACGATCGCGTTCGGCGACGGCGAGAACGACGTCGAGCTCGTCGCCTGGGCCGGCTACGGGGTCGCGGTCGCGAACGCGCACGCACGCGTGAAGGCGGTCGCCGACTGGGTGTGCCCGTCGGCCGCCGACGAGGGCGTCGCGACCGTTCTCGAGGCACTCCTAGACTCTCGTCCGTGATCGACTTGCGCGCAGCCCGCGCCGAGCCCGGGCGCTTTCGGGAGGCGCTGGCGCGCAAGGGCGCGGCCGACCGCTTCGATGCGCTCCTCGCCGCCGACGAGCGCTGGCGCGCGCTCGTCCCGCGGGTCGACGGGCTGCGCGCGCGCCAGAAGCTGAAGGGGAGGCCGACGCCGGAGCAGCTCGAGGAGCTCGCACGAGTGAAGGAGGAGCTGCGTGCGCTCGAGGGCGAGCTCGCCGAGGCAGAGGCCGAGCGGGACGCGCTGCTCGAGCAGGTGCCGAACCCGCCCGATCCGTCCGCGCCGGACGGCTCGACCGACGCGGACGCCGTCGAGCTGCGGCGATGGGGCGACCCGGCGCCGGGCGGCCCGGAGCACACCGAGGTCGGCCGGTTCGAGCTCGAGCGCGCGGCACGGCTGTCCGGTTCCCGCTTCGGCTTCATCGTCGACGACAGCGCGCTCGTCGCGTTCGCGCTGTACCGGTTCGCCCTCGACCGGGCCGCGGCGCACGGCCACACGCCGATGCTGCCGCCGGTGCTCGTGCGCGAGGAGGCGATGTACGGCACCGGCTTCTTCCCCACCGAGCGCGCCAACATCTACGCGCTCGAGAGCGACGAGCTCTATCTGACCGGCACCTCCGAGGTCGCGCTCGCCGGCTTCCACATGACGGAGATCCTGGAGGAGCTGCCGCTCCGCTACTCCGCCTTCTCGACGTGCTTCCGGCGCGAGGCCGGCGCGGCGGGGCAGGACACGCGCGGCATGTTCCGCCTCCATCAGTTCAACAAGGTCGAGCTCTATGTCTACTGCGAGCCGGCGCGGTCGGGAGAGGAGCACGACCGGCTGCTCGCGATCGAGGAGGAGATCGTGCAGGCGCTCGGCCTGCCGTACCGGGTCGTGAACGTCGCCGCCGGCGACCTGGGCGACTCGGCTTCGAAGAAGTACGACATCGAGGCCTGGTTCCCGTCGCAGCAGCGCTACCGGGAGATCACGTCGACCTCGAACACGACCGACTTCCAGGCGCGCCGGCTCGGCATCCGCTACCGCGCCGGCGAGAAGGACCTCGGCACGCCGCACACGCTCAACGGCACCGCGGTCACCGACCGCTGCCTGCTCGCGCTGCTCGAGAACTTCCGCGGCGAGGTCCCCGACGTGCTGCACGCATTCGGCGCACCGCCGCGCGTCGAGCGTTGAAGGGCGCGCCCGAGCGCTGGTGGGCGGACGGCGATGGCGTCGGCGACCTGCGCGGGATCGCCGCGCGGCTCGACCACCTCGCCTGGCTCGGCGTCGACGCCCTCTGGCTCTCGCCGATCTACCCCTCGCCGCTCGCCCACCTCGGCTACGCCGCGCACGCGCTCGGGCTGCGCGTGCTGCTCGACTTCGTCCCCTGCCACACGTCGATCGAGCACCCGTGGTTCCGCGAGCACCCGGACTGGTACATCTTGTCGCCCGTCGACGGGCCGGCGAACAACTGGGCCGCGGCGTTCGGCGGCCCCGCCTGGAGCCCCGACCCGGAGAGCGGGCGGTGGTACCTCCACTCCTTCTACCCCGAGCAGCCGGACCTGAACTGGCGCAACCCGCAGGTCGTCGCCGCGATGCACGACGCGATTCGCTTCTGGCGGCGGCGCGGCGTCGACGGCTTCCGCCTCGACGCGATCGACCGGCTCTTCAAGGACGAGCGGCTGCGCGACGAGCCGCCGGCTGCCGGCGACTTCCCGCTGCCGGTGTACGGCGACGATGCGCACCTCGCCCGCCTGTACCACGTGCACCAGCCCGAGACCATCGACGCGCTCGCCGCGCTGCGCGCCCCCGCGGACGGCGCGCTCCTCGTCGGCGAGGTGTTCCAGCCCACGGCGGGGATCGCGCGTTACCTCGACGTGCTCGACCTCGTCTTCGCGTTCGAGCTGCTGTTCGCGCCGTGGCAGGTGACGAGGCTGCGCGCGGCGATCGAGCCGGCGCAGCGGCTGCGCGGGCTCGCGTGGGTGCTCTCGAACCACGACTTCGACCGGCTGGCGACGCGCGTCGGCGAGCAGAACCTGCGCAGCGCGGCGCTCGTGCTCCTGACGCTGCCGGGCGCGTCGTTCGTCTGCCAGGGCGACGAGCTCGGCCTTCCGAACGGCCCGTCCGCGACGCCGCCGTGGGACCGTGCGGGCCGCGACTCGATGCGCAACCCGATGCAGTGGGACGGCGGGCCCGGCGCCGGCTTCACGACCGGCGACCCGTGGCTCCCGCTCGGTTCGAGGCCCGAGCGGAACGCCGCCGCGCAGCGCGAGGACGAGCGCTCGCTCCTCCACTTCTACCGCTGCTTGCTCGAGCTGCGCCGCGGGCTCGGCGACAACTTCCGGTTCCTGGACACCGCCCCGGACGTGCTCGCGTTCGAGCGGGGCGCGCACGTCGTCGCCGTGAACACGTCCGCGCAGCCGCAGCTCGCGCCGCCCCTCGGGGACGTGGTGCTCGAGACGCACGAGGACGCTCTCGCGGCCGGCGAGTTGGCGCCGCATGCGGGTGCAATCGCGCGCAGACGGGAGTAGGCTCCGCGCGTGGCGGAGATCGAGTTCGAGGGCGTCTCGAAGATCTTCGAGGACGGAACGCACGCGGTCCAGGACCTGAACCTCACGATCCGGGACGGCGAGCTCATGGTCCTCGTCGGCCCCTCCGGTTGCGGCAAGACGACAGCGTTGCGAATGGTGGCGGGGCTGGAGGAGATCTCAGAAGGCGACGTCCGCATCGGCGACCGGATCGTCAACGACCTGACGCCTAAGGAGCGGAACATCGCGATGGTGTTCCAGAGCTAC
>DASRGD010000054.1:0-10643 GCA_035651195.1 Gaiellaceae bacterium | reverse complement strand
TGTGGGTCGTGATGATGGCCGCGATGATGTTCCCGTCGGTCTCGCCGACGGTCGCGCTCTACTCCCGCATGACGAGGCAGCGGTCACCCGCCTCGCCGCTCCTCTTCGTCGCCGGCTACCTCCTGACCTGGAGCGCCGCAGGAGCGCTGGCGTTCTCGGTCGCGCGCGGAGGCGGCCACGTCGCGGGCAACGTGCTTGCCTGGGACCGTGCCGGCCGCTGGGTCGCGGCGGCGACGCTCCTCACGGCGGCGGTCTACGAGCTGACCCCGCTCAAGGACGTCTGTCTCGGCAAGTGCCGGAGCCCGCTCGGCTACCTGCTGACGTCGTGGCGCGACGGACCGGCGGGCGGGCTGCGCATGGGCGCGGGGCACGGCGCCTGGTGCGTCGGCTGCTGCTGGGCGCTGATGGCGTCGCTCTTCGCGCTCGGCGTGATGAGTATCGTCTGGATGGCGTTCGTCGCCGGGCTGATCGGGGTCGAGAAGACGCTGCCCTGGCGTCGGGTCGCGACACACGTCACAGCGTCGGCGCTCGCCGCGCTCGGCCTCGCGCTGCTCGTCGCGCCGGGTGCGCTCCCCGCGCTGACCATTCCCGGTGGCTCGATGTCGTCGATGTAGCTGGCTCGGCAACGGACGGAACCTGAGGTGCTGTTGCCGGCGGATCCAACCTCTACGCGAGCTGCTCACCGTTCGGCGTCGACCGGCCCTGGGCAGCCCGCCCGAATACCGCCCCCGTTGCGGCCAGACGCGCCGACTCGACGCCGACGCCACTAAGCGTTCGGGGAGCTCGGCTAGGCTGGCGCTGAGACTGCGTAATGCCGACGCGTGAGCTTGCCGAGGCGCGAGTCGCGCTTGCCGACCGCCAGCTCACGCCGGCGCTCCTCCTGCTGCGCGAAGCTGAGCGGGTGGCGGTCGCGCAGCGGAAGCTTGAGGAGCTGCTCGAGGTACGCAAGCTGGTTTGCACGCTCTCGACGCTGAGCGGTGGCCAGGCCACAGCTGCAATCGAGCGGCTGGCGCGCACGGTCGACGTGCAGCTGGCCGCGTTCCCGGCCGACGAGCTCGCGGCCGCCGGAGCCGATCTCGGCGGTGAGCTCGCCGTTCTCGCGTCGAAGCTCCGTGCCCTCGCCGGCCCGCCCACGTCTGCGGTGACGCGCGACCTGTCGCGCGCCCGGGCCGCCCTCGATGGCGGTGAGGTCGCCAGCGCGCTCACCTTCCTGCAGGAGGCGCGCCGGGTGGCGGTCGCCCAGGGCAGACTGGGCGAGCTACTCGACGTCTACGAGCTCGTCCAGCTGCTCGCGGAGCGAGGCGACACGCGCACCCGTGCGGCAAGCAGGCGGCTCGCTCACGAGACCGCGGCCGACCTGCGCGCGGCCGCGCGTGCTGCCAACGTCGGCTACTAGTACGTGAGGCGAACGGCGGCGGTCAGCGCGTTCCAGACCGTCGCGTAGCGCGCCGAGCAGCCGCCGTGCACCGTCACGCGGTGTCCGCCGGCGACGACGAAGGTCGCCGCCACGTCGGGCAGCGTCCCCGGGCAGAGGGTCGTCGCCGGCAGCGAGGCGAAGCGCGCCGCGGCGGCCGCCTTCGCGACGGCGGCGAGCTGTGCCGCCGTCAGCTTCGAGCGGCCCACGTGCACCGGGCCGCTCGCGTGCGTCGCGCCCTGCGCGTCGATCGTGACCGTGAACGGAATGATGTTGCCGCCCAGCCGGCCGAAGCTGTAGCCGCCTGCGGAGGCGGGCGCCGCAAGCGCGGCCGCGAGCAGGGTGACGGCGAGAAGCCTCACGCGGGCGAGGGTAGCGCGAGCGGCGACCGCTCCAGCAGCCAGAACGACGTCTCGACGGCCGGGCCGATCAGGAGCACGAAGGCCACCGTGCCGATGCCGGCCGTGCCGCCGAGCGCCAGCCCGGCGAGCAGCGCAGCCAGCTCGATCGTCGCGCGCACGAGCCCGATCCGGAAGCGGGTGCGCGCGGCGCCGACCACCATCAGCGAGTCGCGCGGGCCGGCGCCCAGGGCGGCGCCGAGATACAGGCCCGAGCCGGCGCCGATCAGCGCCAGCCCGCCGACGAGCATCAGCACCCGCAGGGCGAGCGGGTCGTGCCCGAGATGCTTCACCGCCGGGGCGAGCGTGAGCAGCACGATCATCGTCCCGACGCCGACCGCGTTCGTGAGCGTGCCGACGCCGATCTGCGCGCCGAGGCGCCACGCGAGCGCTACGACGCACGCCGAGACGGCGAGGTTCGCCTCGCCGAACGAGAGCGGCGTGTGCCGCGCGATCCCCTGGTGCAGGACGTCCCACGGCGGCAGCCCGAGCCCCGACTCGAGCAGCAGGACGATGCCCGGCGCGAAGCACAGGATGCCGGCGGCGAGCAACACGACGCGTGCGGCGATCCCACCGCGCAGCCTCGGCGGCGCGCGCACTACGCGCGACCAGCCTTGTGCAGCTGCGCGTAGATACGGCGCGCCGTCTTCGCCGGCACGCCAGGCACGCCTTCGAGCTCCTCGGCCGACGCGGCGAGGACGCGCTCGGCCGATCCGAAATGCCGTAGCAGTGCTCGCCGCCGCGCCGGGCCGACGCCCTCGAGCTGGTCGAACATCGACTCGCGCGCGGCCGCGTCGCGGCGCGCGCGGTGATAGGTGACGGCGAAGCGGTGCGCCTCGTCGCGGATCCGCTGCAGGAGCTGCAGGCCGGGGGCGTGCTCGGGAAGCCGGATCGGCTGCCGCCGGCCGGGGACGAACACCTCCTCGATCCGCTTCGCGAGCGCGATCACGGCGACGCGCGGCAGGTCGAACTCCTGCATCGCCACGAGCGCGGCCGAGAGCTGCCCCTTGCCGCCGTCGATGACGACGAGGTTCGGCGCCGCCGCGAAGGACGGATCGTAGTCGTCTGCCGTCGCACCGCGCGCGAGTCGGGCGAAGCGGCGCGAGACGACCTCCGCCATCGCGGCGAAGTCGTCCTGGCCCCCCAGCCCGCGCACGGCGAACTTCCGGTAGTGCGCCTTCTTCGGCAGCCCGTCTTCGAAGACGACGAGCGAGCCGACGATCTCCTGACCCTGGATGTTCGAGATGTCGAAGCATTCGATCCGGATCGGCAGCGACTCGAGGTTGAGGAGCTCGCGCAGCTCCTCCAGCGCCTCGACCCGGCGCAGTCGCTTCGACTCGGCCACGAACGCCGCCGAGGAGAGCGCGAGCTCGGCGTTCTGCTGCGCGAGCTCCTGCAGCCGCCGCTTCTCGCCCCGCTCGGGCGCGCGCACCTCGACGCGCGAGCCGCGCAGCTCGGAGAGGAACGCCTCGAGCGTGTCGGTCGAGCCGACGCCGCGCGGCACCAGGATCTGAGGCGGGATCGCCGGCGTCGAGCCGTAGTACTCGAGGCAGAACTGCTCGAGCACCTCCGCCACGTCCTCGCCGGCCGCATTCTCGAGGTGGAACGAGTACCGGTCGACCATCCGCCCGTCGCGGACCGGGTACACCTGCACGGTCGCGCGCTCCGGCCCGACGGCGACGCCGATCACGTCCGTCATCCCGGCCCCGCTCGGATGCTCGACCGCCTGCCGCTCGGCGAGCCGCTGCACGGCCGCGAGGCGGTTGCGGTAGCGCGCGGCGTCCTCGAAGCGCTCCTCCGCGGCCGCCTCGCGCATCTGCCGCTCGAGCTCGACCCGGATCGGCTCGTCGTCGCCGGAGAGGAACTCGATCACGCCGTCGACGACCTGCCGGTAGTCGTCCTTCGAGATGTAGCCGACGCACGGCGCGTGGCAGCGGTCGATGTGGTAGTCGAGGCACGGGATGCCGCTGTGTCGGCCAGGCTGCGGCCCCTCGCACGGGCGGTAGCGGAAGACGCGGTTGAGGACGTCGAGCGTCTCGCGCACCTTCTTCGCGTTCGCGTAGGGCCCGAAGTAGACGACGCCGCGGCGGTGCCGCTCGCGCGTGAACATGACGCGCGGGAACTCGTCCTCGACCGTGACGGCGATGTACGGGAACGACTTGTCGTCGCGGAGCCGCACGTTGAACGGCGGGCGGTACCGCTTGACGAGGTTCTGCTCGAGGTGGAGCGCCTCGACCTCGGTGCCGGTGACGATCGTCTCGACGTCGGCGACGCGGCGGACGAGCTGGTCGATGCCGGCGCGCGTGTCGCTCCGGCCCGCCTGGAAGTACTGGCGCACGCGCGGCCGCAGCGACTTCGCCTTGCCGACGTAGAGGACGTCGCCGCGCTCGTCGCGGAACAGGTAGACGCCGGGCGCCGCCGGCAGGCGCCTGAGCTGGTTCTCGACGTGCTCGGAGGGCATCGGCCCCAAAATAGCCAGGTGCGGAACGCGCCCGTCCTGCTCCTCGCCGTGCTGCTGCTCGGCGGCTGCGGCGGTGGCGGCGGAACGCCGCGGCTCGTCGTCGGCGCCGTCGAGGACGCGGCGAAGTGGTCGGATCCGAATTTGAAGATGGCGCTCGCGAAGCGCGCCGGCTTCGGCGCGATCGTGCTCAGCTCCGTATGGCAGCCGCCGCGGACGCAGCCGACGCAGCTCGAGCTGACGGCGTTGGACGGCGCCGCGGGCGCCGCCGTCTCGGCCGGGATCCGGCCGATCGTCGCGGTCTACCAGCTGTCGTCGAACACGCCGCTGACGGCGCAGGCGCGGTCGCAGTTCGCGGCCTATGCGGCCTCGATCCCGGAGCTCGTCCACGGCGTGAACGACCTGATCGTCGGCAACGAGCCGAACCTGCCGCTCTTCTGGCAGCCGCAGTTCGCACCGGACGGCTCGGACGCGGCCGCGACCGCGTACGAGCAGCTGCTCGCCGAGACGTACGACGCGATCAAGAAGGTCGACTCGCACGTGAACGTCATCGGCGGCGCCCTCGCCGCGCGGGGTGCGGACGAGCCGGCGGCGCCGCGGGCGACGCACTCGCCGAACCGGTTCCTCCGCGATCTCGGCGCCGCCTACCGCGCGAGCGGGCGGACGAAGCCGATCTTCGACCTCTTCTCGCTCCACCCGTACCCGGAGAGCTCGAGCACGCCGCCGACGTTCGCGCATCCGAACTCGCGGAAGGCGCTCGGCCTCGCCGACTACGGCAAGCTCGTCGCCCTGCTCGACGCGGCGTTCCCGAGGCAACAGGTGCCGATCGTCTACGGCGAGTATGGGCTCGAGACGACGGTGCCGGCGGCGAAGGCGCACCTCTATACCGGCAGCGAGCCGCCGACGACGAAGCCGATCGACGCGGCGACGCAGGGGCGCGAGTACGCGCAGGCGATCCGCCTGGTCGCCTGCCAGCCGCGCGTTCGCTACCTGTTCTTCTTCCACGTCAGCGACGAGACGGCGCTGACGGGCCTGCAGACGGGGGTCTACTACGCCGACGACACGCCGAAGGCGAGCCTCGCGCCCGTCGCCGCCGCGATCAGGGACGTCGAGGCTGGCCGGGTACAGTGTCCGGCGTGAACGGTCAGTACGTCGCGTACACGTTCTACCGTGTGCGCCCCGAGTGGCGGCAGCTGCCGGAACGGGAGCGCGAGGCCGGCAAGGGCGCATTCGCCGAGGTGGTCGAGGAGCACGCGCCGCGGTTCGACACGCTGAACGCGTACTCGACGACGGGGGTGCGACCCGAGACCGACTTCTTCCTCTGGAAGATCACCCAGCGCTACGCCGACCTCGGCGAGCTCGGCGCGGCGCTGAACTCGACGCCGCTCGCCGGCTACCTCGAGACGCCGTACTCCTACCTCGCGACCACGCGTGCGTCGCAGTACACGAGCGCGCGCCGGGCGCGGAAGGTCACGCCGTTCGGGTCGCCGTACCTCGTCGTCTACCCGTTCGTCAAGGTGCGGCCGTGGTACGCGCTGCCCGAGGCCGACCGGCAGCGCGCGATGGACGAGCACATCCGCATCGGCGCCGAGCATCCCTCGATCCACAACCACACCACGTACTCCTTCGGCATCGACGACCAGGAGTTCATGACGGCGTTCGAGTGCGACGAGCCGGCCGACTTCATGCACCTGATGCTGACGCTGCGCGAGACGGAGGCGTCGAGCTACACCGAGCGCGATACGCCGATCTTCGTCGGCCAGCTGCTCCCGATCCGCGCCGCGCTCGACCGCCTCGACGGCGCCTGGCGCGGGGGGAACCATGCTCCTCCCGTGCACCCCCTTCTCGATCGCGTGCCAGCGCAGGCCGGTCCGCGGCCCCAGCCGGGCTAAGCCCGCCTCCGCCAGCGAGCTTGCGCTCAACCGTAGCGGTTCTGCTCGCGCCAGGTGCGGAACGCGGCGTAGATGCAGGCGCCGGCGACGACGAAGAAGACGAGCGCGTCCCGGCCGCTCAGGCCGGCGACGAAGAACCAGCCGAGGTCGACGACGAAGAGCGCGATCGCCGAGTAGAACACCCACTGCGCGCGTGCTGGCCAGAGCGTGATCTCGCGGCGGCCGAAGTCGCGCCAGAGCATGTACGCGGCGAACGCGACCGCGAGGAAGAAAGCGACGCGGACGAGGAGCGCGGCCGTCGTCAGCGACGTCTGCAGGTTGAGCACGAGGATCACGAGCGCGATCGCCGCGAGCACCGCCATCCCGCGCGCGAAGGGAGGTATCCGGCTCATGCCGTCATGTAGGCGCGGACGGCGAGCGCGGCCGCGACGAGCGTCGCGACCGCAAACCACAGCAGGCGCGCACGCGGCTCGACGGGAGCGTACAGCCACGGTGACAGCACCGCGAGCAGCGCGAACGTGCCGTAGGCGTAGTGGAGGCGGTCGACCGCACGCCGGTGGCTCGAGAGCAGCAGCAGGCCGAGCGCGACCTGCGCGACGAGCAGCGTCTGCGCGAGCGCGAGCAGGTGCGCGACGCCGCGTCCGGCGCGCCCACGTCGTGCGCGAAAGGCCGCGGCCGAGGCGACGACGCAGACCGCGATCACCAGGAACGCGTTCGCGTGGTGGACGGCTAGCATCGGGCCGGACCCTAGCGAGAGGAGCGACGAGGTTGGTCGAGGAAGGAACGCCCGCACCCGACTTCGAGTTGACGAGCGACGCGGGCGAGAGCGTGCGGCTCGCTGCCCTGCGCGGGCAGCCCGTCGTCCTCTACTTCTACCCCAAAGACGACACGCCGGGATGCACGACGCAGGCGTGCGGGATCCGGGATGCGTACGGCGAGTTTCGCCGCGCCGGCGCCGTCGTGCTCGGCGTCTCCCCGGACGACGCCGCCTCGCACTCGAGGTTCAAGCAGAAGTACGAGCTGCCGTTCACGCTGCTGGCCGATCCCGACCACGCCGTCGCCGAGGAGTACGGCGCCTGGGGCGACAAGACGCGCTACGGCAAGACGTACAAGGGAATCATCCGCTCGACGTTCGTGATCGCGCCCGACGGCACGGTCGCCAAGGCGATGTACAACGTCAAACCCGACACGCACGCCGATGACGTGCTCGCGGTGCTGAGCGCATCCGCGCGCGACGAAGCAGGGACGGGATGACCGAGCGACCCGCCGGGCTCAGAGCTGGACGACGCGCTCGGCGCGCCCGTCGCGGTAGGCGTCGCCGAGCTTCTCGGTGAGCGTCCGCTCCAGCTCCCCCGTCCGCTCGAGCTCCTCGACGATATCGGCGCCGCCGATCAGCTCGCCCTTCACGAAGACCTGCGGGATCGTCGGCCAGCCGGAGAGGGCCGAGAGCTGCTGGCGGATCGCGGGGTCGGGAAGGATGTCGACCGCCGTCACCGGCGCACCCGCCCGCCGCAGCGCCTTCAGCGCCCGATCGGAGTTGCCGCACATGACGAACGCCGGCGTGCCCTTCATGAAGAGCGCGACGTCCGAGCCCTCGATGACCTCCCTGATCTTCTCGCTGTAGCTCATCCCGTCCCCCTCGTCGAGATCCGCAGTTCGTGGATCGTGCCATCTGCGAGCGGCTCGGCGAGCACGTCGTAGACGAGCTTGTGCTGTTCGACGAGCGAGAGCCCTTCGAACACGGGCGCTGCGACGGTGACGTGGAAGTGGTCGCCGCCGCCCGTGCGGTCGACGACCTCGACGTGCTCCGCGTCCGGAAAACCCTGCTCGAGCAGACCCTGCAGCCGCTCCACGCTCACGGCTCGATCGTAGCGCCCGAAGCTACACTGGCCTCCCGCGCGGATGTGGCGGAATTGGTAGACGCGCACGGTTCAGGTCCGTGTGCCCGTAAGGGCGTGGAGGTTCAAGTCCTCTCATCCGCATGAAGCACCTCCTCCTCGTCTGCTGCGGCCTCGGCGTCGCTCTCGCGGGCTCGGGCGGCAGCCTGGGGTGGTCGGCGCCGCCCCTGACGGAGGTGGTCGTGACGCTGAAGGCACCGCCGCTCTCGGCGTTCGGGCGCTCGCTCACCTCTGCTCGGCACGACCCGTACGCACAGGCGCTCGCGGCGGCGCAGAACCGCGCGGCGCGGAACGTCGTGCGCGCGATCCCGGCGGCTCGCGTCGGCTGGCGCTACCACATCGTCGCCGACGGCTTCTCCGTCGTCTTGCCGCAGGCTGACGTGCCGCGCCTCGCGAAGGTCGCCGGTGTGGCGCAGGTGTGGCCGAGCCTCGCGTACCACGCGCTCGACGAGCAAGGCCCGGCGACGATCGGCGCCAACCAGCTCTGGGGCCCGAGCCTGGCGAACGCCGGCCAGGGAATGAAGATCGCGATCGTCGACGACGGGATCGACGCGAGCCACAAGTACTTCGACCCGTCCGGGTTCTCGTATCCGCCGGGCTTCCCGAAAGGCAACACGGCCTACACGACGCCGAAGGTGATCGTCGCGCGCGCCTTCCCGCCGCCCGGCTCGACGTACAAGAATGCCGCCCTCCCCTTCGACCCGAGCCAGTCGTTCCACGGCACGCACGTCGCCGGCATCGCCGCCGGCGACCACGGCACCGTCGACGGCGACCTGACCCTCTCGGGCGTCGCACCCGCTGCCTACCTCGGCAACTACAAGGTGCTGACGACGCCGACGCCGAACGAGGGGCTCGACGGCAACTCGGCCGAGATCGTGGCGGGGATCGAGGCGGCGGTCGCCGACGGCATGAACGTGGTCAACCTCTCGCTCGGGGAGCCGGAGATCGAGCCGTCGCGCGACATCGTCGTGCAGGCGCTCCAGGCGGCGGCGGCGGCGGGCGTCGTGCCGGTCGTCGCCGCCGGGAACGACAGCGCCGCCGGCACGCCTCCATACGGCATCGGCTCGATCGACTCGCCCGCGAACGCGCCGGCCGCGATCGCCGTCGGCGCGACGACGGCGAGCCTCCAGTACGCGACCTTCTCCTCGGTCGGCCCGACGCCGATCTCGCTCCTGCTGAAGCCGGACGTGAGCGCGCCCGGCGTCGGCATCACCTCGGCGCTGCCGGCGAACCAGGGCTCGCAGTGGGGCACGCTCGAGGGGACGAGCATGGCGACGCCGCAGGTCGCGGGCGGCGCGGCGCTGCTCCTCCAGCTGCACCCGAAGTGGACGGTCGCGCAGGTGAAGTCCGCGCTCGTCCAGACCGGCGACCCGGTCCACGGCAACACGGCGGCCGAGGTGACGACGACGCGAGAGGGCGGCGGCGAGATCGACCTCGGCCGCGCGAGCAACCCCCTCCTCTTCGCCGCCCCGACCGCGATCTCGTTCCCCGTCAACGGCGGCACGCGCGCCGTGACCCTGCAGGACGCGGGCGGTGGCGCCGGAAGGTGGACGGTCGACGTCCGGCCGCAACAGTCTGCGAGCGGAATCGGCTTCGCGACCGCGCCCTCGGTCACGGTTCCCGGGCGGCTCGCCGTGTCGGCGCACGTGACACGGCTCGCCCGCCCCGGCGACTACACCGGCTTCGTCGTCCTCTCGCACGGCTCCGAGCTGCGGCGCATCCCCTTCTGGGTCGAGGTGAGCCGGCCGGCGCTCGCGAGCGAGCGCCACATCCTCCTCCGCCGGCCCGGCACGTACACGGGGACGACCGCGGGCGGCGCGACGAAGGTCGTCCGCTACCGCTACCCGCTCGCCGACGGCGCCTGGCCCGGGCCGGAGGTCGTCTACCGGATCCGCATCACGAGACGCGTCGCGAACTTCGGCGTCGCCGTCACCTCCGGCAAGGCCGTGCCGCACGTCGTCTACGCCGGCGACGAGAACCACCTGACGGGGTACGCGGGGCTGCCGCGGGCGCTGAACCCGTACACGGCCGGATTCGGCGACGCGCGACCGATCGCCGGCGCGATCCTGCCGCTGCCGGGGCTCTACGACATCGTCTTCGACACGCGGAGCGTGACTGCGGCCGGCCCGTTCACGTTCCGGTACTGGGTCAACGACACGACGCCGCCGCGGCTGCGGCTCGCGCGCGGCGCGCCCGCCGGGACGGTCTGGCTCGCGGCCGTCGACGCCGGTGCGGGCGTCGACCCGGCCTCGGTCAGCGCGACCGTCGACGGCAAGCCCGCCGACGCGACCTATGCCGACGGGCGGATCGTCGTCCGCACGACGCCGGGCGTGCACGAGCTGCGCGTGCGCGCCTCCGACTACCAGGAGGCGAAGAACGACGAGGACGTGGCGGCGATCTTGCCCAACACCGCGACGTTCACCGCCAGCGTCCGGGTCAACAGCTAGCTACCCGGATCCTGCGGTAAGCGGCTGATGGTCTGGTCGGCGGCGGTTTCGTTCGTCGTCGGTGGGCTTGGGGTCGCGTGGTTGGTTGTGATGGAGCGTGGCGGCGTGGTCGCTGTCTTGGTCGTCGGTTCGAGGG
>DASRGD010000053.1:0-31840 GCA_035651195.1 Gaiellaceae bacterium | reverse complement strand
AACCACGCTCAGGTGCTGGGCTGCACCTGCTTGAGCGTCTTCTCGGCCGCGACGAGCACCACCTTGGGGATCGGCGCGAACCAGAGCCTCGCCGTGTACCTCGACGCTTGCCCCTGTGTCAGCGCCCAAAACACCATCTTGCGAAGCGCCTCCGCGTTCGCGGACTTCGTCGGCAGGATGACGTAGGTGTAGGTCGAGATGGGATACGCCGTCGGGAACTTCTTCGGCGGGTTCACGATGTGCAGCTCGTTCCCGGACGGCACGCTCGTGACCGACCCACCCGCCGCAGCCACGTTGCGGATGCTCGGGCTGATGAACCTCCCGGCCTGGTTCTCGATCGCCGCGAACCGCAGGTGGTTGGCGAGCGCGAACGCCGTGTCGACGTAGCAGATCGCGCCGGGTGTGTTCTCGACGACGCCGGAGACGCCGGCCGAGCCGCTGGCGCCCGTCCCCGTCGGCCAGTTGACCGACTGGCCCGTCCCGACCTGCGATTTCCATGCCGGGCTCACCGACGAGAGGTAGTCCGTGAAGTTGTACGTCGTGCCCGAGTTACCCGTGCGGTAGACGGGCGTGATCTTCAGGTCCGGGAACGTCACGCCCTTGTTGAGCGCCGCGATCGCCGGGTCGCTCCAGTTCGTGATCTGACCCATGTAGATCCTCGCGAGCACGTCACCGGAGAGGTGGAGGTTGCCGTACCCCTTCGGCAGCTGCAGACCGGGGATGTTGTACGGAATCGAGGTGCCGGCGAGCGCCCACGGGATCTGGACGCAGCCGTTGCAGGCCGAGAACTGGTCCGGCGTCAGCGGCGCGTCGGATGCGCCGAAGTCGACCGAGCGGTTGGTGATCGCCTGGATTCCGCCGCCCGATCCGATCGCCGAGTACTGGATCGTGTAGTCGAACGCAGTTCCGAGGGCCGGCGTCCAGACCGACACGAGCGGCGAGACGAACGTGCTGCCGGCGCCGTTGAGGACGGTCGCCGAGTGCCTGGCGCCCGCGGCACCGACCGAGAGCAGCGCGATGCCCGCCGCGACGAGCGCGCTGACCGCAAGCTTCTTCATCGAGATGATCTCCTTTTCCCTGGATCGTGATCGACCTGAGCGTGCCGGTCCCCTCCGGCCGCTTGGGCATCCGGGGGGTGACGAGCCGGTGACGAGGTGGTGAACGGCGGTCAGACCCGGCCGAGCTTGCGGCGCGAGCGCTCGAGCACCACTCGCGCGGCGAGACTCGTCACGAGCACGAACGCGATCAGCACGAAGGCTGCTGCCCATGCCTGGGCGTTCAGGTTCCGGTCGGGGGACTCGGAGTACTCGAAGATGATCACGGGAACGGACGCCAGCGAGCCGTTCGGGTTCGTGGACACGACCTGGCCGAAGATGGAGCACGTGAAGAGGAGCGGCGCCGTCTCCCCGGCCGCGCGCGCGACGGCGAGGGTCGTGGCGGTGACGATGCCGCCGATCGCCGTCGGCAAGACGACGCTGGTCACCGTCCGCCACTTCGAGACGCCGAGGGCGTAGCTCGCCTCGCGCAGCTCGCGCGGGACCAGCGCGAGCACCTCGATCGTGGTTCGGGAGACGAGCGGGACCATGATGATCGAGAGCGCGAAGCCGCCCGCCCAGGCGCTCTGGTGGTGGCCGATTCCGATGAGCGGCACCTTCGCCGCGACCGCGAGCTCGAACACGAAGATCCCGATCACGATCGACGGGAAGCCGTTCAGGACGTCCAGCCAGAGCTTCACCTGGCGGGCGACGCGTTTCCGTGCGAACTCGTTGACGTAGATCGCGACGAGCACGCCCACCGGCAGGGCGATCGCGGTTGCGATCCCGATCAGGATCGAGGTGCCGACGAACGCCGGCGCGATTCCGCCGCCGGCCTGGCCGAAGACCGCGGGGCCCCGCGTGAAGAGCTCCGAGCTCAGGGCGCCGCGCGCCCGTGCGAGGACGGAGCCGACGAGGATGCCCAGCATCGCGACCGCGAACAGCGCGGCGAGCACGGCGACCGCAACGGCGACCCGGTTCTCGACGAGCCGTCGCCGAGACCGCCCACGTGCCTGGAGCGAGATCGCCTCCATCACCACCCCCCGGCTCGCTGGAGCTCGAACCGAGCGACGATCCGCTGGGCGATCACGTTCGAGCCGAAGGTGATCGCCAGCAGGATGACGCCGAGAGAGACGAGCGACTGCAGCTCGATGTTCGTCGGCGCGCTCTGGTAGCTGGACGCGAGCTGGCTCGCGAGCGTATTGCCCTGGCCGAAGAGCGAGAGCGGGAAGGGCCGCAGACTGTTTCCGATCACCTGCGTGACGGCGATCGCCTCGCCGAGGGCGCGCCCGAGCCCGAGCGTGATCGCGGCGACGATGCCGCCTCTCACGTACGGAACGACGACGCCGCGCACCGTTTCCCACCTCGTCGCGCCGAGAGCGATCGACGCCTCCTTCACGTCCCGGGGGACGCTCAGGAAGAGCTCGCGGCAGACGGCGGAGGTGATCGGGATCGTCATGATCGTCAGGACGACGATCGCGACGAGGACGCCGGCCTGCGAGGGTGAGCCCGAGAAGAGCGGGATCCAGCCGAAGGAGCGGCTCAGGAACGGCTCGATCGAGGACCGCATGAACGGGCCGAGGACGAAGATGCCCCAGAGGCCGACGACGACGCTCGGAACCGCCGCGAGCATCTCGACCAGGGTCGCGATCGGGACGCGGATCGCCGGCGGCGCGAGCTCCGTCAGGAAGAGGGCGATCGCGATCGAGAGCGGCGCCGCGAGCAGCATCGCCCCGAACGAGGTGACGAGCGTGCCGATGACGAACTCGCGCGCTCCGAAGACGCCCGTGACCGGGTTCCACGTCTGGTGCCAGACGAACGCGATCCCGAAGTGGCGGATCGCCGGCCAGGCGCCGTCGATCAGCTTCCAGACGATCGCGGCGATGACCACGAGCGCGAGAGCCGCGGCGGCCGCGGCCAGAGCGGCGAGACCGAGGTCGCCGATCCGGTCGCCGAGGTGACGCGTGCGGCGAAGAACCGAGGGCTCCGAAGCGCCGGCTTCCACGCGACCAGCTTTCCAGCCGTGGGCGGTCGACCGCGAGCCCCGTCACCACTCCGTCACACGTCGTTCACCTGCTGTGCACCCCGGGCTCGCCGACCGGCGTCGACACTCGTCTACGGTGAGCATCGTGGAGCCAGTGCGCGCGGTCGCCCCGGTGGGCGTGCCGAAACCGCCGCCCGCGCGAGAGCAGCGCGAGGCGGTCTTCGACGTGCAGGACCTCGCGGTCTACTACGGCGCCGCGCCGGCGATCAAGGACGCCTCGCTCGAGATCTACAAGAACTCGATCACGGCGCTGATCGGGCCGTCGGGCTGCGGCAAGTCGACGTTCCTGCGCTGCCTGAACCGGATGAACGACCTCGTCCCGAGCGCGCGCGTCGACGGCCGGCTGCTCTACCACCGCATCGACCTCTACGGGGCCGACGTCGACCCGATCGAGGTCCGGCGGCGGATCGGCATGGTCTTCCAGCGTCCGAACCCGTTCCCGAAGTCGATCTACGACAACGTCGCCTTCGGGCTCCGCGTCCTCGGCATGAAGGACGACCTCGACGACCGAGTCGAGCAGGCGCTGCGCCGCGCCGCGATCTGGGACGAGGTCAAGCACCGCCTCAAGCGCTCCGCGCTCGGGCTCTCCGGCGGGCAGCAGCAGCGGCTCTGCATCGCGCGCGCGATCGCCGTCGAGCCGGAGGTGATCCTGCTCGACGAGCCCGCGTCGGCGCTCGACCCGATCTCGACGCAGGCGATCGAGGACCTGATGGACGAGCTGAAGCAGGACTACACGCTCGTGATCGTCACGCACAACATGCAGCAGGCCGCGCGCGTGGCCGAGATGACGGCGTTCTTCAGCCTGCAGGTGGAGGACGACGGCAGTCGCCACGGCATCCTCGTCGAGTACGACTCGACCGAGAAGATCTTCACGCAACCGTCCGACTCGCGGACGGAGGGGTACGTGACCGGGCGGTTCGGTTGAGGCAGTCGTTTCAGGACGAGCTGTCGCAGCTCGAGGCGGCCGTCCACGAGGAGGGATCGCTCGTCCTGCGCGCGCTGCGCTCGGCGCTGAACGCGCTCGCGCGGGGCGACGACGAGCTCGCCGACGAGGTGATCGGCTTCGACGACGAGGTCGACCGCTGCTACCTCCGGATCGAGGAGGGCGTGCAGTCGCTGCTCGCGCGGCAGACGCCGGTCGCGGGCGACCTGCGCCTCGTGCTCGCGGTGCTGCGCGTCAACCTCCACCTCGAGCGGATGGCGGACTACGCCGTCACCGTGGCCAAGCTGACGAAGCTGATGGGCGACCTGCACGTCACCGGCGAGGCGATTCTCGCCTCGGTCGAGGACATGGGCCAACGTGCCGAGCAGATGATCCGCGTCGCGCTCGACGCGTTCGGCGACCGCGACGTCGAGAAGGCGCGCTCGCTGCAGGAGCTCGACGAGCTGATCGACCGCGCGAACCGGCACGCGATCGAGGACGTGCTCTCGCTCGGCGACTCGCCCGAGGAGCGCGAGTACGGCCTGCGCATGCTCGTCGTCTCCCGCTGCGTCGAGCGGATCGGCGACCACGCCGTCGACATCGGCGAGCAGATCGCCTACATGGTGACCGGCGAGCTGCACGAGCTCACCGACGCCTCCCACCCGGTCTGACCCTGCCGACGGGCCGACTGAGTAGCGCTCGCTCGCGGTGACGTTCACTCCCTGGACCGCGCTCGCGCTGGCGGCGCTGGGCCTCGTGGTCGGAGCGTTCGGCACGCTCATCGGGGCCGGAGGTGGGTTCGTCCTCACTCCCATCCTGCTGCTGCTCTACCCGCACGACCCGCCGAAGACGGTGACCGCGATCAGCCTCGCGGTCGTGTTCGCGAACGCCTGCTCGGGATCGGCGGCGTACGCGCGGCAGCGGCGGATCGACTACCGGAGCGGCCTGGTCTTCGCCGCCGCGACGCTGCCGGGATCGGTGCTCGCGGCGGTCGCCGTCGCCCACGTGAGCAGGCGCGCCTTCGAGGCGCTGATGGCGGGGGTGCTGCTTCTGCTCGGCACGTGGCTCCTTGCCGGTGCGCGCGCCCGGAGGGCACGCCCCAGCCGCGGCCGCGAGCGGGTCATCGTCGACCTGGCCGGCCAGACGTACCGCTACCGCGTCTCCCTGCTGCGCGGCGCGCTCTACAGCCTGGGCGTGGGCTTCGTCTCGACGTTTCTCGGAATCGGCGGCGGCGTTATGCACGTGCCACTCCTTGCCCGCGCTCTCGGCTTTCCCGTCCACGTCGCGACGGCGACCTCGCACTTCGTGCTGGCGATCATGGCCGGAGCAGCGACGATCACGCACGCCGTACAGGGGAGCTTCGCGGTCGGCGACGGACTGCGCCGCGCACTCGCGCTGGCCGCGGGCGTCGTGGTCGGAGCGCAACTCGGCGCGCACCTTTCTCTCCGGCTCGCCGGTCACGCGATCGAGCGCTTGCTCGGACTCGCCCTCGTCGCCCTCGCCCTGCGCTTCCTGGTCGCAGTGGCGTAGCAGGCGCGGCCACAGACGGCCAGCAGCGAGCTCGCTACCGCCAGGTCGGGCTAGCGATCGACCTGCCGCGATCCCCGCTCGAGCAACCGCTTGTTGCGGAGCGCACGCCGCCGCAACGCACGCTGACGCCATCGCTCCCGGAGCCGCAGCCAGAGCTTCACAGGCAGAGAGTCGCCGCGAGCCCGCGTGCGCGCATCACCCGAACGCGCTTGACCGCGTGCTGTACCACCGAACGAGGGACGCGAACGGTCGCGTCGTTGACAAGCGTCAGGCGTTCTTGACGAGGATGTTGCCGATCCGGTGCGCGGCGGTCTCGCACGCGTCGACCGCCTCCTCGAGCGCCTCGTAGATGTCCTTCCAGCGGATCACGATCGCCGGGTCGATGCGGTCGTCCTTGAAGAGGCTCGAGCGGGCCGCGCGCGCGACGGTGTCGGCTTCGTCCTCGATCGCCTTGATCGTCACGATCTCCGCCGCGGAGCCGCGCACGCGTTTCAGCCGGCCCAGGAGGGTCGCCAGCTCCGCCGTCGCCCGCACGAGCAGGCCGCACAGCTCGAGCGACTGCCGCGTCGGCCGCTCGACGCCGTAGAGACCGAGCAGCTCCGACGCGTTCTCGATCGCATCCGGGACGTCGTCGATCGCGAAGACGAGCGCGACCAGGTCGTCCGGGTCGTAGGGGCTCACGAACTGCGCGTTGATGCAACGCAGAAGCGCCGACGCGATGCGGTCACCTTCGTGCTCGAGGTCTTTGACGTCGCTCTGCGAGACGGACGTCCGCGGGTAGTCGCGGAAGCGTTGCTCCGCCGCCCGCGCGGTCGCCTCGGCGTTCGCGCCCGCCTGCGCGAGCAGGCCGAAGATCTCCCCGCTCCCCGGGCCCAGGCCGACGCGCATCAGAAGACGCCGACGACCGGGTAGTAGAACGCAGCCGCGACCGCCGCCGCCGCCGGGATCGTCAGCACCCAGGCGGCGACGATGTTCCCGGCGATCCCCCAGCGCACAGCCGAGAGCCGCTTCGTCGCGCCGGCGCCCATCACCGCGCCGGAGACGACGTGCGTCGTCGAGAGCGGGTAGCCGTACCGCGTCGACGCGTAGATGACGGCGCCTGCCGTCGCCTGCGCGGCGAAGCCGGTCGGCGGCTCCATCTGGTAGACGCGCTGTCCGAGGGTGCGCATGATCCGCCAGCCGCCCGAGTACGTGCCCGCCCCGATCGCGACGCCGGCTGCGATCTTCACCCAGGTCGGGATGTAGAAGTGGTCGATGCTCCCGTGCGCGTAGAGCGCGAGCGCGATCACGCCCATCGTCTTCTGTGCGTCGTTCGCCCCGTGCGTGAACGCGACCCACGTCCCCGACGCGAGCTGCCCGAGGCGGAACGAGCGGTTCGCGACCCCGGGCGTCAGCGACTGGAGCGTCCAGTAGATCGCGAGCAGGAAGAGAAACGCGGCGGCGAAGGCGATCGTCGGCGCCCACACCGCCGGGATCAGCACCTTGTGCGCGATGCCGTGCCACTGGACGCCGCCTTCCCCCGACTGGACGAGCGCGGCCCCGACGAGTCCGCCGATCAGCGCGTGCGACGACGACGACGGCAGGCCGAGCCACCACGTCAGCACGTTCCAGACGATCGCGCCGACCACGGCGGCCAGCACCGTCTTCTCGGTCGCGAGGCCGCTGTCGATGATCCCCTTACCGACCGTCTTCGCGACCGCGGTCGTCACGAACGCGCCGGCGAGGTTCGCGACCGCGGCGACCAGGACCGCGAGCCGCGGCGAGAGCGCGCGGGTCGAGACCGAGGTGGCGACGGCGTTCGCGGTGTCGTGGAACCCGTTCGTGAAATCGAAGATCAGCGCGATGCCGATCGTGACGGCGAGGAGCGTCACCGGTTCTTGGCGAGGATCGCCTCGAGCACGTCTGCCGCGTTCTCGCAGGCGTCGAGCGCCTCCTCGAGCTGCTCGTGGATGTCCTTGCAGCGGATGATGGTGAGCGGATCGGTGCCGGAGCGGAACAGCTCCGCGATCGCCTCGCGCACGAGCCGGTCGCCCTCGTCCTCGAGCTCGCGGAGCGCGAACAGCTGCCGGTTCGTGTCGCCGAAGCTCTCCAGCTGCTCGACCGCCTCGTGCAACCGCGAGACGGCGCGGTAGATGACGTCCGCCTGCCGGCGGGCCCCGTCGGGCACCGTCTGCATCTCGTAGGCGTCGATGTCGTCGGCGGCCTCGTCGACGTGGTCGCAGATGTCGTCGAGCACCGTCGCGAGCCGGTACATGTCGTCGCGGTCGAGCGGCGTCACGAACGTCCGGTTGAGGAGGCCGATCACCTCGTGCGTCAGCCGGTCGCCTTCGTGCTCGAGCTCGCGGATGTCGCGGAGCCGCTCGCGGTTCTCCGGCCAGTCCTCGAGCAGCTCGACGAGCAGCCGCGCCATCTCCCGCGCGTTCGCAGAGGCCTGCGTGAACAAGTCGAAGAAGCCGCGCTTCTGCGGCGTCAGGCGGAGGCGCGCCATGCCCGGCGGTTTCTACCGGATCGCCGAGGTTGAAAACGGTCTAGGCGACGCGGCGGAGGCTGGCCACGTCGCGCTCGAGACCGCCGCCGCGTCCGCCGGCCGGGTGTTCGACGACGGCGCGTTCGTGCTTCCAGGGGCGGAAGCGCGGTCTTCCCCGGTGCCGGGCAGGCCCCCGCTCCGCGACGCACCGGAACGGCGCTGTCGGTTGTTCTCGCTCTGGCCCCGAGCGGTGGGCGGCGCCGTCCGCTACGAGACGAAGTAGACCGTCGCCGCGAGGCCTGCGCAGAAGCAGTAGACGGCGAACGGCGTCAGCGTTCTCGTCTCGAAGAAGCGCATCAGGAAGCGGACTGCGAGATAGGCGGTCGCGGCCGAGCAGACGGCGGCGACGAACGCCTGCCCGCGCACGCCGTTGCCGTCGTGGCCGAAGAGCTGCGGCAGCTTCAGGACGGCGGCGGCGCCGATGATCGGCGTCGCGAGCAGGAACGCGAACCGTGCCGCGTCCTTGTGCGACAGGCCGACGAAGAGCCCGCCGCCCATCGCGGCGCCGGAGCGCGAGAAGCCGGGGATGAGAGCGAGCGACTGGATCGCGCCGACGACGGTCGCGTCCGGAAAGCCGACCCGGCGGGCGATGCGGACGTCGTCGTCGGTCTCCGTCTGCGGCGCGCGCCGGCGCAGCAGCTCGGCGGCATAGAGGAGCACGCCGTTCGCGACCAGGAACGCGGCCGCCGTCTTCGGCGACGCGAAAGCTTTGCGCAGCGTGTCCTGGAGCAAGAGGCCGATGATCCCGGCCGGGATCGTGCCGACGACGAGCAGCCAGCCGAGCTTCGCATCCGCGTCGCCGGGCGCGATGCCGCGGTCGCGGAGCGAGCGCCCGATCCCCTTCAAGATCCGCACCCAGTCGCGCCAGAAGAAGCCGAGCAACACGAGCGCGGTCGCGAGGTGCGTGAGGACGAGGAACGAGAGGAAGTAGGGCGCGTTCTGGTGCACGTTCCAGCCGAGCAGGCCGGGCAGGATGACCGTGTGGCCGAGACTCGAGACCGGAAAGAGCTCCGAGACACCCTGTAGGAGCCCGAGGACGATCGCCCGCGGGTACGAGATCAGCGAGCCGAGGATCACGCAACAGGCGCCGCGCGCTTCGGCCCGGTGCGGAACCAAGCGAAGACGAAGCAGGCGAGCCCGACGAGGAACGCCGCGATTCCGTGCTTCGTGTGATGGTGGTTCGAGCCCGCCCGGTGGCCCGGGAAGAAGCTCGGCAGCGACTTCGCCGGCTCCGCCCAGTAGACCACCGCGACGACGATCAGCGCGATCCCGAGCAGCACGGCGAGCCCGACGAGCAGCCGGTCGGTCCGCATCCCGGCGAGCATAGTGACTCGCTCCGCGCCCGGCGACGGTAGGCGAATCGACAGCGCCTGCTCACCAGCGCTTCGGGATCATGGCCCGGTGGCGACGCCTCCGCGAAGCGCCAGCCGGCCGCCGACGAGCGGCGCCGGCCGCGTGGCCGTCCTCGAGGATGTCGACGGAGTCCAGCACCACGTCCGCGGGCCGTGCTCGCCCGCGACGGCGCCGACTCCGATCCGGCGGGCGCGACGTGTCGCGACTGGCTCGACGCTCCCGTAGCGGAGACGCACCGCGAGCAGCGGCGCGAGCTCGCCGGCGGCCCCGCCGGCCCGCCCGGCGCCTCGAGCTCGCCGCGGGCGCCGTCGCGCCGGCAGCTCGAGCTGCCGGCGCGAGAGCCCCTTCTCGACCCGCCGCCGAAGCATGCTGCCGCAGCGGCCGAGGCTCCGCGGCGGCGTGCCGTCGTAGGTGATGTGAAGAGCCGCGGCTCGAGCGGCTCGCCCGGGAGCTCCGGGAGCGCGAAGCGGCCGTGCGGCTCGAGCTTGACCACGCGTTCGAGCGTCGCGCGCATCGCTCCGTTCGAGCGCCGCGCGGCGCCGACAGCCGCCGCGCGTCCAGGGGGTGTCAGGCCGCGGCGGCGTGCCTGATCTGCCGGAGCGCCGGCTGGCGACGCACGAACGCGTCCACGACTGTCGGATCGAACTGCGCGCCCGACTGGGCGACGATCTCGGCGACCGCCGCGCCCCACGGAAGCGCGCGGCGGTACGGCCGGTCGTTCGTCATCGCGTCGAGCGTGTCGGCGACGGCGAAGATGCGCGCCGGCAGCGGGATCTCCTCGCGGTGCAGACCGTCGGGGTAGCCGCCGCCGTCCCAGCGCTCGTGGTGCGAGCGGATGATCGCAAGGCCGTCGCCCTGCAGGAACACGACGCCGCCGAGCATCTGCTCGCCGAGGACCGTGTGCAGCTGCATCATCCGCCGCTCGTCGGCGTCGAGCGGTCCCGGCTTGAGCAGGATCCGGTCGGGAATCCCGATCTTGCCGACGTCGTGGAGGAGGAACCCGTACTCGATGCTCGGGTCTTCGAGCAGCGTCGGCTGGACGGTCAGCGCGAGCTCGAGCGCGTACTGAAGGACGCGGTGCGAATGGACGCTCGTGCCCGCGTCCTTCGACGCGAGCGCTTCCGCGAGCGCACCGACCGTCTGGCGGTACGCCTCTTGGACGACGCGGCGCTGCGCCCGCTCGAGCTCGAAGAGCTGTCGCAGGTCGCGCGCGTACAGGAGGAGCTGCGCGTTGTCGGCGCTCGAAGCCGGCGCTTCCACCAGCGGGATCGGCCGCACGCCCCCGGCGAGCCGCTCGACGACCCCGAGCAGCTGCAACGGGCTGAACGGCTTCGTCACGAACGCGTCCGCCCCGGCGTCGGCAACGAGGCGGGGCGCGAGCTCGGGCGACCCGGTCAGGAGAACGACGCGGATGCTGTCCGTCGCCCGATTCGACTTGAGGTCGCGGCAGAGGTCGACGCCCGACTCGCCGGGCATGAGCACGTCGAGCAGGACGACGTCGGGCACGCGGTCGCGGATCGCCGCCCGCGCCTCGGCCGCCGAGCCGGCCTCGGCGATGTCGACGTCGACGTCATCGAACGTCGCCCGGACGAGCGCGCGGAATCCCGGATCGTCGTCGACCAGCAACAGGCGCAAGCGATCTCCCTCTGCGGCGTTGTCATTTGTGTCGGCAGGGCGGCGAACGGGCTTTAGTACTCGTAGAAGCCGCGGCCGCTCTTGCGCCCGAGCCGGCCGGCCGCGACGTGCTCCCGCAGGAGCGGGCACGGCGCGTACTTCGAGTCGCCGAGGCCGTGCTCGAGCACCTCCATGATCGCGACACAGGTGTCGAGCCCGATCAGGTCGGCGAGGGCGAGCGGGCCCATCGGATGCGCGAAACCGCGCTTGGCGACAGCGTCGATCGCCTCCTTGTCGGCGACCCGGTCGTGGAGCGCCCAGACCGCCTCGTTGATGAACGGCATCAGGATCCGATTCGAGACGAATCCGGGCACGTCGCGTACCTCGACCGGCTCCTTGCCGAGGTCGCGGGCCAGGCGCACGATCGCGGCGGCTGTTTCCTCCGAGGTCGACTCGGCTCGAATCACTTCGACGAGGGATAGGACCGGGACCGGGTTGAAGAAGTGCATCCCGATCACCCGGTCGGGTCGACCGGTGGCGATCGCGAGCGTGTGGATCGGGATCGAGCTCGTGTTCGACGCGAGGATCGCGTGGGCGGGAAGCACCCGGTCGGCACGGCGGAAGATCTCCTCCTTCACCGCCGTGTCCTCGACGACGGCCTCGATCATCGCGTCGGCGGCGACGAGCGCGTCGACGACGTCGATCCGCCCGATCACCTCGTCCGCGTCGTCGGCGCCGCGCTTACCGAGGCTGCGCCTGATCGCGTCGAGCGCGCGGTCGGTTGCGCCCGGTGCTGCGTCGTAGAGCGAAACGCGTCGACCGGACGCCGCGACGACCTGTGCGATCCCGCCGCCCATCTGACCGGCGCCGACGACGAGCACGTGCCCGATGGCCATCGCCGGCGAGCCTACAGCTCGTGCGTGCGAGTGCGGCGCGCGACGGCGGCGGACGCCGAGGCGATCGAGCGGATTCGCGTCCGCGGCTGGGGCGCGGCCTACCGGCATGTCTTCCCGGCGGCCTGTACGTCGACCCCGACTGGTGGTCGCGCGGCGTCGGGCAGGCGTTGATTCGCCGAGCCGAGGAGAGGCCCGCCGCGACGTGGTCGCACGCGATCCTGTGCGCGCTGGCGGACAACCCGCGAACGCGCCGCGTCTACGAGCTCGCGGGCCGGGAGGCGAGGGGACGCGCGGCAGCTTCACGCGCTTCGGCGTCGAGACGCCGTCGTGCGCTACCGCAAGCGGCTGAGCAAGGCACGATCGCGCTCGTAGCTCAGCAGCCGGACTGCCTCCCCGAGCTCGACCCAGCGCACCTCGTCGACCTCGTTCTGTGCGCACGGCTCGCCGGTCGCCGTCATCCGGAAGTAGCGCACCTCCTTGTTGCGGCCGTGCGAGTCGACGTAGCGTGTCCGGCCGACCTCCTCGCCGAGCTCGCAGGCGAGCGCCGTCTCCTCCGCCACCTCGCGCAGCGCGCCCGCCTCCCAAGACTCACTATCGGCGAGCTTGCCCTTCGGCAGCGTCCAGTCGTCGTACTGCGGCCGGTGCACGAGGAGGACACGGCCGTCGCGGACGACGACGCCGCCGGCGGCGCGAACGACGTCGATGTTCGGGATCCGGACGCTAGGCACGAGCAGGTGTGTCCGTTGCGCATGGGTACACATGCGCAACAGCGGCGGGATGGGACACCCTTGCACATGGGTACACATGCGCCGCCCGCACGCTCAGACCTCGATCAGGAGTGCGTCACCTTGCCCGCCGCCGGAGCAGATCGCGGCGAGGCCGAGCCCGCCGCCGTTGCGGCGCAGCTCGTGCACCATCGTCGCGAGGATGCGGCCGCCGGAGGCGCCGATCGGGTGCCCGAGCGCGACCGCGCCGCCGTTCACGTTCACCTTCTCGTCGTCGGCGCCGAGCAGTTGCGTCGAGTAGCGTGCAACCGACGAGAACGCTTCGTTGATCTCGACACGCTCGACGTCGTCGATCGTCTTCCCGGCCTTCTCGAGCGCGACGGCCGCCGCCCTCGCCGGCGTCCGCGCGAGGTAGGCGAACTGATCGGCGACGTACCCCTGCGCGAGCACCGTCGCGAGCGGCTCGAGCCCGCGCCGCCGCGCCCACTCCTCGCTCGCGACGACGACGCAAGAGGCGCCGTCGTTCACCCCGGGCGCGTTGCCGGCAGTGGTCGTGCCGTTCGGGTCGATGATCGGCTGGAGCGCCGCCAGCTTCTCGAGCGAGGTGTCGCGGCGCGGCGCCTCGTCGACCTCGACCTCGCCGACCGGAACGACCTCGTCTCGGAACCGCCCCTCGTCGATCGCCGCGATCGCGCGCCGGTGGGAGCGGTAGGCCCACGCGTCCTGCTCCTCGCGCGAGATACCCAGCTCGCGCGAGACGAACGACGCCTGCTCGACCATGTGCCGATCGTCGAAGGTGGAGACGAGCCCATCGCGGAGCATCAGGTCGATCAACGTCCCGTCGCCGAGCCGGTAGCCGAACCGGGCGCGCTCGAGGGCATACGGCGCGTTCGACATCGACTCCATACCGCCGGTGACGACGACGTCGACGTCACCGGCGCGGATCATCGAATCGGCGATCTCGACCGCGCGGATCGACGACGCGCACACCTTGTTGATCGTGTCCGCGGGCGTCTCGAGCGGCAGCCCGGCGCCGATCGCAGCCTGACGCGCGGGCGCCTGTCCCGCTCCACCCTGCAGCACCTGGCCCATGATCACGTACTGCGGCTCGTCCGGTTCGATGCGGGCGCGCTCGAGCGCGGCACGGATCACGATCGCGCCCAACTCCGACGCGCGGTAGCGCGCGAGCCCGCCGCCGAGCTTGCCGAACGGCGTGCGAACGGCGCTCACGATCACGGTGCGGCTCACGTCAGCGAAGGTAGCTCTGCTCGCGGGTCAGCCGTCGGGCGAAGGCGACGATCAGCCGGATCGCGCCCTCGACGTCGTCGAGCGAGCAGAGCTCGCACGGCGAGTGCATGTAGCGGAGCGGGATCGACACGAGCCCCGTCGGCACGCCGCCGCGCGACGAGTGGAACTCGTCGGCATCGGTGTGCGTGGCACGCGGAGAGACCTCGATCGAGTAAGAGAGCCCTTCGTCGCCGGCGGCGGCGACGAGCAGCTCGTACACGTGTCGGTTGATCATCGGGCCGCGCTCGATCGTCGGCCCCGCCCCGACGTCGACCTTGCCCGCACGCCGGGCGTCGCCGCCCGGCACGTCGGTCGCCCAGGTCACGTCGATAGCGAGCGCGACGTCCGGCTCGAGCGAGAACGCCGCCGCCGCCGCCCCGAAGTGGCCGACCTCCTCGGCGACGGCCGCGACGGCGACGACGTCGACCTCCGCGTCGCGCGCTTCGCCGATCCGCCTCGCCGCCTCGAGCGCCACGTAGCAGCCGAGCCGGTTGTCGAGCGCCTTCGAGACGAGTCGGCCGTTCGGCAGCTCGAGCGGCTCGCCGTCCCAGACGCCGCTGTCGCCGATGCTGAGCAGGGCCTCCACCTCTTCGCGGCTGCGGGCGCCGATGTCGACGTGCAGGTCGCTCAGCTCCAGCTGCGGCGGCTCACCGGTGCCTCGGCGCTCGACCCGTCGACGGCCGACCACGCCGCGCACGTCGCCGAAGCGGACGCGCTGACCGAGCAGCGCCTCCGGGCTGACGCCGCCGACGGGCGTGAACGAGAGGTAGCCCTGATCGGAGACGTGCGTGATCGCGATGCCGATCTCGTCGATGTGCCCGACGAGCGCGAGCGTCGGCGCCCCCTCGTCCGCCCGGACGCGCGCGAACGACGAGCCGAGCGTGTCGCTCGACACCTCCGCGAACGCGGCCGCGGCCTCGCGCCAGACGCGCGCGGCGGGCTCCTCCTCTCCCGGCGGAGCCGACGCGAGCAAGAGCTCGCGGAGCAGATCGGGCACGGGCACGGTCGCCTATTCTGACGGGCGAGGTGGCGCACGAGCTGACCGACGTCGGAGCGGACTATCGCCAGCTCCTGCGGCGGGGATCGGTGATGCGACGGCTCGCGGTCGCGCAGCACGGGTGCTGGCGGCGGGCGATCCGTGCGCAAGCCCGGACCGACGAGCTCAAGGTGCGCACCTGGTCGCGCCCTGAGCAGGCGCTCGTCTACGCCATCCTGCCCGATTGGGCGCCGACGGCCGACGAACGTGAACGGCTCGCGCGCCGGCTCGCGTGGCTGCAGGAGGACTGAGTTGCGAATTCGCGCGGCAGCCCCTATCGTGAGCCGGACTGATGGCCTCTTCTCCCCGCACGATCCGGTGGGCCTGGCGCACGAGCGGGGCGGGAGCCTGCGGCGACTAGGCCGCGCGAGACAGCCCGCACCCGCTCCACTCAGACCCGCACCGGGTCTTTTTTTCGCTCGATGACCGTCTCCAGCATCGTCGACACCGGACTCCTCACCCCGCTCGGGGCGTACCTGCAGCTGCGCTCGGAAGGCCGGGCGAGCTTCCTGCTCGAGTCGGTCGAGCAGGGCCGGCTCGGCCGCTACTCACTCGTCGGCTGTGGGTCGCGGCTCGTCTCCTACGAGGAGGCGGAGCTCGCCGGCGAGCCCGTCGTCGGCTACCTCGCGTACGACTTCGTCGCGAAGCTCGAGCCGAGCGTGCCGCTGCCGGATGCCGGACGCGGGCTGCCCGAGAGCCGGCTCGTCGTCGCCGACGTCCTCGTGCGCTTCGACCACGTACGCAACGTCGCCGAGGTGCTGTACGGCGATCCGGACGAGGTGGGGCAACTGCTGGAGTCGGAGCTGCCGCGTCCGGCCCGCGAGTCGGGGATCGGCTCGCAGACGGCGCGGTTCCCTTCGCAGGCCGAGTACGAGCGGGGCGTCGAGGCGTGCAAGGACCACATCCGGCGCGGCGACGCATTCCAGATCGTGCTCTCGCAGCGCGCAGAGCGGCGTACCGGCGTCTCCGCGCTCGCGCTCTACCGCGCCCTCAGGCAGGTCAACCCGTCTCCGTACTTGTTTCTGCTCGAGCTCGACGGGCTCGCGCTCGTAGGCTCGTCGCCCGAGACGCTCGTCAAGTGCGAAGGCGCGCATGCGTCGCTGAACCCGATCGCCGGCTCGACGCAGCCCGGCGCCGGTGACGCCGAGCGGCTGCTCGCGTCCGAGAAGGACCGCGCTGAGCATGTCATGCTCGTCGACCTCGGCCGCAACGACCTGTCGCGCGTCTGCCGCCCGGGCACCGTCAAGGTGGAGCGCTTCCTCGAGGCGGAGCGGTTCTCGCACATCACACACCTCGTCTCGGAGGTGAGCGGCGAGCTCGCGGACGGAGTGACGCCGTTCGACCTGCTGCGCGCATGCTTCCCGGCCGGCACCGTCTCGGGCGCGCCGAAGGTGCGGGCGATGCAGATCATCTCGGAGCTCGAGGACTACCGGCGCGGTCCGTATGCCGGCGCAGTGCTGTACGCGCTGCCGAGCGGACCTCTCGACGCGTGCATCGCGATCCGCACGATCGTGCTCGACGACGGGCTCGCGCACCTGCAGGCCGGTGCCGGCATCGTCGCCGACTCCGTGCCGCGGCTCGAGCACGAGGAATGCCTGCGCAAGCTCGCCGCCCTCGAGGCGGCGATCGATCTCGCCGAGGGGTCGCGGTGAGCGTGCTCCTGATCGACAACTACGACTCGTTCACCTACAACCTCGCGCACCTCTTCGGCGAGCTCGGCGCGGACGTCGTCGTCCGGCGTAACGACGCGATCGGCGCCGATGAGGCGGAGGAGCTCGCGCCGTCGCACGTAGTCGTCTCGCCTGGGCCGGGGCGACCCGAGAACGCCGGCGTGTCGGAGGAGATCGTGCGGCGGTTCGCGGGCCGCGTGCCGATCCTCGGCGTGTGCCTCGGCCATCAGGCAATCGTGGCCACGTTCGGCGGCGAGGTCGGGCCGGCGCGGGCGCTGGTGCACGGCAAGGCGACCGTCGTCACCCACGACGGCCGCGGCCTGTTCGCCGGCCTGCCCGAGGACTTCCTGGCCGGCCGGTACCACTCGCTCGCCGCGACGCGGATACCGGACTGCCTGGAGGTGTCGGCGACGGCGCCGGACGGCGAGGTGATGGCGGTGCGACACCGGGAGCTGCGCATCGACGGCGTCCAGTTCCATCCGGAGTCGGTGCTCACGCCGGTCGGACGCGAGCTCGCGCAGAACTTCCTCGGAGGCGACTGATGCAGGAGGCGCTCGCGCAGCTGCTCGACGGGCGCGACCTGACCCGCGCGGAGGCGCGGCGGGTGATGGACCGGATCATGTCCGGCGAGGCGACGCCGGCGCAGATCGGCGGCTTCCTCGTGGCGCTCCGCCTCAAGGGCGAGACGGCGGACGAGATCGCCGGCTGCGCCGAGGCGATGCGCGCGCACCTGCTACCCGTTCGGCCGGAGCGGGACGACCTCGTCGACACCGCCGGCACCGGCGGCGACGGCGGCAAGACGTTCAACATCTCGACCGCCGCGGCCCTCGTGGCGGCGGCGGCCGGCGCCGGGGTTGCGAAACACGGCAACCGCTCCGTCTCCTCGCAGGCCGGGTCGGCAGACGTGCTCGAGGCGCTCGGGTTCGAGCTCGAGCTGCCACCCGAGCGGATCGCCGAGTCGATCGACGAGCTCGGCTTCGGGTTTATGTTCGCGCCGACGCACCACCCGTCGATGAAGCACGCAGCTCCGGTCCGGCGAGAGCTCGCAGCGCGTACCGTCTTCAACGTGCTGGGGCCGTTGACGAACCCGGCCGGCGCGCGGGCGCAGGTCGTCGGTGTCTATTCGCCGCTGCTCGTGCCGGTGATCGCCGACGTCCTCGCGCAGCTCGGCGCCCGCCGCGCCTTCGTCGTCCACGGCGCCGGCGGTATCGACGAGCTCTCGCCGGCGGGCTCGAACCTCGTCTGCGAGGTCGTCGACGGAGCCGTCACGCGCCGCGAGATCGATCCGCTCGATCTCGGCGTCGAGCGCTGCGACCCGCAGGAGCTGCGCGGGGGCAGCGCCGCCGAGAACGCCGCCTCGATCCGCGCCGTGCTCGCCGGCGCGACGGGCGGCCGCCGCTCGGCGATCCTGCTCAACGCGGCGGGCGCGATCGCCGCGGGCGGGCACGCGGCAGACCTGCGCGAGGGCCTCGAGCTCGCCCGAGAAGCCCTCGACAGCGGCGCCGCAGCCGAGCGCCTCGAGCAGCTGGTCGCGTTCTCCCGAGGAGCCGTGCCCCGATGAGCCGTGTCCGGCGGCAGCCACTCACACAGGACCGCAACGCACGATCCACAAGCGCAACGAAGCCCCTGCTCGACCGCCTCGCCGAGGCGGCCGTGTCCGGCGGCAGCCACCGCGACTGGAGTGCGACGTGAGGTTCGCCGACGCGCTCGGCGCGCCGGGGTTCGGTGCGATCGCCGAGTTCAAGCGGCGCTCGCCGTCGGCGGGCGGCCTCCGGCCGGGGGGCGATGTCGTCGCGGTGGCGCGCGCGTACGAGCGCGCCGGCGCGCGCGCCATGTCGGTGCTCGTCGACGATGCGTTCGGGGGGACCTGGGACGACCTGCGCGCAGCCCGCGCCGCGACGACGCTGCCGCTGCTCGCGAAGGGATTCTTCTCGACGGCCGACGACCTCCGCACCGCGCGCGAGGCGGGCGCGGACGCGGCGCTGCTGATCCTGCGCGACCTCGACGCCGAGACCTGCGCGCGGCTGATGCGCGAGGCGACCGAGCTCGGGCTGGACACGCTCGTCGAGGCGCACGACGCCGCCGAGCTCGAGCGTGCGACGGCGCTCGACGCGCGGGTGATCGGCCTCAACGCCCGCGACCTTTCGAGCTTCGCGATCGACCGCCGCGCGCAGCTCGCGCTCGTCGAGCGGGCGCCGCGCGACCGCATCGTCGTCGCCGAGTCCGCGATCGAGACCGCGGCGCACGGCGCCGCCGCGGAGCTCGCCGGCGCGGACGCGATCCTGATCGGCTCGAGCCTCATGCGCGCGCCCGACCCGGGCACGAAGCTCGGCGAGCTGCTCCGCCGTCCGCTGGTGAAGGTCTGCGGTCTGACGCGGCAGGAGGACGTCGACGTCGCCGTCGAGGCCGGCGCCGACCTCGTCGGCTTCGTCCTCGCCGAGGAGAGCCCGCGTCGAACCGACGAGCTGCTCGACGCTCCCGACACCGTCCTCCGGGTCGCCGTCTTCGTCGGCGACGCGCATGACACCGACGCCGACGTCGTCCAGTTCTACGAGCGCGAGAACGGCCACCGCGCGCGCGACGGCGTGCTGCTGCGGAGCGGCGAGCAGGTCGGCACCGTCGTCGACCTCCCGTGGGAGCAGGACGACGCCACGCACCTGGCGCGAGCGCGCGCGACGCCGGGCCGGGTCATGCTCGCCGGCGGCCTCGACGCGCGCAACGTCCGCGCCGCGATCGACGCCGTCCGGCCATGGGCCGTCGACTCCGCCCGCTCGACGGAGCGCGCGCCGGGCGTGAAGGACCACGACGCCGTCCGCGCGTGGGTGGCGGCGGCGAGATGACGACGACCTTCGGCGCCTACGGCGGGCGCTACGTCCCCGAGACGCTGATCCCGGCGCTCGACGAGCTGACCGCGGGCTGGCAGCAGGCGTGCAAGGACGACGCCTTCCGACGCGAGGTGCACGAGCTGCTCACGAGCTACGCGGGCAGGCCGACGCCGCTGACGCTCGCGAGCCGGTTCGCGCCGAATCGCCGGATCTATTTGAAGCGCGAGGACATCCTCCACACCGGCGCGCACAAGCTGAACAACGCCCTCGGCCAGGCCGTGCTCGCACGACGGCTCGGCAAGCACCGCATCGTGGCGGAGACCGGCGCCGGCCAGCACGGCGTCGCGACGGCGACGGTCTGCGCGCGCTTCGGATTCGACTGCGTCGTCTACATGGGCGCCGAGGACATGCGCCGGCAGAGGCCGAACGTCGAGCGGATGCAGCTGCTAGGTGCCGAGGTGCGGCCGGTCGAGTTCGGGACGAAGACGCTGAAGGAGGCGACGAGCGAGGCGATCCGCGACTGGATCACGAACGTCGAGACGACGCATTACCTGATCGGCTCCTGCGTCGGCCCGGCGCCGTATCCGGAGATCGTGCGCGAGCTCCAGCGCGTGATCGGCGAGGAGGCGCGCGAGCAGCTGCTCGCGGCGGAAGGCCGCCTTCCCGAAGCGGTCGTCGCCTGCGTCGGCGGCGGCTCGAACGCCATCGGCGTCTTCTACGCATTCCTCGACGACGACGTGCGCCTCGTCGGCGTCGAGGCGGCGGGCGCTGCGAGCCTCGGCACGGGCCGCACCGGTATCCTCCACGGCGCACGGAGCTCGATCCTCGCCGACGCCGACGGCCAGATCGCGGACGCGCACTCGATCTCGGCGGGGCTCGACTATCCCGGAGTCGGCCCCGAGCACGCAGCGCTGCGCGATTCCGGGCGGGCCGAGTACGTCCCGTGCACCGACGAGCAGGCGCTTGCGGCCTTCCACCGCCTCGCCGAGACCGAGGGCATCATCCCGGCGCTCGAGAGCTCACACGCGCTCGCATGCGCGCTCGGGCTCGACGAGGAGCTGGTCCTCGTCTGCCTCTCCGGCCGCGGCGACAAGGATCTCGCCGAGGTGCTCGCGCACGACGTCGGGCTGAGGCCTGACACGGCCGAACGATGAAGAAGCTCGTGGTCTACCTCGTCTGCGAGCCGGAGACGCCCGAGCTCGCAGAGGCGGCGGTCGAGGGCGGCGCCGACCTCGTCGAGCTCGGCTTCCCGTTCTCCGATCCGCTCGCCGAGGGGCCGACGATCCGGCTCGCCTGCGAGCGCGCGCTCGCCCGCGGCATGCGCACGAAGCAGTGCCTCGAATGCCTCGCCGAGGTGCGCAGCCGCGTCGACGTCCCGCTCGTGCCGATGACCTATGCCGCGATCCTCGAGGCGTACGGGTACGAGCGCTTCGTCGCGGACACGCGCGCCGCCGGCGCGACGACCGCGATCGTCGTCGACCTGCCGGTCGAGGGCCACCCGGAAGTCCCGCGCATCCAGCTCGTCGCTCCCACCTCGACCGACGAGCGCCTCGCCGCGTGCGCGGCCGCGACGGACGGCTGGCTCTACCTCGTCACCCTCACCGGCACCACAGGCGCGCGCGGCGAGGTCTCCTCCGCGCTCGCCGGCCTCGTCGAGCGGACGCGCGCGCTGACCGACGTGCCGCTCTACGCCGGCTTCGGCATCTCGACCCCGGCCCACGCCGCCGCCGTCGCCGAGCTCGCCGACGGCGTCGTCGTCGGCTCGCGGGCGGTCCAGGTGGCGGAGGAGGGCCCGCGCGCGCTCCGCGACTACGTGCGCAGCCTGCGCGGAGCGATCGACGCCGTCGCGACGGCGGTGTGAAGGTCGCTGCCGTCGCCGCCGCTCTCCGACCTCGGCACGCTCGGCTTCATCCTCGCCGGCTGCGTCCGGGCCCGATGACGCGCGCGGTCGTCGTCGGCGCCGGCGTCTTCGGCGCCGCCACGGCGCGCGAGCTTGCGCGGCGCGGCTTCGACGTCACCCTCGTCGAGCAGTACCTCCCCGGGAACGTCCGCTCCGGCTCCGGTGGCGACACGCGACTCCTCCGCTTCGCGCACGGCGACGCGGACTGGTACTCGCGGAGCGCACGGCGCGCGCTCGAGCTCTGGCGCGAGCTCGAGGCGGAGACGGGCGAGCGTCTGTTCGAGCCGGTGGGCGTCGCCTGGTTCGACGACGGCGGCAGCGAGTTCCTCGCCCGGAGCGAGTCGGCGCTGCGCCGGCTCGGGATCGCGGTCGAGCGGCTCGGGCCCGACGAGGCCCGACGACTCTACCCGTCGCTCGCCGTGGCGTCGGTGCTGTTCGAGCCCGAGGCGGGCGTCCTCCACGCGCGCCGCGCGACCGCGGCGCTCGCTCGCGGCGTCCGCCTCGAGACGGCTCGCGCAGTGCCGGCGGCGCCCCCGCGCGCCGACGTCGTCGTCTGGGCCTGCGGCTCCTGGCTCCCTCGGCTCTTCCCGGGGCTCGTCGAGCAGAAGGTGACCCGGCGCGACGTCTTCTTCTTCGGGGCCGGCGGCGAGTGGGCCGGCTCGCCCGGCTGGTGCGACTACGAAGGCGCCTTCTACGGCCACGGCGAGCTCGGCGGCCTCGGTGTCGAGGTCGCGCCCGACGTTCCCGGCGACGACGTCGACCCCGACCGGCTCGAGCGGCTGCCGAGGCCCGAGAACGAGCGGCTCGCGCGTGCCTACGCCGCCCGCCGCTTCCCCTCGCTCGCCGACGCCCCGGTCGTGGGCGCGCGCGTCTGCCAGTACGACCTGACGGCGGACGCGCACTTCCTCGTCGCGCGCCACCCCGAACGGCCTGACTGGTGGCTCGTCGGCGGCGGCTCGGGCCACGGCTTCAAGCACGGTCCGGCGCTCGCCGAGTACGTCGCCGACTGCGTCGAGGGCCGGCGCGAGCCCGAGTCCTTCCACGGGCTCGGGCCGCGGCAGCCGGCCGCGGGGCTCCGCACCGCCACCGTCGAGGCCTGATGGCGCTCGTGCTCGTCGACGGCGAGAACGCGCGCCGCTCGCTCTGGCCGAACCTGGCCCGCGACGAGCTCGTCGCACGCGCGCACGTGTGGGGCGAGCGCGAGGGCCACCACGTTTTGCGTCGTCTTCGAGGGCGCCCGCAGCGCCGACGACGAGATCGCCGCGCTCGCCGCCGAGCGCGCGGGGCCGCTCTGGGTCGTGACGTCCGATCGCGGGCTACGCCGCCGCGTCCGCCCGTATGCCGAGCGGCTCGTCGGGGGCCGCACCTTCGCGCAGGCGCTCTGATTCCTCGAACTCGAGCATCAACTTGCGGAGCAGCGCGTTCAGCCGCACCTGCTCCGGCTTCGAGAGCGCGCGGGCGACGCGCGCCTCCTTGATCGCCTGCGCGTTCGTCGACTCGAGCCAGGCGCGGCTGCCGGCCTCGGTCAGCTCGACCTTGACGCCGCGACGGTCCTCGGGATCCGGGCGCCGCCGCACGAGCCCGGCGCGCTCGAGCTTGTCGAGCCGGCTCGTCATCGCCCCGCTCGAGAGCTCGAGCTCGGCCGCGAGCTCGCCGGGCGAGCTGCAGTGCGGGACGTCGTGGTGCGCATGCCAGAGGCTGCCCAGCACTTTCCACTCCGCCCAGGTGAGGCCGTGCTCGGCGAGCGTCTGCTCGAGCTCGCGCCGGAACTTGCGCTGCAGCGAGGTGATCCGGTCGACGATCCCCTCGACCTCGTAGTCGAGGTCGGGGATGCCCTCGAGGTGTGCGAGGAAGACGTCGATCCGATCCCTGTCCACGCCGCCATACTACTTGCAAGTTGTCTTGACGTCAAGATATCCGCAGGGTAGTATCTCGACGTCAAGATTCTTGAGGGGAGGGGAAATGGTCTCCAGGCTCACCGACAGGCCCAGCACGAAGCTCCTGATCGACGCCCGCCTCGAGGCGCTCCGCACCGGCTCGACCTGGCACTGGCGCCGGCGGCTCCCGCGGAAGAACTAGGCCGGCCAGAAGTCGGCCACGTAGCCGGCCTCGTCGTCGCTGCGGATCGAGACGATCACGAGCTCCGCGTCCTCGCTCGCGTCGTTCCAGACCGAGCGCACGACCTCCGGTGCGACGCGGATCGCCGTCCCCTTCCCCGCCTCGACCACGTCGTCGCCCAGCTTGAACTGCAGCTTGCCCGCGACGACGAAGTAGATCTCCTCCTGGTGTTGGTGGAAGTGCCCGTACGAGCCCTTCCCGCCGGTATGCCGGGGCATGCGGCGGTACGTGAGCGCCACCTGCTCCGACCCGAGCTCGGGCGCGAACATGTGCATCTCGCCGGGATAGTCCCCGAGGATGTCGGGGACGTCGGCCGTCGTTTTGATCGTGTACCCACTCATCGTTGCCGAGGGATCGGACGTCGGTCCGACGCCGTCAACCGGGATGCGAGTATTCGACCATCTGAGCGACGCCACGCGCAAGCGCCTGATCCTCGCTGCCTCCATCCTCGGGTCGACGATCGTCTTCGTCGACTCGACCGTGGTCAACGTCGCGCTGCCGGCGATTCGACGCGACCTCGGCGGCGGCCTCGCGCTGCAGGAGTGGGTCGTCGACGCCTACCTGCTGACGCTCGGCTCCCTGCTTCTCGTCGGCGGTTCGCTCGGCGACCTGTTCGGCGGCAAGCGCGTCTTCGCGATCGGCGTCGCCGCGTTCGGCGTCACCTCGCTGTTCTGCGCGCTCGCGCCGACCGGCAACGTGCTCATCGTCGCCCGCGGCCTGCAGGGAATCGCCGGCGCGCTGCTGACGCCGGCGGCGCTGGCGACGATCACCGCCGTCTTCAGCGGCGAGGAGCGCGGCGCCGCGATCGGGACGTGGACTGCCTGGACCGGAATCGCCTTCGTGCTCGGCCCGCTCGTCGGCGGCTACCTCGTCACGGCAGCCTCGTGGCGGTCGATCTTCTACATCAACCCGCCGCTCGCGCTCGCGACGCTGGCGCTCGTCGAGTGGGCGCTGCCGAGCCGGATCCGAACCGAGCGCCGCGCGCGCGTCGACGTCGTCGGCGGCATCCTCTCGCTGCTCGGCCTCGGCGGCCCCGTGTTCGCCCTGATCGAGGAGCCGAAGCGCGGCTTCGGCGACCCGCTCATCGTCGCGACGCTGCTCGGCGGCATCACGCTGCTCGTCCTCTTCGTCGCCTGGGAGCTGCGACACGACGCGCCGATGCTGCCGCTGCGTCTCTTCCGCCTGCGCAACTTCACGTTCGCGAACGTGGAGACGCTCGTCGTCTACGCCGCCCTCGCGACGCTCACCTTCTTCCTGACGCTGTTCCTGATCCAGCTCGCCGGCTACTCGCCGTTCCGGAGCGGGCTCGCAACGGTGCCGATCACCGTCGTCATGTTCCTGCTCTCACCGCGCGTCGGGCGCCTGTCGATGCGGTTCGGGCCGCGCCTCTTCATGGGCATCGGGCCGCTCGTCTGCGCGGCCGCGCTCGTCTGGATGCGCCGGCTCTCGCCCGGCTTCGACTACTGGACGGAGCTGCTGCCGCCGCTGCTCGTCTTCGCGCTCGGGCTCAGCCTCATCGTCGCACCGCTCACCTCGACCGTCCTCGCCGACGCCGGCGAGCGAGACGCCGGCATCGCCTCCGGCGTCAACAATGCGGTCGCCCGCGTCGCGGCGCTGCTCGGGATCGCGATCGTCGGCGCCGCGATCGCGGGCGCGAACAACCGGCTCGACCTCGCGGGCTACCGTCTCGCGATGGCGATCACCGCCGGCCTCATCGGCGCCGGGGGGCTCGTCGGCCTCGCCGGGATCACGAACCGTGCCCTCCGCAGCTGAGATCGTCTTCGACCGCGTGACCAAGCGCTACGCCGGTCGCGAGGCCGCGGCGCTGCAGGAGCTCACGCTCGAGATCCCCGCCGGCACCTTCTGCGTCCTCGTCGGCCCGTCCGGGGGCGGCAAGACGACGGCGCTCAAGCTCGTCAACCGCCTGATCCCGTTCGACGAGGGCGACATCCGGATCGACGGCCGCAGCATCACCGAGCTGCCGGCGGTCGAGCTCCGGCGCGGGATCGGCTACGTGATCCAGCAGGCGGGGCTCTTCCCGCACATGACGGTCGGCGAGAACATCGAGACCGTGCCGCGACTGCTCGGCTGGGAGCGGGAGCGCCGTCGAGCGCGGACGGGCGAGCTGCTCGCGCTCGTCGGGCTCGAGGCGACCGACGCGAAGCGGTACCCGGCGCAGCTTTCCGGCGGCCAGCGCCAGCGCGTCGGGCTCGCGCGCGCGCTCGCGGCCGACCCCCCGTTGCTGCTGATGGACGAGCCGTTCGGCGCGCTCGACCCGATCACGCGCCACCGCTTGCAGCTCGAGGTGCGCCGGCTGCACCGCGAGGTGACGAAGACGGTGATCTTCGTCACGCACGACGTCGACGAGGCGATCCTGATGGGCGACCGGATCGCGATCCTCCGCGAGGGCGGCGTGCTCGCGCAGTACGACACGCCGGACGCGGTCCTCGCCCGTCCGGCCGACGACTTCGTCGCCCGCTTCATCGGCGAGGATCGGGCGCTGCGGCGGCTCGCGCTGCGCACGCTCCTCGACGTCCCCCTCGACCCGCTCGGCCGGCGCGACGAGCTGCCGCAGGTCTCCGACCACAGCACCGTCCGCAACGCGGTCTCGCTGATGCTCGAGACCGGCGCGGACCGCGTCCTCGTCGTCGGCGACGACGGCGGCGCTCGCGGCGAGCTGCCGCTCGAGCGCGCGACGGAGCTGCTGCGCTCGTGATCGCGGCCGGCGGCCCGGGGCCGGTGATTCCGAACTTCGGCCACGGCAGCGCGTGCGTGACCGGCAACCATCTCTTCTGCTGGAGCTGGGTGCGCGAGCACTGGAGCGACACGCTCGAGCCGCACCTCGTCCAGCACGCCGAGCTGACGGTGATCGCGGTCGCGATCGGCTTCGCGATCGCGTTCGCGCTCGCGCTCGCCTCGCACCGCGTGCGCGCGCTCGATCAGCCGATCGCGATCGTGGCCGGCCTCATCTACACGATCCCGAGCCTCGTCGCCTTCCAGATCCTGATCGCGTTCTCCGGCCTCTCGAACACGACCGTGCTGGTCCCGCTGATCGGCTACTCGCTCGTCATCCTCTATCCGAACATCGTCGCCGGCCTGCGCTCGGTGCCGCCGGGTGTGCTCGAGGCCGCACGGGGGATGGGCCTCGAGCGGCGGCAGGTGCTCTGGCGCGTCGAGCTCCCGCTCGCGCTGCCCGCGATCATCGCCGGGCTCCGGATCGCGGTCGTCTCGACGGTCGCGATCGCGACGGTCGCGTCGCTCGTCGGCGACCGGGGCCTCGGCTACCCGATCTTCCTCGCGATGCGGCTGCCGACACCGTTCAAGACGGAGATCTACTCCGCCGGTGCGCTCGTCGTCGCGCTCGCGCTCGCCTTCGATCTCCTCCTCGTCGCGACGCGGCGCGTGCTCGTGAGGTGGACGTGATCCTCCTCGACACCGCCAACGCGCACACGTTCCTCGAGGGCTTCCGCTTCATCGGCGACCATCCCGGCTTCCTCGCGCACAAGGCGCTCCAGCAGCTCGAGCTGTCGGGCGCGGCGCTCGGGATCGGTGCCGCCGTCGCGCTGCCGGTCGGCGTCGCGCTCGGGCACCTCCACCGCGGCTCGACGGTCGCGATCGGCGCCTCGATCGTCGGACGGGCGCTGCCGAGCATCTTGCTGATCGCGATCTTCCTGACCATCCTCGGCATCGGCTTCGTCAACAACATGGTCGCGCTCGCGGTGCTTGCAACCGGGCCGGTCCTCACGAACGCGTACGCGGGCGTCGACGGTGTCGACCGCGACGTCACCGACGCTGCCCGCGGGATGGGCATGTCGCGCCTGCAGATGCTGGCGCGCGTCGAGCTGCCGCTCGCGCTGCCGCTCCTCTTCACCGGCATCCGCGTCGCGGCGGTGACGGTCGTGGCGACCGCTCCGATCGCTGCGATCGCCGGCGGCGGCGGCCTCGGTGACGTCATCGTCAACCAGGCCAGCTACCGCCTGCAGGGGGTGCTCGGCGCCTGTTACTGCGTGATGGCGCTGTCGGCGGGAGTGTGGCTGGCGCTGCTTGCGTTGCAACGATTCGTCACATCCGAAGGCACGACGCGTAGGGTGGCAGGCACAACCTGAAAGGAGCCCCAGTGATCAGGAAGCACACACGCAGGGCCGCCAAGGCGGCATTCGCGATCTCGCTCGGAGTCGCGATCGTGATCGGACTATTCGCCGGGGCGGCGCGCCCGGCGACGAAAGCTCCGACGATCGTCATCGGTACGAAGAACTTCCCCGAGGAGTACATCCTCGGCGCGCTCTACCAGCAGGCGCTCGCGGCGAAGGGCTTCGACGTCACGAACAAGGGCAGCCTCGGCTCGACCGAGCTGATCCAGACCGCGCTCACGAGCGGCAAGATCAACTTCTACCCCGAGTACACGGGCGTGATCGTCCAGGACGTCTTCCACAACTCGTTCTCGGGCAAGTCCGCCCAGGCGACCTACAACAAGGCGAAGCAGCTCGAGGCGACGAAGGGCTTCACGCTCCTCGAGATGACGCCGTTCTACGACACCGACGTGATCGCCGTCACGAACGCGACGGCGCAGAAGTACGGCCTCAAGTCGATCGCCGACCTGAAGAAGATCGGCTCCTACAAGTTCGCGGGCTTCCCCGAGTGCCAGACCCGCAACACGTGCCTCGTCGGCTACCAGAAGCAGTACGGGATCGGGAAGGTGACGTTCGTCCCGCTCGCGTCGATCTCCGCCTACACGCTGCTCGACCAGAACAAGGTGCAGGCGGCCGACGTGTTCTCGACCGATCCCCCGCTGAGCAAGCCGTCGAAGTACACGGTGCTGGCGGATCCGAAGCACGTCACGGGCTTCCAGAACGTCGCGCCGATCGTCAAGACGTCGGTCGCACAGGCGGCCGGCTCGACGTTCGCGAGGACGGTCAACGCCGTCTCGGCCAAACTGACGCTGCCGGCGATGATCGCGATGAACAAGGCGGTCGTGGTCGACAAGCAGGACCCGAGCTCGGTCGCCAAGGCGTTCCTGAAGGCGAACGGCCTCACCTAGGCCTCGACGTCGTCGTCCTCGGCGGGGGTCGACCGGCGAGCACGTCGCCGGCGCCCTCCGCCGGCTCGACGACGAGGCGGAGCTGACGCTCGCGATCGGCGCTCGCGTGCCGCCCGACGTGATCGAGCCGTTCCCGACGTTCGGCGAGGCGGTCTTCCCCGACTCCGCGGGCTGAGCCTCGATCTCCAGGGTCTATCGTGTCGGCGTGGGTGCTTCGGGAGCGCCGGCGCCGGCGGTACTCCATCTCTCCCAGCTCGTCGGCAGCGAGCTGTGGAGTGGCGAGAGCGGGAAGGTCGGGCGTCTCGTCGATCTGATCGTCCGGCTCGGCGACGACGGGTACCCGCCGGTGACCGGTCTGCTCGCACGGATCGCCGGTCGCGAGGTGTTCGTGCCCGCCGACTCGGTGTCCGAGCTCGGCCACGACCGCACGACCCTGCGCGGCGTCCAGTTCGACCTGCGGCGGTTCGAGCGCCGGCCGCAGGAGGTGCTGCTGAAGAAGGACGTGCTCGACCGGCAGCTGATCAACGTCGACGGCGCTCGCCTCGTCCGCTCGAACGACATCGAGCTCGCGCGGCTGGAGGGGTGGTACCGCGTCGTCGGCGTCGACACCGGCCTTCGCGGATTCGTGCGGCGCCTCCTGCCCCGCGCCCTCGCCGGCGGCCTCGCGGCCAGCAGCTTCCTCGACTGGGCGAGCGTCGAGCCCTTCACGGGTCACGTCCCGACGGTGCGCCTGCGGGTCCCGCATCCAAGGCTCGCCAAGCTCCATCCCGCGCAGCTCGCCGACCTGGTCGAGGCCGCCTCGCACAGCGAGGGTGAGGAGATCATCGAGGCGGTCGGCGCCGACCCGGAGCTCGAGGCCGACGTCTTCGAGGAGCTCGGCTCGCAGCACCAGCTCGAGTTCATCGAGGAGTGGTCCGACGAGGAGGTCGCGGAGATGGTCGTACGGATGGAGTCGGACGACGCGGCCGACCTGATCGCCGAGCTTGCGGAGGAGCGGCGCGAGCTCGTGATCGAGCGGCTGCCGCCGGTGCAGCGCCGTCGGCTGCGCACGCTGCTCGGCTACGACGCGGCCACGGCGGGAGGCTTGATGAGCCCCGACTTCGTCTGCGTCTACGGCCAGGCGACGCACGCCGAGGTACTCGAGCGGGTCCGCGGCTCACGCGTCGCCGCCGATGCGCTCGCCTGGATCTTCGTCATGAACACCCACAAGCGGCTCCTCGGCGCGATCGCGCTGGCCGACCTCCTGCGCGCCGACCCCGAGCTGCCGATCGGCGACGTCGCCGCACCACCACAGCGCGTCCGCGCGGACGCCGACCTCGAAGAGGTCGCGCGGCTGATGACGGACTTCGACCTGACCGTCGTCCCGGTCACGGACGACCAGGAGCGCCTCGTCGGCGTCGTCACCGTCGACGACGCGCTCGAGCTCGTCGTTCCGAAGGGCTGGCGCCGCCGCTTCGGCCTGTTCGGCGACGACTGACGGAGAACACACACGCGGGGCGGCGCACGCGCCTACCATTCCGCCTCGATGACCGCGAGGCTCGAACAGGTCGACTTCGATGGCGCGCTCAGTCCGTGCGACCCTCGCGTCCGCACGCGGCCGCGTCCGAGCCCGGCGGCTGCACCCGCCTAGCCGCGCGAGCGCACGCCTGGTCGCGCTGCTCGGCTTCCTCGGCCCCGGGCTGATCGCGGCGAATGCGGGAAACGACGCGGGCGGGATCGCCACGTACGCGTCCGTCGGCGCGAAGTACGGCTACGACCTCCTGTGGCTGATGGTCCTGATCACCGTCTCGCTGATCGTCGTCCAGGAGATGGCGGCGCGGATGGGCGCGATCACGGGCAAGGGTCTCGCAGAGCTGATCAGGGAGCAGTACGGCGTGCGCTGGTCGTCGTTCTCGACCTTCTCCGTGCTGATCGCGAACCTCGGCATCTGCATCAGCGAGTTCGTCGGCATCGGCGCGGCGCTCTCGCTCGCGCACGTCCCGAAGTACGTCTCGGTGCCGATCGCCGCCCTGGTCGTCTGGCTGCTCCTCGTGCGCGGCTCGTACAAGGCGGCGGAGCGGGTCTTCGTGCTGATGACGATCCCCTTCTTCGCGTATCCGGTCGCGGCCGTCCTCGCGCATCCGCACTGGGGGCAGGTCGGCCACGCGATCGTCGTCCCGCACGTCCAGGCCAACTCGGGCTACCTCTACCTGCTGATCGCAACCGCGGCGACGACGATCACGCCGTTCATGCAGCTCTACGTGCAGTCGGCGGTCGTCGAGCGGGGCATCGGCGCCGACGAGCTGAACGCCGAGCGCGCGGAGGTCGCCGCCGGCTCGATCTTCGCCAACGTCGTCGCGGGGTTCATCATCATCGCCACCGGCGCGACCCTGTTCGTGCACGGGCACCGGACGGTCTCGAGCGCCGCCGACGCGGCGAAGGCGCTCGAGCCGTTCGCCGGCCGGTACGCCGAGGTCCTGTTCGCGATCGGGCTGCTGGGCGCGAGCCTGCTCGCGGCGGCGATCCTGCCCGTGACGGCGGCCTACGTCGTCGCGGAGACGTTCGGGTTCGAGAAGGGCATTCGCCACGACCCGCGCGACGCGCCGGTGTTCGTCGGCGTCGTCACGGTGCTGATCGTGATCGGCACGATCGTCGCGCTGCTGCCGGGCGTGCACGTGATCGGCCTGCTCGTGGGCGTGCAGGTCGTGAACGGCGTCCTACTCCCGATCACCCTCTTCTTCGTCTGGCGACTGGCCTCGAGCCGCGAGTTGATGGGCCGCCATGCGAACGGACGCCTGTTCAACGCGCTCGCCGGCGCGACCGTGCTCGCCACCTCGGCGCTGTCGCTGTTGCTGCTCGGGGTGACGGTCGCGGGGCTGGGTTGACCGTGCCGAACCGAGGTCCGGCCGCTTTCGGTCGAAGCTACGGGAGCGGCGACGACCAGACCCGCGAGGCGCCGACGGCGGCGATCAGGCAGACGGCGGCGGCGATCGCGAACCAGGAGCTGATCTCGCGCAGCTCGGTCTTGCGGCCGATGCTCGAGCCGAGCGTCTTGTAGATCGAGATCAGGTTCTTCGCGTTCTGGGCGTCGAACGACTGGCCGCCAGTCGCGCGCGAGACGTAGCGGACCGTCGCCGGGTCGGGCGGGACGGGGATCGAGTTCTGGTAGAGGCCGAAGCCGAATACGACCTTCCCGTTCGGCGTCCCGAGCGCGACGCCGTAGATGCGGATGCCGTGCTTCTTCGCGTACGACGCCGCCTGCTGCGGCGTCGCGGTGCCGCGATTCTGGGCGCCGTCCGATTCGAGCACGATCGCGGCCGGCAGGAACTTGCCCGCCTCGTG
>DASRGD010000052.1:0-7842 GCA_035651195.1 Gaiellaceae bacterium | reverse complement strand
CGGGAGGACGGTATCCCTTCGCGGCCCGCATGTCCGAGCGTTAGACTCCGCGGCCGTGAAGGTCTTCCAGCAGGAGCGGCAGTTTCGCACCCGCGGAGGCCTCCACGTCACGGACATCACCGAGGAAGTACGCGAGATCGTCCACGAGTCCGGTGTCATCGACGGCATCTGCTGCGTCTACTCGCCGCACACGACCTGCTGCGTGCGGGTCAACGAGTTCGAGACCGGCTTCTTCGAGGACTTCGCGCGCCTCCTGCGCCGCCTGATCCCGAACGACGCCTACTACGCGCACGACGACTGGGACCGCCGCACCGAGAACATCTGCCCCGAGGACATGGAGTTCGGCAACGGTCATGCGCACTGCATGTCGATGCTGCTCGGCTCCGCCGGCGAGTCGATCCCGGTCGCGGAGGGGGACCTCGCGCTCGGCACCTGGCAGCGGATCCTCTTCATCGAGCTCGACCGCGAGCGCGACCGGCGCTGGCTCGTGCAGGTCGTCGGCTCCTAGACTCCCGTCGTGGGCTACCTGCTCGTCCCGCTCATCATCCTGGGCGCGCTGATCGTGCTCATGGGCAGCGTGCTCGTGCTGGGGCGCGTCCGCGGCGGCCGCTACCTGCGGCCGCTGATCACGACGCTCGCGCGGATCTCGTTCCTGCGCCGCTGGTTCCAGCGCCTGAGCACGGCGGCGCTCGAGCGGCAGAACCCGGAGCTCGCGAGCGCGCTGCGGAAGATGCAGCGCGTCGGCACGAATCCCGATCCGCTCAAGGCGCAGCAGGCGCTCTCACAGCTCTCCGCCACCGAGCGGCGGGCGTACCTCGAGGCGGTCCAGGAGCAGGGAGCGATGCCCGAGCCGGCCAACCGCCAGCAGCGGCGGCTGCAGCAGCGCCTGCAGCAGGGGTCGCGCCCGCCCGCGCGCGGCAAGCGCCAGAAGCGCCGGCGCTAGCCGAGCCGCGCCCCCAGCTCCGACGCCAGCTCGTCGAGCGCCGCCGACGCGCGGTCGAGCGTGGCCGCGAAGCGAACGAAGTTGTGCACCATGCCCTCGTAGCGACGAAGCGAGACGGGAACGCCCGCGGCCCGCAGCCGCTCCGCGTACGCGAGCCCGTCGTCGCGCAGGGGATCGCACTCCGCCACGGCGATGATCGCGGGCGCCGCGCGCGACAGGTCGGGCGCGCGCAGCGGCGACGCATCCGGATCGTCGCCGTCCGCACCGCCGAGGTACTGCGCCCAGTACCAGCGCATGGCCTCGCGCGTCAGGTTCGTGCCCTCGGCGAACCGAGCGTACGAGTCGGTTTCGCAGCGCGCGTCGAGCGCCGGGCAGATCAGGAGCTGCAGCGCCACCGGCAGCTCGCGCGCCACGACCGCGGCGAGCGTCGCACCGGAGCTGTCGCCGCCGACCGCGACCGCGTCGAACTGGTCGAGCGCCCAGCGCGCGGCGGTGCGCGCGTCCTCGAGCCCGGCCGGATACGGATGCTCGGGCGCGAGCCGGTAGTCGACGGAGACGACCGTCCGGCCGGACCGCGCCGCCAGCGCCCGGACGATCCCGTCGTGCGTGTCGACGCTGCCCGCGACCCAGCCGCCGCCGTGGTAGTAGACGAGCGCGGCGTCGCCCGGCCTCGGCTCGTACACGCGGACGCGGACGCCGCCCGCGAGGCGGTCCTCGACCGACGCGACCTCGTCGACCGTGCCGAAGAGCACCGCGGCGGTCGCGGCGAGCCGCTGCCGGAGCTCGGCCGGCGTCTGCTCCTGCACGGGCGGTGCGCCGACCGCGCGCAGCCGCTCGAGCAGGGCGACGACCTGCGGGTCGAGATCAGCGGCCTGACCGGCGCCGTGCGCCGGCCCGGCAACGTCACCGCTAGACACGGAAGGCGGCACGCGCGGCGAAGCCGAGCGCGGCGCGCGAGAGCCGCTTCGCCTTCGCGAGCACGTCCTCGAGCGCCTCGGCGAACCAGTCGACGTCGCTCTCGTCGAGCACGAGCGGCGGCAGGCCCTTGAGCACGTTGATTCGGTGGCCCGCGACCTGGCTCAAGATGTGGTGCTCGCGGAAGAGCGGGCCGATTACGAACTGGCTGAACAGCGCCGGCTGCCGGCCGTCGATGAAGCGCCACGTCCTGCTGCCGCCGTCGGGCTCCCCGAACTCGATCGCCCACGCGAGCCCGAGCCCGCGCACGTCCTTGACGACGTCGAAACGCTCGCGCAGCGGCTGCGTCCGCTCGAGCAGGTACTCGCCGAGCCGCGCCGCACGACCGGGGAGGTCGCGCGCCGCGAGCTCGTGCAGCGTCGCGAGGCCGGCGACCATCGCCGCGTCGTTCGGCGCGAAGGTCGATCCGTGCGAGGTCGCGTGCTCGAGCGTGTCGAAGACCGCCTCGTGCACCGAGCGGCGCAGCAGCAGCGCCCCGACCGGGACGTAGCCGCCCGAGAGCGCCTTCGCGACCGTGACCAGGTCCGGCTCGAGCCCCCAGTGCTCGCAGGCGAACATGCGGCCGGTGCGACCGAGACCGGTCTGCACCTCGTCGAGGCAGAAGAGCGTCCCGTAGCGGCGGCAGAGCTGCTGCGCGCCGCGCAGGTAGCCCGGCTGCGGCAGGATCACGCCCTGCCCCTGCACGGGCTCGGTGATGAACAGCGCCACGTCCTCGCGCGCGAGCTCGGCCTCGAGCGCCTCGAGGTCGTTGAACGGCACGAAGCTCACGCCCGGGAGCAGCGGCGCATATCGCGCGCGCTCGCTGGCGCCGCCGTTCACCGACAGCGAGCCGAGCGTCAGCCCGTGGAAGCCGTTCTCGACGGCGACCACGCGCGAGCGACCGGCGGCGGCACGGCCGAGCTTGAGCGCCGCCTCGACCGCCTCGGTGCCGGTGTTGACGAAGACGACGCGGTCGGTCGATGCGGGCGCGACCGCGAGTAGCGCCTCCGCCAGCAGGCCCGGCAGGTCGGTCAGGCCGAGCTGCGGCAGGCTCGCCGTCTCGAGCTCGAGCAGCTCGGCGAGCGCAGCGCGCACGGTCGGGTTGTTGCGGCCGACGCTGTAGAGCCCGAAGCCGCCGAGCCAGTCGAGGTACCTCGTCCCGCTCCGGTCGAAGAGGTACGGCCCCTCGGCGCGCACCCAGTGGCGGTCGAAACCGAGGATGCGCAGGATCTCGACGAAGCGCGGATTCGCGTGGCGCTCGTACAGCGCCAGCCCCTCGCCGGCGCGCTCGTCGAGCAGCTCGTGGAGGCTGAAGTCGCGCATCGGCGTGAAGCGTAGTGCGCCTCCGCGAGGTGCGCTGCCGCCGCGTCGCGGCGGCGGCGGCGGCGAATTCTTTCCTTTTCCTTGCATCGCCATAACTGCGGCTGGGAAACACTCCTGCGATGAAGGTCCTCCCGCTCGTTGCAGGGCTGGCGCTCGCGCTCGCGGGGAGCGCGGCCGCGGCCGCGCCCACCGTCGCGACTGCACCCGCGACGTCGGTCGGCGTCGGCGACGCGACGCTCCAGGGGACCGTCAACCCGAACGGGCAGACGACGAGCTGGTGGTTCGAGTACGGCACGAGCACGAGCTACGGCCTGAAGACGGCGACGCGCACCGCCGGCGCCGGCACGAGGCCGGTCGACGTCTCCGTCTCGCTCACGAAGCTCGCTGCCGGCACGACCTACCACTACCGGCTCGTCGCCTCGAACGCGACCGCCACGAGCTACGGCGGCGACCAGTCGTTCGTGACGTTCGGGAACCCGGGGCTGCAGACGAACCAGCCGCAGAGCGTGACCCCGACGTCCGCGCTCCTGACCGGATCCGTCGATCCGCGCGGCAGCGCGACGACGTGGCACTTCGACTACGGCACGACGACGTCGTACGGGCTTACGACGATGCCGCGCAGCGCCGGCGCCGGCTTCGGCGCGCAGCCGATCGGCGTCACCGTCTCCAACCTCTCGCCGGGGACGACGTACCACTTCCGCCTCGTGGCGTCGAACAGGGCGGGCACCACCTACGACGGCGACATGGCGTTCTCGACGCCTGCCGCCGTCGCGATCGGCAAGACCGCGCTCCGCGTCGTCGCCGGGCAGTACGTCGCGATCAACGGCAACGTCTTCGGCGGCCAGGCGGGCCTGCGCGTGACGATCCTCTCGCAGCCGTTCGGCGAGAGCGCCCTGACGCCGCTCGCCACCGTGCTCACCGGCGCGGGCGGCGGCTGGACCTACCTCGCAAAGCCGCGGATCGCGACCACCTACCAGGCCTCCCTGAACGGCGGCAACAGCACGCCGATCACGATCGGCGTGCAGCCGCGCGTCTCGCTGCGGTTGATCAGCGGGAGTCGCTTCGCAACACGCGTCACCGCCGAGCGCTCGTTCGCCGGCAAGATCGTGCAGCTCCAACGCCTCGTCGACGGTCACTGGGTGACGCTGAGGCGCGCACGTCTCGATGCCTCCGGGGCGACCAGCTTCCGCAGCTCCCTCCTCCCGCCCGGCCGCTCGACGATCCGGGTCGCGATCAGCGTCAATCAGGCGGGCCCGGGCTACCTCGCCGGCTTCAGCCGTAGGCTCGGTTACAGGCGCTGAGCGCGCGGGCTAGTGCCCGCTGGCCGAGAAGTGCATGTAGTCCTTCGTCGAGCCGCTCCACGAGCCGCCCCAGCCCCAGCCGACGGAGGCGAACGCCTCGACCACCGCCGTCGTCACCATCCCGCGCCGCACGCGCGAGCGGTCGAGGTAGGAGAGCGCAGCCTTGTCGCGCGTCATCCCGCAGCCGACGTACGGGTTCTCGACGGGATTGATGTCGACCGCCTCGCCGTAGGCGTGCTCTGACCAGTGCCCCGTGCCGGTGCCGCCCGTGCATGGCGACGGGACCGCCTGCCGGCACTCGAACGAGCCCGAGACGTCCCCGTCGGCGGGCTGCTCCGCGCGCGGGCCGTAGACGTCGGACACCGCCATGTGGTGGATCGGGAAGCGCAGCGCATAGAGACGGCGGAAGACGGTCGCCAGCTTGCCGGCGACGGTCGCGTTGACGACAACCTGCCCCGTGTGCGTGGCGCCGTCGAAGCCCCAGTAGGAAACGCTCAGCAGCCGCAGTCGCGAGAGCGGCACCGGGCAGCCGGCGTGGTAGTGGCCGCTCGCGACGATCTCGGCGCGGACCGCCGGCGGCACCGGCCGCACCGTCGCGTGGAACGCCGGCGCCGTGAGCGCAACGAGCGCCGAGGCGAGGAGACGGATCACCGGCGTCAGATGCTAGCCGCGAGGAGAGGGATTGCCGGGCCTCGCCGCAGTGTGTAGAACCTGCCCCATGAGTCGCCGGTTCGTCGTTCCGGCTCTCTTGCTCGCGACGGCGCTCCTGCTCGCGGGGCCCGCCGCTGCGGGCGATGCCGTCTCGCTCACGGTCTCCCCCGCCGGCGGCAACCAGTTCGTCTTCACGGTGCAGAACACGGGCGACACGGTGATCCAGTCGTTCGTGCTCGTTCCCGGCGGCGGGTTCAACGCCGGCGGCGTCGTGAGCACGACCGGGGGCAGCTGCTCGCTCAGCGGCGGCTCCGTTGCGTGCACGGGGCTCTCGCTCGCCCCCGGGTGCCCGTGCAGCCCCGGTCAGAGCGTCGCCATCACGCTGAGCGGCAGCGGCGACCCGGCCGGCAGCACGGTCGTCGACCTCGTCGGCGCGCCTGCACCGCCGACGACGAACGCGCCGCCGCCGACGCCTCTCTCCGTGCAGACGCCGTCCACGCACACGGCGACGCCCTCGAAGCCGAAGGTCACGCTCGCGAAGAAGATCCCGCGCTGCAAGAAAGGTCAGCACAGCACCAAGAAGAAGCCCTGCCACCGATAAGCGACGGCCGCAGAGCCGCCCGAAGGAGCGACGATGAGCGACAGCGTCTACCGCGTGACCGAAGTGATCGGCACGAGCCCCGACTCGTGGGAGGCGGCCGCCCGCAACGCGGTCGAGACGGCGGCGCGCACGATCCGCGACCTGCGTATCGCCGAGGCGACGAGGTTCGACGTCACCGTCAGCGACGGCAAGGTGACCTCGTACCGCGTGCGCCTGGACATCTCGTTCAAGTACGAGACGGGCGACTGAATGACCGCTTCGGGCGGCGGGGGGCCCGAGCCTCGCCGCTCGCGTTCGCGGTCTCGCCAAGACCCTAGGGAGCGCGTTCCGCCGCGTACAGCCGCCACTCCCCGGTCACGCCCTTCAACTCCGTTGACCCGCGCTCGCGGAAGCGCAGACCCGACCCGGCAACCAGGTCCTTGACCGTGCTCGAGACGAGCACCTCGCCCGGCTGCGCCTGCTTCGCCACTCGGGCTCCGATGTGGACGGCGATTCCACCGACCTTGCCGTCCATGACCTCGCACTCGCCCGTGTGCAAGCCTGCGCGGATCTGCAGCCCGAGCTCGCGCACGCCTTCGGTGATCGCACAGGCACAGCGGACGGCGCGCGCGGGACCGTCGAAGCGCGCGAAGAAGCCGTCGCCGGCGACGTCGAGCTCGGCGCCGCGGAAGCGGACGAGCTCACGGCGGATCAGCGCGTGATGACGCTCGAGCAGCTCCCGCCAGGCCCGGTCGCCGAGCTCGGTCGCCTTGACCGTCGAGCCGACGATGTCGGTGAAGAGCACCGTCGCGAGGAGGCGATCCGGCTCCGCCTCCTCCCAGCCGCCGGCCTCCCACACGTCCGTCACGAAACGCTCGATCTCGCCCGCGATCGCGGTCTGGCCCGACGAAAACGCGAGGTGCCCGACTCCGGGGAGCTCGACGAGCCGTGCCGTCGGGATGCGCGACGCGACGTATCGGGCGACGTCGATGGGGACGATCGTGTCCTCGGTTCCGTGCAGGACGAGCGTCGGGACGCGCACGGCCGGCAGGACGTGCCGGACGTCGATCTCCTTGTTCATCCGATGCAGAGCTTCGAGAGACCCCGGGCTCGAGCCGAAGCGGAGCATCTGCAGGAACGACTCCACCTCCGCATCGCTGAACCGTCCGAGGACGCGGATCGCCTCTCTCGCCTGCTGCCGCGGCCCGAAGACGCGGAGATCGCGCTCGACCTCGCGTTCGTACTGCTCCTCGGTCCGGCCCCAGGGGTAGTCAGGCGCCCACATCCTCCGCGGAAAGGCGCTCCGAACGACGAGTGCCGCCGTCCGCTCCGGGTAGGTCGCCGCGAAGAGGATGCTCATCGCCGCTCCCTCGGAGAGGCCGTAGAACGCAGCTCGTCGCGAGCCGACGGCATCCATGACGGCACGGACGTCGTCCATGCGCGTCTCGAGCGTGGGCGCGCCGCTGACGCGGTCGGACATGCCGGTGCCGCGCTTGTCGAAGCGGATCAGCCGCGAGAACGACGACAGCCGCTCGAGGAACGGCGTGAAGCTCGGTATCGCCCAGTGAAGCTCGAGATGCGTGACGTAACCGGGGACGAAGACGAGATCGAACGGGCCGTCGCCCGTGACCTGATAGGCGATGTTGACGTCGCCGCTCCTCGCGTACTGGACGTCCGGAACTTCCATGGCAGACAGTGTCCGCCGCAGTCGTGGTTTCTGCAACGGAGAGAAGCGGCCAGATCAGCACGCGCCTCGTTGCCGTCGCTCGAGACGGTGAGAGCGATCGCGCTGCTCCTGCGGGCGGTTCCTCACCGAGCACGGCTTCGCCCTTTTGGATCCGAGGTCGCGAGGTGCGACCGTGCCGCGGACGCCACGACCTGGAGGCTTCATCGACACGTCGTGGTCGAGAAAACCCCTCAGTCGGCCGATTTTCGCTGAATGAGCTTCACGCGGCCGCTGATCGGCACCCATGATCCGTCGCCGGTGAGGAGACGGTCTGCTTCGAGCTCGGCGGCGGTTGCAAGCACCGAGGCGTCCGGAAGGCGGAGGCTTCGGAGCTTGCCGCGAAGCTGCGCCGCCGCTCGCGCGG
>DASRGD010000051.1:0-93966 GCA_035651195.1 Gaiellaceae bacterium | reverse complement strand
CCCTCATGCGGGGCAAGCCCGCGCACGAACACCTCCGCGGGACGCATCGACACCTCCTCGAATCGGATACGTCCCGATTCGACGGAAGGCCGACCGGACCCTCCCAGTTTCCCGTCAAACATTCTGAGAGGCCGCACTAGGCGCGTCGGGACCGGCTCGTCACCAGAGGAACGGAACCAGCCGCGGCGTCCGCGCGAAGTAGTCGCGGTAGGCGTGCGGGAAGGCGCGGCGGAGCAAGCGCTCCTCGAAGCGGATTCGCAGGAGCTGGAGCGCGACGAAGAGCGGCACCGCGGCGACGAGCAGCAGCCGCGGCTCGGATGCCGCCCAGGCGACCGCGGCGGCGATCTCTGCCGCGTAGAGCGGGTTCCGGACGACTGCATAGGGGCCGTCGGTGACGAGCCGGCGCGCTTCCGGGATGATGCTGAAGCTCGTTCGGAGCCGAAGCAGCGTGTAGACCTCGAGAGCCGTGAAGAGCGCGAGCAGGAGCGCGGCGCCGTCGGCGAACCACGACGGCGGCGTGACGATCACCTGGCCGGCGCCTCCGCGGACGGCGCCGGCGCCGATCAGGATCACCGTGCCCGCGAATGCGGCGCCGCGTGCGACGAGCGTTCCGTCGCGCGCCCTCGGGACCGGCCGGGTGAGGAAGAGCGCGATCGGGATCGTGCAGAAGAGCAGGTAGAGCCCGAGGCGGACGGGATGGCCGATGACGTAGACCGCACCGTGGTCCCGCGACGCGAGGATGCTCCGCTTCAGATTGACCCCGACCAGCACGCCGAGGTACGCGTAGAGCGCCGAGGGGAGCACACGCCCGAAGACGCGGTAGCGCAACCGGCCCGCCCTGCCTGCGACGACGGGCGACGACGCGACCGGAGTCGCCTCGACCTCTCCGTCGGCCGCGTGGGCATCCGGAAAGGGCGTCTCCTTGCCCGCATCGGCCGGCGTCCGGAACTTCACCACGGCGACGCAGATGGTCGCAGTTCCGGCCGCCGTCCACCCTGGGCGGTCGGCGCGGTAGGCGAAACGCGCGGCGGCGGCCGCGGCGGCGGCTGCCGCCGGACGCGTCGGTTTCCGCCTCGGGCGAGAGCAGGGCGTTCGCCGCGCCTGTGGATCGTTTGTCCCAGTGCCGTGACGGCGGCTGCCGCCAGACATGGCCCGTCCGGCCACGTCGAGCCGCGCTGCTCGCTCTCGCGGCGCCGCTCGCCTCCGGCGTGCCCGGGGTTCGTCGCCCACCGAGCGCACCCGGGGCTCGTCGCCGGCCGGTCAGGACGTGATCGTCACCGGCGTCCCGAGCGGCAGCAGGTGCGCCAGCTTCTCGATCACGTCGTTCCTGATCCGGATGCAGCCGTGGCTCACGTCGGTGCCGAGCGCGCCGGGATCGTTCGTGCCGTGCAGCCCGATCGCGCCCGGGCCGCCGCCGAAGCTGAAGTAGACGTTCGAGAAAGCGGAGAGGCCGAAGGCGTACGGACCGTAGGCGCCGCCCGGGTACGGCTGTTTCAGGAGCTCGGTGATGAAGTAGATCCCGCGCGGCGTCGGGACGACGGAGCGGCCGACCCCGGCCGGGGTGTCGACGATCTTCCGCCTGCCGTCCCAGACGCGCACGCGGTGCTGGCCGAGCGAGACCTGGACGCGATACGGGTTCAGGGCGAGCGCGACGGCGCGGTCGCGGATCCAGCCCGTGCTCTCGTTCGGGCGCACCGGCAGGAGCACCTTCTCCCAGCCGACCGCGCGCGCCGTGACGAGGAAGACGAGCGGGCTGCCGTCGGGATTGGGGTTCGTCAGCCATCGAACAGGCCGTCTGGCGTGCGGCGAGCGGTAGATCGCCACCTGATGCCCCCTCGCCTGGGCGACGATGCTCACCGCCTGCGGCACGGCCTTCCGCACTCGCCCGCGAGCGGCATCGGCCGGCGCGACGGCCGCGACGGCCGCGACGAGCACGAGCGCGGACCAGCCGGCGACGACGAGCTTCCTGCGAGCCGGAGCCCGCAGTCGGTTGGCGAGGATCACCCGGTGAAGGCGGCGGGTTTGCTGACGGGCTTGGTCGGCTTGGCCTTCTTCGTGACCTTCTTCACGTGATGGACGACCTTCTTCACGTGCTTCGGGGTCAAGACCTTGCGCTTCGCCAACACCTTCGGCTTTCGCGGCTTCACCTTCGGCTTGATCTGCGGGGCCGACGATTGGGTGATTGTGGCAGGGGTGATGGACGGCGTGAACGCCGGCGTCGTCGTCGGCGTGGGCGTGGGCGTCGGCGTGGGCGTCGGCGTGGGCGTGTTCGGCGGCGTGTTCGGGGGGCTGGTGGGCGTCGTCGTGGTCGTCGTGGTCGTCGTCGTCGTCCGCGTGGTCGTGGTGGTCGTGGTGGTCGTCGGCGGCGGCGTCGGCCCCTGCTTGACCGTCACCGTCGAGCCGCTCTCGACCGAGATCGTGTTGGCGACGAGGTCACCCGTGACGGTCAGGTTGTGTAGCTGCAGCCCTGCCGACTTCGCGTAGATCGTGCCGACGAGGTTGGTGTCGACGCCACCGGTCGAGAACGAGCCCGTGCCGTCGAAGAAGACGACGAAGTCGTTGTTGCCGCCGGGGGCGCTCAGGCTGGTCGAGCTCGTGCCGCTGAGGCTGAAGCTCGCGCCGGGGCAGAAGTAGAGCGTGACGCCCGCGCCGGTGATCTGGCCGTCGCCCGCGTTGCTGAACGAGCCGGTGATGGTGTAGACGCCGGGGTCGAGCGAGAGCTTGCCGCCGTTCCCCGCTCCGAGCGAGGAGTACGTGCCAGCGGTCGCGGCCTGGGTGCCGCCGGTGACGGTCAGCGAGCTGCCGCCCGAGCAGGCGCCGTGGCTGACGCTCGAGCCGGCGTACGGATCCGGCTGCGCCGACGCGCTCACGGGCGTGGGCGAGAAGGAGCCGACGAAGCCGCCCGGGCCGCCGATCGCGTCCGCCTTGACGGTCGAGCCGCCGGACGAGACCGCGGCCTCCGACGCCGACGAGTCGACGACGATGTCGCGGTCAGCCGTCAGCGACGACTGGCCGGTGACGGAGAGGGCGTCGGTCGCCGACGGGCTGAGCACGCAGACGTTGCCTCCGCCCGAGGGCGTGCAGTTCGGGCCGGAGACCGTCGCCGACGCGCCGGCGCTCTCGCCTGCAAGCGTGATGACGGCGAGCGCCGACAGCGACAGCGCAGCGAGAGCGAGAACCGCCTTCTTCGCTGCCCCGATCGAATGTGCTCGAACCCGCCCCATCCTCCCGCCCTTCGTCTCCTGGACCCGCGGGTCCGAAACGCTGTACCAGCGGGAAAAATGCTCGCCGAGGCCCATGGCCGTCGCCACTAGACCAAGGGTCAGGTTTTCGGAACCGTTTCGCCCTAGTAGCGAACACCGAAGTCGGCGGCGACGACCGTCGCCGAGCCGTCGAACGTGCCGGGGGCGTCCGGATCGTAGGTCGCGGCGATCCCGACGTCCCGCCAGTCGGGCACGAGGATGTTCGCCCGGTGCTCGGGGCTCGCCATCCACAGCTTCACAGCGGCGGCGGCGTCCAGCGCTCCCGGCGACCAGAGCAGGTTCTCGCCGACCGACCAGTAGCTGTACCGCGCGGAGGGGTAGAAGCGCTGGATGCGCTTCCAGAAGGCGGAGCCGTCGGCCGACTCGTGCGCGAAGTAGCCGTCGGCGAGCATCTCGGCCGTGTGCTGGGCCGCCGCGGTGCTGAGCGCCTGATCGAGCTGGAGGGCTGCGAGCCCGTGCGCGCGGCGGATCTGGTTCAGCTGGGCGAGGATGCCCGACTGGAGCGCAGCGAGCGTCGACGTCGAGGAGGCGGTGCCGGACGGCGACGCCGGCAGCGGCAGCAGGGCGGCCGCGACCGCGCAAACGGCGATCGCCGAACCGATCCTCGAGAGGCGGGCGGCCACCTCCCGTCCATCGGCCTCCCACCCCTCGACCTAGCTCCCTCGTTCCAGGGGTGACCGGCGCCGACCCGCACGCTCGAGGCCTCCGGTTGCACGACCCGGAGGCCGCTGCTACCTTCGTTCGGCGAAAGCGAACAGTGGCGAGATCTGTTCACCAGTTGAGAACGGGGAGCGACGCCCGCGGCGGGCCGCCGCTCCTCGGCCAGCGCCTTCGCCGCCTGCGGACGCAGAACGGCAAGACGCTGCGGGCGCAGGCTCGCGAGATCGGCATCGCGGCGTCCTCGCTCTCCGCGCTCGAGAACAACCAGGGCGGCGTGTCGCTCCGCCGGCTGCAGCTCGTCGCGCAGCACTTCGGCCTGCACATCGCCGACCTGCTCGGCGAGCCGGCGGCGGTCGCGGCCGCCGACCGGACGGAGATCATCCGCAACTGCGCCTCGCGCGTGCGCGGCGTCCGCCGCGGCCGCGGCGTCGTCTACCAGCTGCTCGGCTCGGCGGACGGCCACACGCTGCAGCCGTACCTGTTGTCGTTCGAGCCCGGCGGCGGCTACGAGGGCGACAGGATCGGGCACGCGGGCGAGGAGTTCGCGTACGTCCTCCAGGGCGAGGTGGAGCTGCTGGTCGGCGACGAGCGGCACGAGCTCGCGCAGGGCGACTCCGTCCGCTTTCGCGCCGAGCGGCCGCACGCGTTCCGGAACCTCTCGAGCGTCGGCATCGCGATGGTGATCGGGGCCGCGACGCCGCCGTGGTGAGGCTGCCTCGGCTCGAGAGCGTGCCGACGCCGGCGCTCGTCCTCGACCGGAGCGTCCTCGTCGAGAACATCGCCGGGATGGCCGCGCGTGCTGCCGCCGCCGGCGTCGCGCTGCGGCCGCATGCGAAGACGCACAAGTCGCTCGCGGTCGCGTCGCTCCAGCGCGAGCACGGCGCCGAGGGCCTGACGGTGGCGACCGTGCACGAGGCGGAGTGCTTCGCGCGGGCCGGGTTCGACGACGTCCTGCTCACCGCGCCGGCGATCGGCGCCTGGCGGCTCGAGCGGATCGTCGAGCTCGCGCGGGAGGCTCGCGTGCGCGTGAGCGTCGACTCGACCGAGGCCGTCACCGCCCTCGACGACGCCTGCCGCCTCGCCGGGGTTGCCGTCGGCTTCCTCTGGGAGGTCGACTGCGGGGTCGGTCGGTTCGGTACGCCTCCCGGCCGGCCGAGCGCCGACGCCGTCGCGCGCGCGGCCGGCGCGGCCCGGTACGCCTCGTTCGACGGCCTGCTCGCGTTCGGCGGCCACGCGTACGCCGCCGACGACGACGCCGCTCTCGACGCCGCCGCGCGCGACGAGCGCGCGGCCGTGATCGAGACAGCCGAGCTCCTGCGCGAGCGTGGGATCGACGTGCCCGTGCTGACCGTCGGCACGACCCCGACGTCACACCGGCTGGGGGCGGCGGACGGGATCACCGAGATTCGACCGGGCAACTACGTCTTCTACGACGCGACGCAGGTCGCGCTCGGGGTCGTCCCGCTCGAGCGGTGCGCGCTCTCGGTGCTCGCCACCGTCGTCTCCCGGCCGGCGCCCGGACGCGTGATCCTCGACGCCGGCTCGAAGGCGCTCGCGGCCGAGCGGCTGACGCCGCGCACGGCCGGCTTCGGCGTCGTCCGCGGCCGTCCCGAGCTGCGCGTGGAGCGCCTGTACGAGGAGCAGGCGATCGTCGTCGCCGACGGCGCCTCCGACCTCCGCGTCGGCGACCGCGTCCGGGTCGTGCCGAACCACGCCTGCACGGCCGCGAACCTGCACGACGAGCTGCTCGTGGTCGAGGACGGCGACGTCGTCGACGTCTGGCGCGTCGACGCGCGCGGCTGGCAGACGGAGCCGGTGCGCGTATGAGCGCGCGCCGCGTGCCGGAGCCGACCTTCCCGACGTTCTCGCGCGCCGAGATCCGCTCGCGCGTCGAGCGCGCCCTCGGCGTGCTCGACGCCGACGTGCTGCTGCTGACGGGGCGCGAGAACGTCGTCTACTTCACCGGCCTCTCGAGCTGCGCCTGGGTGCAGAAAGGCGTCGTCCCGGCGGTCGTCCTGCTCGACGCGCGCGGCGGCGAGACGATCATGGTCCTGCCCGACTTCTGGCTCGGGACGGCCGAGAAGACGACCTGGCTCGACGACTTCGTCCTCCACCGGCAGAGCCACTCGCAGCCGGACGACTTCCCGAACCTCGTCGCCGACGTCGTCCGCGACCGCTGGGGCGGAAACGCGACGATCGCCTACGAGGCCGGCCAGGAGATGCTGCTCGGGATGCCGCTCCGCCAGTGGGAGCGGCTGCGGTCGCGACTCGACGCGACCTGGGTCGACGGCGGCGACGCGATCTGGGCCGCGCGCATGCTCAAGTCGCCGGCGGAGGTCGAGCGGCTCCGCCGCTCCGCACAGGCGACGAACCGCGCCCAGGTGCGCCTGCGCGAGCACGCCCGCGCGGGGATGAGCGAGCTCGAGCTCGGCTGCTTCCTCCGTCGCGAGCTGCTCCAGGCCGACGCGAGCGAGCAGGACCGCATCTTCCTCAACATGCGCGCCGGGAGCGAGCGTTACAGCATGACCGACACGTTCCCGAAGGACCGCACGGTCGAGGTCGGCGACCTGCTCGTCTGCGACGCCGGCATCTTCCTCGAGGGCTACGCCGGCGACACGGCCCGCACGATGGCGGTCGGCGAGCCGAGCGAGCGGCACGCGGCCGTGTACGAGCACGCGCTCGAGGCGCAGCGCCAGGCGCTCGCGACGGTTCGCGACGGCACGCCCGCGCAGCTCGTCTACGACGCCGTCCGGCGCGTCTACGACGACGCCGGCCTGCCGGTGCACATCGACATGGTCGGGCACGGGATCGGGCTCGACCTGCACGAGCCGCCGATGCTCTCGCCGGGCAACGACACCCCGCTCCGCGAGAACATGGTCATCTGCGTCGAGCCGTGGGTGACGCTGCCGAACGACGAGGGCGTGCTGACGATCGAAGACACGTTCCTCGTCACCCGCGACGGCTACGAGCAGCTGACGCTCGCCAACGCCGACCCGCTCTGGCGGATCGCATGAGACGCCCTTCCCGTCAACGCATCACATCAACGAATGGAGGACGCACCCGATGAGACTGCTACACCTGACGGTCGTGAGCCTGGCCGCGGCCGTGGTCGTCGCCGGCGGGGCGAGCGCGGCCCGGAGCGGCGGCGCTGCCAGCCTGCCGCTCGTCCACCCCGGGCAGCTGACGATCGCCACCTACGGCACCGGCTTCCCGACCGTCGTCATCAACAAGAACGGCACGATCGGCGGCACGAGCGGCGCCTGGTTCAACGCCTTCGCGAAGGAGCACGGCCTCAGGATCAAGCTCTTCCAGACGACGTTCACCTCGGCGATCCTCGCCGTCCAGCAGGGCAAGGCCGACGTGACGATGGACATCTACTACACGCCGGAGCGGGCGAAGACGCTCTACTACACCTATCCCTTCAGCGTCGAGGGGCTGCAGGTGTTCACGAAGAAGGACCTCGCCTACACCGGCCCGGCGAGCCTGAAGGGGAAGAAGGTCGCCGCGGTCAGCGGCGTCGTCTGGACGCCGACGCTGAAGAAGTACTTCGGCTCGAACCTGCTCGAGTTCCCGTCGCAATCGCAGGCGGGCACGGCTTTCCTGAACGGCCAGGTCGACGCGTACTTCGAGGCCGACGCGCAGTACTTCACGCCGCCGATCAACAAGAACCCGAACGTCGTCCCGCACAACATCAAGCCCGGCCAGTACGGCATCGCGGCCGGTTTCACGAAGGGCTACGGCTACAACATCGTCAACTGCAAGGCGAAGGCGCTCGCGGCAGCGCTGAACGCGACGCTGACGAAGCTCGAGACGAGCGGCCAGTGGGCGAAGGTGCTGCAGGCGGCAGGGGCGCCGCCCGGCACGCTCGCCGCGCAGATCCCGCCGCGGCAGATGCCGAAGCAGGGCTGCTGAGCCGCTCGTGGGCGACGCGCGGACAGTCGAGGCCGGGTCGCCGGGGACGTCGGCGGCCCGGCCTGACGCCGTGCTCCTCGAGGTGCAGGCGCTCGAGAAGGCGTTCGGCGCGACACGCGTTCTCGAGGGCGTCGACTTCCGCCTCGCCGAGGGGGAGAAGGTCTGCGTCGTCGGGCCGAGCGGGTCCGGCAAGACGACCCTGATCCGCTGCTTCAACCTGCTGATCGAGCCGTCGCGCGGAAAGCTGTTCTTCCGCGGGGAGCTCGTCGGCGACTGGCCGGACCGACCGGCGACGATCAACCTTCGCCGCTACCGCCGGCGGATCGGGATGGTCTTCCAGCACTTCGAGCTCTTCCCGCACCTGACGGCGCTCGACAACATCACGCTCGCGCCGCGGCGCATCCTCGGACACAGCCGGGCCGAGGCTCGGGCGAACGCGATGCAGCTGCTGGAGCGGATCGGCCTCACGCACGTCGCCAACGCGCATCCGCACCGCCTCTCCGGCGGCCAGAAGCAGCGGATCGCGATCGCGCGGGCGCTGGCGATGAACCCCGAGCTCATCCTCTTCGACGAGCCGACCTCGGCGCTCGACCCCGAGATGGTGGGCGAGGTGCTGCGGTTGATGGCCGAGCTCGCGCGCGAGGGGACGACGATGGTGATCGTCACGCACGAGCTCGGTTTCGCACGCCAGGTCGCCGACCGGCTCGTCGTCATGGAGGCCGGCCGGATCGTCGAGCAGGGGCCGACGGCGAGGATGTTCGAGGCGCCGGAGCGGCAGCGGACGCGAGACATCCTGCAGCTCGAGGCGAGCTGGGGATATCGCCTCTAGTGCAGTGGTCCTGGCTGCACATCCTCTGGGTCGGGCTCCAGGTGACGCTGCGGCTCTCGCTCTACACGATCGGCTTCAGCGTCGTCGTCGCCGCGGCGTTCGCGGTCGCCTCGATCAGCCGGTGGCGGCTCGTCCGCTGGACGGCGCGCTTCGTCGTCGACCTGCTGCGGAGCATCCCGATCCTGGCGCTCCTGATCTTCGCCTACTACGGGCTCGGCAAGTACATCGCGAGCTGGCACGTCGACCCGTTCTGGATGGCGGTCGGCGCGTTGACGCTCGGCGAGGCCGCGTTCCTGTCGGAGATCTTCCGCGCCGGGCTCGAGGCAATCCCGCGCACGCAGTGGGAGGCGGCGGCGAGCCTCGGCTTCCGGCGGACCTCGGCGCTGGCGCGGATCATCGCGCCCCAGGCGGTGCTGCCGTCGATCCCCGGGCTCGTGAACATGAGCATCTTCACGTTCAAGGACAGCTCGCTGGCGTCGGTGATCGCCGTGCCGGAGGTGACGCAGGTGGCGAACCAGCTCGTCTCGGAGACGTTCAAGCCGCTGCAGGTCTACCTCCTGCTCGCCGGCTTCTACCTCGTCGTCATCCTGCCCTTCACCGCGCTTGCCGGCCTCGCCGAGAAAGCGGTCACGCGCTACTACGGGCTCCACGTCGACAAGGCGAGCATCGCCCGCAACTGATGACGACCGGCGAGATCACGAGCGACCTCCTGCACGGCGGCGTCACGACGCTCGAGATCGCCGCGGGCGCGTGGGCGGTCTCGGCGACGGTCGGCCTCGCCTTCGCGATGGCGCGCGACGTCGGCATGCTGCCGGTGCGGCTCGCGGCGGCGTCGGTGACGGCGCTGCTGCGATCGACGCCGCAGCTGATCCTTCTCTACCTCGTCTTCTTCGGGCTGCCGTCGCTCGGGATCGACGTCGGCGGGCTGACGGCGGCGATCGTCGTGCTCGGCGTCGCCGACGCGTCGTTCAACGCCGAGTACTACCGCGCGAGCCTGATCACGGTGCCGCGTACGCAGCGAGACGCGGGCATGAGCCTCGGCTTCTCGCGGCTCGGGACGCTGACCTTCGTCGTGCTGCCGCAGGCGATGCTGTACATGGTCGCGCCGCTACTGAACTCGTTCCTGTCGCTGCTGAAGACGGCGACGCTCGCGTCCGCGATCGGGGTGCCGGAGATCCTCTACCGCGGCCAGAACGACATGCAGCTGACGGGTCACGTCGTCGCGGTGATCGCCGTCGTGATCGTCCTCTACGGCGTCGCGTGCATGCCGCTGATCCGCTTCATCTCGGTCGTCGAGCGACGCGCGCGCGAACGCCTGTATACGTGAAAGGAGCTACGTGAGCACTGCCGCGAGATCACCAGTCCGCCGCGTCCCGGAGCCGAGCTACCCGAACTTCCCGAAGGCGGAGATCGACGAGCGCTGCCGCCGGGCGCGCGCGGCGATGGAGCGCGACGGGATCGACCTGCTGCTGCTCACGGAGCGCGAGAACGTCGTCTACTTCAGCGGCCTCTCGAGCATGGCGTGGGTGCAGAAGGGGGTCGTGCCTGCGGTCGTGCTCGTCGCCGTCGACGAGGACGAGCCGACGATGGTGCTGCCCGACTTCTGGCTCGGGACGGCCGAGAAGACGACCTGGCTCGACGACTTCGTCCTGCACCGCGCGAGCCACTCGAACCCCGACGACTTCGCGAACCTCGTCGCCGAGGTCGTGCGCGAGCGCGGCTACGGCGGCAGGCGGATCGGCTTCGAGGCGGGACACGAGATGCTGCTCGGGCTGCCGATCGGCCAGTGGGAGACGCTGCGCCGCGCGCTCGCCGACGCGACCTGGGTCAACGCCGGCGACACGATCTGGGACGTCCGCATGATCAAGTCGGAACGGGAGATCGACCGCCTGCGCCGCGCCGCCGTCGCCACGAACAGGGCCCAGGAGCAGCTGCGCGGCTACCTGCGGCTCGGCATGAGCGAGCTCGAGGCAGGGGCCTTCCTGCGCCGGGCGATGATCCAGGACGACGCCGGCGAGGAGGACCGCCTGTTCCTGAACTTCCGCGCCGGGCGCGATCGGTACTCGATGACCGACACGTATCCGAAGGACCGCCCGATCGGGCGCGGCGACCTGCTCGTCGTCGACGCCGGCATCGTCCTCGACGGCTACTCGAGCGACACGGCGCGGGTGATCGCGATCGGCGAGCCGTCCGAGCTGCACGCGTCGGTGTACCGGACCGTGGTCGAGGCGCGGCGGCGCGCGCTCGAGCTGCTGAAGCCGGGCGTCCTCGCCTCGGAGCTCTACCGCGCCGTGCGCGGCGCGTTCGACGAGGCGGGCCTGCCTGCCCACATCGACATGGTCGGGCACGGAATCGGCCTCGACGTGCACGAGCCGCCGATGCTCTCACCGGCCAACGACACGCCGATCGAGGAGAACATGGTCCTCTGCATCGAGCCGTGGGTGACGCTCCCGAACGACCAGGGGGTGCTCGTGATCGAGGATACGTTCGCCGTGCGGCCGGGCGGGTACGAGGAGCTGACGCTGCCGCACGCGGGCGAGCTCTGGGTCGCGGCGCGGTGATGCGGTTCGGGATCGTGCCGGCGCACGGGCCGGCGCACCTCGCGGAGGCGATCGAGCACGTCCGGCTCGCACGCGAGTACGGCTTCGACGCGGTCTGGATCGAGGAGCACCACGACGCCGGTCCGTACTGGCCGACGCCGCTGCTGGCGATCGCCGCGCTCGCACCGCACCTCGACGGCCTCGCGATCGGCACGGCGATCCTCGTCCTGCCGTTGTACGACCCGGTGCACGTCGCCGAGCAGGGCGCGATCCTCGACCACCTGACTGGCGGCCGGCTGACCCTCGGCTTCGGGCTCGGCGACGACGCGGCCGAGTTCGCGCTCTTCCGCGTCCCGGCGAAGCAGCGCGGCGCGCGTGCCGAGGAACAGCTCGCGATCGTCCGCGGGCTCTGGTCCGGCGAGCCGCTGACCTTCCGTGGCCGCTTCTACGAGCTCGAGGACGTCCGGCTCCGGACGCCGCCGCTGCGCACCGGCGGGCCGCCGGTCTGGATCGGCGGCTGGGGCCCGAAGCAGCTCGAGCGCGCGGCGCGGCTCGGCGACGCCTGGCTCCCCGGCCCGGTCGGGACGTTCGCCGAGATTCGCGAGCGGCAAGCGGCGTACGACGAGCACGTGCGCGCGCGCGGCGAGGACCCGCTCGCCCGCGCCCGGCCGCTCATCCGCGACGTGATCGTCGCCGAGACGGACGAAGCGGCGTGGGAGCTCGCTGCGCGCAGCGTCCTGAAGGCGTACCGGGCGACGTACGTCGAGAGCGACCACGTGCTCGTCGGGCGCGAGTCGAGCGGCCGCGCGATCGTCGACGACCGCGACCTGGCCGCCGACCGGCTCGTCGTCGGCGACCCCGAGACCGTCGCGGAGCAGCTCGCCGCCTGCGTCGAGGAGCTCGCGACGACGGAGCTGGTCGTGCGGCTGAAGCTGCCGGGCCTCGAGCCGAAGCAGATGACGGAGATGCTGCACCTGCTCGGTCGCCGCGTCGTCCCGGAGCTGCGGTGATGGCGGGCGTCGCGGTCTACGAGCCGAGCACGTTCGTCCCGCCGGCGACGAAGCCGACCTCGCGGCGGCTGCTCGCGGCTGCGCACGTCGTCGCCGACACGACCTCAGGCGGGGCGAGCGCGCCCGACCGCATCGACGTCGAGGCGACGCTCGCGGTCCGGCGCCACCTCTGGTCGTGGGGGCTCGGCGTCGCCGAGGCGATGGACACGGCCCAGCGCGGCATGGGGCTCTCGTGGGCCGACGCCCGCGAGCTCATCCCGCACACGATCGCCGACGCGCGCGCCTGCGGCGGCGACCTCGTCGTCGGCGTCCAGACCGACCAGCTCGAGCCAGGCTCCGCGCGCTCGCTTCGTGACGTCGAGACGGCATACGAAGAGCAGCTCTCGTTCGTCGAGGGTCTCGGCGGACGCGTCTGCCTGATGGCGAGCCGCGAGCTCGCACGCATCGCGCGCGGCCCCGACGACTACCTGAGCGTCTACGGCGCCGTGCTGTCGCAGGTGCGTGCGCCGGCGATCATCCACTGGCTCGGCGACGTGTTCGACCCTGCGCTCGCAGGCTACTGGGGCCACGACGACCTCGACGCGGCTGCCGACGTCTTGCTCGAGATCGTGCGCGAGAACGCGGCCCGTGTCGACGGCGTCAAGCTGTCGCTGCTCGCCCAGTCGCGCGAGCTCGCGATGCGCGCCCGCCTCCCGGCGGGCGTGCGGCTGTACACCGGCGACGATCTCGACTACCCGCGCCTGATCCGCGGCGACGGCGAGCGGTACAGCGATGCGCTGCTCGGCGTGCTCGACGCGATCGCTCCCGCCGCCGCGACGGCGCTCGTCGCCCTCGACGCCGGCGACGGCGACGAGTTCGAGCGGATCCTGGAGCCGACGCTGCCGCTCGCGCGCACGATCTTCGAGCCGCCGACCTACCACTACAAGGTCGGCCTCACGCTCGTCGCGTTCCTGAACGGCCTGCAGCCGCACTTCCGGATGCTCGACGGCCTCGAGAGCGCGCGCTCGATCGGGCACCTCCGCGAGGTCTACCGGCTCGCCGGGGAGGCGGGGCTGCTCGTCGACCCCGAGCTCGCCGCGGCGCGGATGCGTCACCTGCTCGCGCTCGCGGGCACGGAGTAGCCGCGGTCCGCCGGCCGGAGTGAAGCGCGGCGATGAACCACCTGCCGGGGGAAGATCAAGTAGCGGCGACGTCCGTAACGTGCGTCGAGTCAGGACGGCCTCTGACGGGGAGGCCGTGTCGAAGGGAAGCGCCGGATCGGGCGGCGATCCGGCGCTTCTCCGCGAGCGCGTGGCGCGACGGCGCGCAGTGACCGAGAAGCCGCCGGGCAGGAGGGGCGACGGCAGCGGCGTAGAAGACGGACGATGGCGGTCCTCCTCGTCGAGCAGGGGAGCGTTCCGGGGCCGTTCGGCATCGAGCCGAGCGAGCCGATCTCGCCCGAGCTCGTCCTCGTCGCGCCTGAGCTCCGGACGCTCGCGGTAGCGGCGCTGTGGCAGCAGAAGCTCGAGCTGCCGACGTTCGTGGCGAGAGCGACGGACGCGGCCGGGGCGGACGCAGCATCGGACGTCGGTGGCCGCATCGCCTCGCGCACCGCCGCCGCGATCCTGCTCTACGCGGCCTGGCAGATCGTCCTGGGGGCTCTGTTCGGCCTCGCCGCCGTCGCGGCGGTCGCGACCTCGGTCCTCGTGCTTTCCCTGATCGCCTGAAGCGGCGCTCGGGAAGCTCGGGCGACGCCCGACTCGGCGAGATCCGGGCGCCCTTTCGGCAGGGCCGTACTATGTAGATTCGTCGCCGATGTGGCGGCGGGTCGCCGCAGTACCGGCACACGGCGGCGTTCACGATGACACGCTCACTCGACAGCCTCACGGTGGCAAGGGATTACCTGCGACGCGGCGTCCGAGCCACGATCGCCGGGACGTCGCGAGCTCTGCTGCCCGCCGAGTGGCGGCGGCGGCTAGCGGTCAAGGCGCCGTGGCTGCCGGTGGCCGTGGTCGCGGAGCGGCAAGCGGGGCCGGTCAAGGATGCCGCGTTCTTCGAGCGACACTTCGCCGCCTCGGAGGACGACCCGTACGGGTTCGCGACGAACGAGTGGGAGCTCGTGAAGTACGAGCGGACGCTCGCCGTCTGCGATCCGCGCCCCGGCGCGTCCGTGCTCGAGCTCGCGTGCGCGAGCGGTGTGTTCACGCGAATGCTTGCTCCGCGCTGCGGCGCGCTGCTGGCGGTGGACATCTCGGAGATCGCCGTCGAGCGGGCGCGCGCGCGAGTCGCCGAATTCGCGCACGTGCGGTGCGAGCGCTGCACGCTGCCGGATCAGATGCCCCCGGGGCGGTTCGACTTGATCGTCTGCTCGGACGTTCTCACCTACTTCACCGAGGACGACATCCGGGCGAGCGCGAGAGCGATGGCAGCGCGCACGGCACCCGGCGGTGCGATCGTCGTCGTCAACCACTGGCGCCGCATCACGACCGAGCCGGAGCGCATGTTCGAGCTGCTTCGCGAAGAGCTCGTCGATTTCCACGAGTCGCAATCGGAACAGCTCGAACGCCACCGGATCGTACGGTTCGACCGTTTTCGCTAGGGCGGGACCGGCGATGTCGGGAGGTGGCGCATGACGATCGCTAGGGCGGGACGCCCCGCCACCGTCCTCACGCGGCTTCTCCCTCCGGTCGTCGTCGGCGTCGTCGGCGCGACCGCCGGCCACTCGATCGCCGGGATGAGCGTCGGCATTCCGAAGCCGCTGGCGCTGCTGCTCGCCGCGGCGGGCGCCGCGATCCTGTTCACGATCACGAGCACGCAGCTGTTTCTCGGCTGGCTGTTTCTCGCCCCTCTCTTCCAGGAGTCGGCTTCGAATAGTCGAGTCGGCCACGCCCTTGCGCTCGCCCTCTACACGGCGCCGCCGCTCGTTCTCGTCGTCAAGTTCTTCACGAGCGACGGCAAGAGGCTCGGACGCCGGTGGGTCGACCTCCTACCTGCGGTCTACGTCGCATTCGTGGTCGGGTCGCTCGTCGTCACGGCGAGCGGCGAGCTGCGATCGGGCGCGGTCGGAACGCTGCGTGCGCTCTACCAGAACGTCGCCCTCGGCGTCATCGTCTACTACCTGGTCGCCTTCTGGCGCGGCAGAGCGTTCTCGCGCACGGCGGTCGCCCGCGTCCTGCTCCTCGCTGCGGCGCTGCAGGCCGCAATGGCCGCCGTCGAGTGGGCGACGGGCTGGAACCTCTGGCAGGACACGCGCTGGCAGAACCCGGGCGACACCCGGGCGATCGCGACGCTCGCCAATCCGGCGGTCACCGGCGCGTTCATCGGCGTCGGCATCGTGCTCGCGCTCGCGATCCTGTGCTGGACGGGCCCGCGGCAGCTCCACCGCCTCGCCGGGATCATGCTCGTCGTCGGTCTGCCGGGCCTCTATGCGACGAAGACGCGCGGACCGATCCTCGCCACCGTCGTCGCCGCGCTGCTCGTGCTGCTGCTGAGCAAACGCTCGCGTGTCGTCGGCCTCGGCGTGGTCGCGGTGGTGGTGCTCCTCCTCGTCGTGTTCTGGCCGCAGATCCGGAGCTCCGCCGTGTACCAGACGCGGTTCGCCCAGAAGCAGAACGTGGAGGCGCGCCTGGTGCTGCAGGACGTCTCCGTCAAGCTGATCGAGAAGCGACCGATCCTGGGCTGGGGCTACGACTCGTTCGACCGCGTCAAGTACGACGTCGCCGTCCCGTCGGGGACGGTTCCGCTCGCGCAGGCGCTGCAGTCGACGAGCCACGACACCTTCCTGACGATGCTCGTCGAGTACGGCGTCGTCGGGTTCGTCCTCTTCTTTTTCCCGTGGCTCGCGATCGGCGCCGGCGCGGTCCGCCGGCTCCGCACCGCAGTCGCCGATCGCTGGTTCCTCGTCGCCGGACTGGCGAGCATCCTGCTGCTCGCGATCAACGGCGCCACGCTCGACTACCGCTTCTTCTCGTTCGTGCCGATGCTCGGGTGGCTGTTCCTCGGCCTGCTTCGGCGCGAGCTCCGCGCGCCGGCCCCGGCCTGAGCGGCGCGGTCGCGGTGCGCGTCGCTCTCGTCGGTCCGTACCCCGAGGAGCCGCAGCGCGCCGACGGGGGGGTCGAGGCAGCGTTCGTCAACCTCGTTCACGGGCTCGCGTCGCTCGGCGGGCTCGAGCTCGACGTCGTCACGTTCGCCCACGCCGCCGCCTCGACGCACGACAGCGGCGACGGCGGCGTGCGTATTCACCGCCTGGCGTCGCCGCGGCGATTCAACAACGTGACGTTCTACCGGAGCCTCCGCCGCGCGCTCGCCGGTCTCCTCGGCGAGTTGCGGCCGGACGTGGTCCATGCCCAGGACGCGCTCGGCTACGGCTACGTCTGCCTCAAGGCGGCGCGGCAGGTGCCCGTCGTCGTCTCGGTGCACGGCATCGTGCGCGAGACACGCAAGGCGCTGACCCGGCCGCGAGACCGGCTCCAGGTCGCGATCGCGGGCGTCGCGGTCGAGCGCTATTGCATCCGGCATGCGCCCTACCTGCTCCAGCCGACCCCGTACCCGCAGGAGTACTTCGGTCGCGAGATCCGCGGCCGGATCGTCGACGTCGGCAACGCCGTCGCCGACAGGTTCTTCGCGCTCGAGCCCGCGCCCGAGCAGGGCCGGGTGCTGTTCGCGGGTGCGATCAGCCGCGGCAAGCGCGTCCTCGATCTCGTCGAGGCGGCCGCACGCGTGCCGGGCGCGTCGCTGCGGATCGCAGGTCCGACGACAGACGCCGAGTACGCGCGAGAGCTTGCGGACCGCGTGCAAGCGCTCCGGCTCCGCGACCGGGTCGAGCTGCTCGGGCAGCTGCCGGCCGAGCGGATGACGGAGGAGTACCGACGAGCGGCGCTGCTCGTTCTCCCGTCGGGGCAGGAGACGAGCCCGATGGTGATCGCCGAGGCGATGGCCGCCCGCCTCCCGGTCGTGGCGACGCGCGTCGGCGGCGTCCGGCATCTCGTCGACGACGGCCGAACCGGCTTCCTCGTCGACGTCGGCGACGTCGACGCCCTCGCGCGGCGCATCTCGGAGCTGGTCGGCGACGAGTCGACCAGGCGCTCGTTCGCGGCTGCGGCGCGCTCGGGCGCCGAGCGCTTCACGACCAGGGCCGTCGCGACTCGCGTGCGCGCCGTCTACGAGGAGGCGGTCCGCTGACGCGGATCCTCTATCTGTACTCCACGCTCGCGGTCGGCGGCGCCGAGCGCCAGCTCGCGCTGCTCGTGCCGGAGCTGCGCGCGCGCGGCTTCGAGCCTTTCGTGGCGACGCTCCGCCACCGCGGCCCCCACTTCGAGGCTCTTCGCGGTGAGGGCGTGCCGACGCAGTTCGTCGGCATGCGATCGCGCATGGATGCGGTCGGGATGGCCCGCGCCTACCGCCTCTGGCGCCTGAAGCCGGACGTCGTCTTCACCTCGAGCCTCGATGCGCAGGTGATCGGTCACGTCGTCGCCGCTCGTGCAGGCGCGTGCCACGTCACGGCCGAGCACGGCGGCCCCGGGCTGCCGAGGGCGCTGCACCGGCGACTCCTCGCCCGGCTGGTCGCGCCCCGGATCGACCGGGTGGTCGCGGTGAGCGAGAGCCAGGTCGGCGAGCTCTGCCGCCTCGGATTCCGGGCCGACCGGGTCACCGTGATCCCGAACGGCATTCCGGCGCCCTCGCCGGCTCGGCCGCGGGCGGACGTGCGTGCCGAGCTGGGCGCGGGCGACGACGACGTCGTCGCGCTGCTGGCGGCGACGCTGCGGCCCGAGAAGCAGGCGGCGCGGTTCGTCGAGTCGGTCGTCAGCGCACACGCGCGCGAGCCACGGCTGCGCGGCGTCGTCGCCGGCGGCGGCCCCGAGCTCGAGCGCGTTCGGTCAGTCGCCGCGGCGGCGCCGGGCGTCGTTCGCGTCCTCGGCGAGCGCCCGGACGTCGCCGACCTGATCGTCGCCGCCGACGTCGTCTGCCTCACGAGCACGGCCGAGGCGCTTCCGCTGAGCGTGCTCGAGGCGATGGCGCTCGCCCGGCCGGTGCTCGCGTTCGGCGTCGGCGGCATCGTCGACGCGATCGGCGACGGCGTCGGCGGGCGGGTCGTCCCCGCCGGCGACTTCGAGGCGTTCGTCGACGCGCTCGTCTCGCTCGCCCGCGCGTCCGAGCAGCGTCGGGAGCTGGGCGAAGCTGCGCACGGCCGCTACGCGGAGCGATACACGCTCGAGCGGATGGTGGAGCGCTACGCGGAGCTGCTCGCGGCGGCCGCGAGCAGGTAGGCCGTCGCGAGCACCGCCGGCCCCTGCACCCACCGCAGAGCGGGAAAGCGACCGCCGCGACCGGTGAGGACCGGCTCGACCTGCGTGCGCCAGAGGTGGACGGCCGCCGCGCGGTCGTCCTCGCCGCCGCAGACGACGAGCGTCTGCACGCACTGGGCGACGTTCTGGCCGTCGAGGTCGACCTTCCCGTCCGCAAACGCGCGCGGCAGCCCGTCGGGCGTCAGCAGATGGCGCTTGAAGTAGGCGAAGCCGCGCTCGACCGCGGCGTCGACGGCGGCGTCCCGAACGCCTCGGCGCGCCCCGTACTCCGCGAGGCCCTGCAGCGTGAACCCGGTGTGGAACCCGTCCACGTACGAGGCGCGCCCGTCGGCGCTGTACGGCCAGCTGCCGTCCGCGCGCTGCGTCGCGACCACGACCCTGGCGGCGCGATCGGCATCGGCGCTGCGGCCGAGCCGGGCGAGCAGCGCGGCGGCGGAGGCCTGGACGTTGATCGTCGGCGTCTCGAGTCCGGCCCAGTAGCGAAGCCAGATCTCGCCGCCGTGCTCGAACCAGCCGAGGCCGTCGACGATGAACCGGCCGCCTGCGTCCGCCTCCGCGCGTGCGGTCGCGTCGCGCGTCAGGTCGTGGTAGTCGAGAAGAGCCTGACAGGCGGCCGTCGTCACGTAGAGGTTGGGCGTGTGCGCGTCGACGTTCACGAACCGAGACGCGTACGGGAAGCCGAGCCCCCAGCCACGGCCTGCCTCGACGACGACGCTTCGCGCGAGCAGTCGGGCCGAGAGGTCGTCGGCGTGTGCGCTCGCCCACCCCTCCCCGAGCGCGGCGAGGGCCGACGCCGCGCGCAGGAAGTCGGCGAGCGCCTTCGGCTCCTCGTGAGGCGGAACCCGCAGGGCGCGCCGCAGGCCGGCACCCGACCGCTTGCCGACCTGCACGACGACGCGCGCCGCGAGCCACGACGCGCGCTGGATCGCCGCGCCGGCCGGCGTCAGCAGGAGGTCGAACGGGTCGTGGCTCCGCCAGCCGAGCGCCGCGGCCAGCTCGAATGCCCGCCGAGCCGCCGCGGCGGCCTCGGACGAGGGAAGCGCGTCGGCCGCGGCGCCTACCGTCGAACCTCCCTCAGCGCCTCGAGGTACGCCTGCACGACGCGCGCCGGTGCGAACTCCGCCACCTTGGCGCGATTCGCGGCCGACATCCGCTCGCGGAGCGCCGGCTCGGTGAGCACGCGCTCGAGCGCCCGTGCGAGCGCGACGGGCGAGCGCGGTGGCACGAAGAGCGCGTTCGTCCCGTCGACGAGGTGGTCGGCGATCCCGCGGACAGGCGAGGTGACGATGGGGAGCCCGGCGCTCATCGCCTCGCTGATCGCGGTCGGGAAGCCCTCGGGGTGGTAGGTCGGCAGCACGAACACGTCGGCGCCCGCGTAGGCGTCGCGGAGCCGCTTCGGATCGAGCCGTCCCGCGAGCGTCACGTCGCCGGAGACGCCGCGGTCGCGTACGGCGCGTGCGACGTCTGCGGCCGCGGGGCCGTCGCCCGCGACGACGAGACGCGCGGCCATTCGCTCACGGAGGAGCGAGAACGCCTCGACCGTGTCGAGGACGCCCTTCTCGGGCACCAGGCGGCTCGCGAAGAGCACCACGGGCACCTCCGATCGCTCCACGGTCGGCCGCTCGTCGTCGTCGACGAACGGGTTGACGACGACGTGGAACCTGCCGCTCGGCCGGAACGCGGCGAACGCGCGCTGCTCCTCCGAGGACAACACGAGCACGCCGTCGACGAGCGACAGCAGCCCGCTCGTGGCGAGCTTGAACGCCGCCGAGCCGGGCGCTGCGAGCCGGTCGGCGCGGCTGCCGTGGAGTTGCAGCACGACCCCGCACCCGCAGCCGCGGACCGCCAGCGCGAGCGCCAGGTCACGAACGACGGCTGCCCAGTCGTGCGACGTCTGGACGAGCAGCGCGTCGGGCGGCGAGGCGCGGAGGGCGCGTCGGATGCGCAGCAGCTGTCCCGCGCGGCCGAGCACGCGCGCGCCGACGGAGTCGCCCCCGCCGCCCCACGGCAGGAGCGTCACGGCGACGCCCGCGCCGCGCAGGCCGCCGGCGAGCAGCTCCGCGAGCCTCGGCATCGGCCCGTGCACCCCCTGCGGGGCCGCCATCAGGATCCGCGGCGTCTCGCGACCCTCGCCCCCGCTGCGCGCGTCCGCGGAGCGTGTAGAAGTTGTCGGCATGCGCGCGCCGCGACTACTCATGGTTCTCCACGATTACTACCCGGAGGAGGCCCGGGTCGTCGCCGAGGCGCGGGCCGCAGTCGCCGCCGGATTCGCGGTCGACGTCCTCGCCCTTCGCGGAGCGGGCGAGGCCGAGTGGGAGGTGCTCGACGGCGTGCAGGTGTTCCGGCTCCCCGTTGCCCATCGGCACGGCGGCGGCAAGTTCGCTCTCCTCGGCGAGTACCTCCATTTCACCGGCCGCGCCACCCTCGACGCCGCGCTGCGCTCGCGCCGGCAGCGGTACGACGTCGTCCACGTCCACAACCCGCCCGACTTCCTGATCGTCGCGTCGCTCGTCCCGCGTCTGCTCGGCGCCAAGGTCGTCTTCGACGTCCACGACCTCACGAACGACATGTTCACGATGCGGTTCGGCAACACGCCCGGCGGTGCGGTCGACCGCGCGCTGAAGCTGGTCGAACGGCTGGCGGCGCGCGCATCGGACGCGGTGCTGACGGTCCACGAGCCGTACCGGCAGGAGCTCGGGGCGCACGGCGTTCCGGTCGAGAAGGTGTCGGTCGTGCTGAACAGCCTCGACGAGAGCCTCGTGCCGCCGGAGCCCGAGGACTCCGCCGACCCCGGCGGAGGGGGGTTCAGGGTCGTCTACCACGGGACGATCACTCCCCACTACGGCGTCGGGCTCCTCGTCGAAGCGGCCGCGCGCGCGAGGGCGCGCGTTCGTGACCTCCGGCTCGAGCTCTACGGCGCCGGCGACGCCGTTCCGGAGGTGATCGAGGCAGCGCGCGCGCTCGGCCTCGGCGACGCGCTCACCGTCGTGCCGAGGTTCGTGCCGCAGCGCGAGGTCTTGCGCGCCGTCCGGTCGGCCTCCGTCGGCGTCGTCCCGAACCTGCCGCTGCGCCTGAACCGGTTCGCGCTGCCGACGAAGCTGTTCGAGTACGTCGCGCTCGGGGTCCCGGCGGTGGTCGCCGACCTGCCGACGATCCGCCTGCACTTCTCCGAGCACGAAGTGTGCTTCTTCGAGGCCGGGGACGCGGCATCGCTCGCGGCCGCGCTCGAGCACGTGGCGTCGGATCCCGAGGCCGCCGCGCGCCGTGCGGAGGCCGCGCGCGAGCGGTACGAGGCATACCGCTGGCACCGCAGCGCCGCGACCTACGCCGAGCTCCTCTGGCGACTCGCACGCGAGCGCCGCCGCGGGCTCGCCGCTCAGGGCGCTGCGGTGTCCGCGTAGGCCTCGGCCGCCGTCATCCGCTCGCGCAGGGCGCGCCAGTGAGCGCTGCGGTCGTGGTACTGCTGCTGCCAGAGCTCGAGCGAGAGCAGGCCCCACAGCGAGCGCCCGAAGCCGGTCTCGCCGGAGAGCAGCCGCTCGGGCGAGAAACCGTCGACGAGATAGTCGCGGCGAGCGCCGGCGGCCGCGAACGTCTCGAGGACGAAGTCGCGCAGCGGGCCTCTCGCCCAGTTGGTGAGAGGCACGGGAAAACCGGCCTTGTCCTTCCGCCGGACGATCTCGCTCGGCAGGAGATCCTGGAAGGCGAGCTTCAACGTTCGCTTCAGCTCGCCGTTCTTGAACTTCACGAGCGCCGGCAGGCGGGACGCGAACTCGACCACCTCGTGGTCGACGAACGGCGTCCGCGACTCGAGACCGTGGGCCATGCTGACGCGGTCCTCGACCTGCAACAGGGCCGGCAGGAGCGTCTTGAAGTCGAAGTGCGTCATCCGATCGAAGTACGACTCGCCGCCGACGTTGTCGGCGTGGAAGATCTCTGCGAACGCGGCGTACGGCTCGTAGTCGGCGAAGAGATCCCACCTGACCGCATCGTCGAGCTCGTGTGCCCGGTTGACGAGTCGGAAGTACCGTTCGTCGAGCTCGCCGAAGACGCCGTCGCGCCAGAACGACTGGATCAGCGGCTTGTAGTCGCGGAGGCTCTCGAGGTTGGGGATGATCGACTCGTAGGTGACGATGAACTGCGCCCGGTGCGAGGTCCCCTCGATCGCGGCCTTGATGCACTGCTCGAAGTAGGCGAGCAGGTAGCGGGCGTAGCCGCCGAAGATCTCGTCACCGCCCTGCCCGCCGAGCACGACCTTCCGCTCCTCGGCGGCGTCGCGCGAGACCAGGTATTGCGGGAACGAACCGGGGCCGGCGATCGGGAAGTCGAGGTGGTAGAGGATCCGCGGGACGTGCTGGACGAAGTCCTCCGGCCGGACCGTCGTCTCGCGCAGCTCGAATCCGGACGACGCGGCCGCCGCCCGCGCGTACGGCGACTCGTCGTACGGCGGCCCGGCGTCGAAGCGGCCGGTGAAGCCGAGGAACGGCTCGGTCGAGATGCGGGCCGCGGTCGCCGCGACGACGGTGGAGTCGAGACCGCCGCTCAGGTAGGCGCCGACCGGCACGTCCGCGACGAGGTGCTGCTCGACGGAGTCCGTGACGATCTCGCGCAGGCGCCTGATGAAGTACCGCTCCGAGTGGTCGAGGTCGTGCTCGTACGCAACCTCCCACCACTTGCGCACGCTGAGGCGACCGTCTTTCACCTGCAGCAGGTGCGCGCCCGGCAGCTCGTGGACCCCCTTGAAGAGCGTCCGGCCGCCGAGCGGGAACTGGAACGTCAGGTACTCCGCGAGGCCCTGCTCGTCCGTCTCGAGCGCGGGCAGGAACGGCAGCAACGCCTTCGCTTCCGACGCACAGTAGAGGACTCCGTCGGCGACGGTGTAGTAGAGCGGCTTGATCCCGAAGCGGTCGCGCGCGACGAACAGCTCCTGCCGTTCCTCGTCCCACAGCGCGAACGCGAACATGCCCCGTAGCCGCTCGAGACAGCGCGCGCCCATCGTGCGGTACAGGTGGAGCACGACCTCGGTATCGCTCTCGGTCGTGAAGCGTCGCTGGCCCAGCTCGCGGCGAAGCGATCGGTAGTTGTAGATCTCGCCGTTGTGCGTGATCCAGTTTCCTTCGCCGTCCGTCATCGGCTGGGCGCCGTGCTCGAGATCGATGATCGAGAGCCTGCGGTGCGAGAAGCCGACGTGCTCGTCGGTGTGGATCCATTCGGCGAACCCGTCAGGACCGCGGTGCGCGAGCAGCTCGTTCATGCCGCGAAGCGCTGAGCGCGCGTACGGGACACGCGTGCCTGCGAGTGACATGACGACGCCGATGCCGCACACAGCGCTGCATTAGTACCCGCCGCCGCCGCCGCAGTCCACCGTCGCGCCGCCGCCATACCCTCGATCGAGGGTCTGTGCGCCCTCGATCGGGGGTGTCTGCGCGGACCCCGACCGCCGACCTACGGACCGTCCTGACTCATGAGGCGCGACCGTCGCCTCGAGATGCACGGAGGGTTGCCGCAATGTCCAAGATCAAGTATCCGCTGCGCCTGACGGCGCTGGCTGTCGTGCTCACTGCGGGGTGTCTACTTGCGGTTCAGTTGCCGTCGGCGGGGTCGGCAAGCGTGTCGAGTGCGGTGCCGGGGATCGGTGTCTACTCCCTCGGCGGTCATCTCGCAGGGATCGCGAATCCCGGCCTGTATTCGACGGTGATCGGAGATGCGGCGGACGGCTCGACGCTGGCCGGGCTCCCCGGCCGGTCCTTGGCCTATTTCGCGGGGACGGACGTGAACGTCAACTGGAGTACCGGCGTCCCGTACAACCAGGCGGCCGCGAACGGCTGGCTGCTGACGGACGCGTCGGGGAACCTGCTCACGAATCAGAGCTACGCCGGGGACTACGTCGGCGACGTCGGCAACAGCAGCTACCAGCAGGCGTGGATCTCGAACGTGCTTGCGTATCTGGCGGCGAACCCGGGCGTGGACGGCGTCTTCGTCGACGACGTGCTCTACGACCTGAAGCCGCTCGCGGGTACCGAAGCGGCGAAGTACCCGACGCAGCAGCAATGGGCGACGGCGATGTCGTCGTTCGTTGCCGCAGTCGGCAACGCACTGCGTTCGCACGGCTACTACCTGGCGGTGAACGCATCCGGCTATGTGCCAGGCGACTCGAACAGCGACAACGGAACGAACACCGTCGCCTGGTGGCAGCAGCTCGGTCCGTCCGTGAACGGGTTGATGAACGAGTACTACATGGAGACGTCGAACGGCACCGATACGTTGCGCTCGGCCGGCGGCTCGTGGGCGCAGAACTGGGACGGATGGCAGCGCCTGGTCGCAACGGCGCAGTCGATGGGCGACGACTTCTACGGGGTGATGTACGGCGCGGCCGGCAACACCGCTGCCATGACCTACGGCAAGGCCTCGTTCTTGCTCGACTGGAACGGCGGCGGCGGCGCGTTCATGTACGGAAACAACGACGGCTCCGACCCGACGAGCAGTGCCTGGACGACCAGCATCGGCACGCCGGCGGCTGCCAAGCAGCAGGTCGGCGTCGGCTGGATGCGTCGCTACAGCGGCGGCGTCGTTCTCGTCGACCCGGATCCGACGACCGCGCAGACGTTCAACCTCGGCGGCGGCTACCTCACGCCCGCCGGCGCGACCACCACGTCGGTGACGCTGCAGCCGGTGACGGCGATGATCCTGACCGCGACCGGCCAGAGCACAACCACCACGCCGACCACCACCCCGACCACGACCACCCGGACCACGACCACGACCATCACCACCACCACCACCACCACCACGCCGACGGCGGGCGCGACCACCCCGACGGCGAGCTCGACGACCCCGACCACGAGCTCGACCGCGCCGACGTCGTCCTCGACACCGGCGACACCGCCGAGCGGCGGCACGAGCTCGCCGGCGCCGGCTCCCAGCTCGACGAGGACGACCGCCGCGACGACGACGCCCACCACCACGAAGACGGCCACGACGACCACGACACCGGCGCGGAAGCCGCATGGACGGAAGGCCCGGCAGACGCTCGCGTATCTGGCGGATGCGCGGCGAAGCGCGACCACGGCCGCCGCGGCGACGAGAAGGACGTCGCACGGGACGAAGACCACCGCGAAGCACCGGACGGCGGCGGCGAAGTCCGCCCCGAAAGCAGTCCGGCGGGTGCGGTAGGGGCGAGCGGGTCGGTCCGGCGGCCGCGCCCGCCGGACCGGCCGCTCGCCGGCGGATCTCCAGCCGCTACAGTCGGCTGTCGCCGTGGCGGACCGAGCGACAGCGACTCTCGGGAACAAGGGCGCTCGCGGCGTCGCGGTGCCGTTCGTCGACCTCCGCCCCGCGACGGACGCGATCCGGCGCGACCTTCTCGGCGACATCGAGGAGCTCCTCGACACCGGCTCGTTCATCAACGGGCCCGCAGTCGAGTCGTTCGAGCGTGAGTTCGCCCGCGCGTGCGGGCGCCGGTTCGCGGTCGGGACGGCGAACGGCCTCGACGCGCTGACGATCGCGCTCGAGACGTACGGCCTCGAAGAGGGCGACGAGGTGATCGTGCCGGCGATGACGTTCGTCGCCACCTTCGAGGCGGTCGTGCGCGCCGGCGGGCGACCCGTGGCCGTCGACGTGCGCGAGGACGACCTCGGCCTGGATCCCGCCGCGACCGCGGCGGCCGTCGGCCGTCGCACGCGCGCCCTGCTGCCCGTGCACCTCCACGGTCAGATGGCCGACGTCCGCGCTCTCGGAGCGCTCGCCGCACGCCACGGGCTCGAGCTGCTCGAGGACGCCTGCCAGGCGCACGGAGCGCAGCGAGACGGCGTCACGGCGGGCGCCGCCGGCCAGGCGGCGGCGTTCAGCTTCTATCCGTCGAAGAACCTGGGTGCGATGGGGGACGCAGGCGTCCTCGTCCTCGACGACGAGGCCGCGACCGCGAAGGCGCGTGCGCTGCGCGAGCACGGCGAGACCCGCCCGTACCGCTCCGACTACGTCGGCCTGACGTCGCGCCTCGACACGCTCCAGGCGCTCGTCCTGCTGCGCAAGCTTCCGCTGCTGGAACGATGGAATGCGGAGCGTCGCGAGGCGGCGGCGTTCTACGCCGACGCGCTCGCGGGGGTCGGGGACCTCCGCCTCCCGACGACGGTGCCGGGTGCGACGCACGTCTGGCACGTCTACGCCGTCCGCACCGCCGTGCCCGCCGCGCTCGGCGACTTCCTCGCGCGACGGGGCATCGGCACGAAGCGGCACTACCCGGAGGCGCCGCCGCACTCGACCGCATTCGCGTACCTCCGCCACCGGCCGGGCGCGTTCCCCGTCGCCGAGGCAGTCGCACGCGAGACGATCTCGCTGCCGCTCTTCGCGGGCATCACCGAAGCGCAGCTGCACGCGGTCGTCGAGGCGATCCGCGAGTTCTTCGCGCGTGGCTGACGGGCCTGCCAACGACGCCCCCTGCCGGCTGATCGACGACGTCGACTTCGGGGAGGGCGTGGTCGTGCAGGCGTTCACGAACCTGTACGGCTGCCGGATCGGCGACGGCTCGCGCGTCGGTCCCTTCGTCGAGATCCAGCGCGGAGCGGTCGTCGGGGCGCGCTGCAAGATCTCGAGCCACTCGTTCGTCTGCGCGGGCGTCGAGCTCGGGGACGAGGTCTTCGTCGGCCACGGCGTCGTCTTCACGAACGACCGTTACCCGCGCGCGACGACCGCGGACGGGGCGCTGCGGCGAGACGAGGACTGGGTGCTGGAGCGGACGATCGTCCGGCGGCGAGCCTCGATCGGGTCCGGCGCCGTCGTCCTCTGCGGGCTCACGATCGGTGAGGGCGCGATCGTGGGCGCCGGGGCGGTCGTGACACGCGACGTGCCCGACGGAGCCGTCGTGGCCGGGAATCCCGCGCGCGTGCTGCGGACGGTCGACGTGCAGACCGGCTAGGACCGCTCGCCCGGCGGGGCGATCGCGACCGTGGCGGCGTCGTCCGCGAGCCGCACGACGCCGGTGCGGACGTCGCCGCCGTCGGGTCCCGCCTCGGTCCGCGTTCGCCACCATCCTGCCGCCTCGCGTGGCAGCGCGCGCCAGAGCGCCGTGCGCTCGGCAAGGCCGCGGAGAAACTCGGCGTAGACCGCGCGCTTCTCGGCGTCGCCGAGATAGCCGCGGTCGGGGTGGGTCACGCACTGGACGAGCCCGTGAGCGCGCTCGATCACGGCCGCCTGCTCGAGCCAGAGCGCGGGTGACCGGTGCCCGAGAAGCGTCAGCAGCGTGTGGTCCTGGGGAAGCGTGTACGGAAGCTCGACGACGTCGCCGACGAAGAAGGGCCAGACGGAGCAGCAACCGCCCGGAAGCGGCTCATACGGATCGGAGTTCGGGAGCGTGCAGTCGTATTCGATCGGCAGCTCCGCCAGCCACTCGAACACCCGGTGCGTGGCCGGGGAGCGAAAGCCGACGGCGCCGAGCCGACGCGCAAGGTCCGCGAGCGGCTGGAGCTGCGCTTCGAAGGCGGCTCGCGAGGCGAAGAGGGCGCGGTCGTGCGAGAGCCCGTGCAACCCGATCTCGAACCCGCGCGCGCTCAGCTCGCGAAGGACACCGTGGTCGAGCTGCCGATACCAGCCGCCGAAGTTGAACGACGAGCGAAAGCCGTGCTCCTCCTCGAGGTCGGCGAGCCGGAGCGCGCCCCGGACGCCGTCGTCGCTCTCGACGTCGTGCGTCAGGATCACGGCGGCGCGATGCTCGCCCGGCCAGAACCAGACGAACTCCCCCTCGGTCCGGTCGTCGGCGACGAGCGCGCAGGCGGCGAAGAAGCGGAGCAGCCGGCCGACGCTCAGGTCGAGGGGCCACGCCGGAAACGCCGGCACTCCCTGCGCCTCGATCAGCCGGCGCCGCGCCGACAGCTGCAGCCGACGCGGGATCAGGGGCTTGACGCGGTAGAACAGGTCGAGCGCCTGCTTCGGCAGCCGACGGTTCGGGCTCGTCGCGCGCCACCGTTCCGACACGTACCAGGCGTACGCCTCGGCGAGCGAGAACGGGACGAGGACGCCGCCCGTCGCCGGGTCGCGGGCAGGCGGTGGCATCTCGTCCTCGAGCCACGGCCGGACGCCGGTGCCGCAGACGATCCGGGCCCCGGCGGCGCCGGCGACGATGGACCCGTCTTCGATCGCGACACGCCAAGTCGGGCGCAGGAGCAGCTCGAGTGGGTGAGCCGCCCTACGATGCGGGCGAGACGATGGCCCGAGCGGTACGGCTCTCATTCGACGACCCGCGCTGGCGCCGCTTCGTCGCCGGCCGTGGTGACGCGACCCCGTTCCACGACCCGGACTGGGCCATCCTGCTCGCGGACTGCTACGGCCTCGACGGCTTCGTGCTCGCGGAGGTCGACGACGAGGGGGCAATCACGGCCGGGTTGCCGCTGCTCGCGCCGCCGCGGCTTCCGACGCGGCCGCGCCGGCTCGTGTCGCTGCCGTTCACCGACGCCGTCCGCCCGCTCGTGGACGGCGCGGGCGAGGCTGCGCTCACCGTCGCGATCGACTCGGCACGCCGGGAACTCGGCGTCGATCGCGTCGAGCTGCGCGCCGAGCTCGCCGGAGCGCGGCCGGCGCCGCCGCGTGCGGTCATCCACACGCTGGCGCTCGATGCCGACCCGGACGTGATCCTGAGCGGTATGACAAGGGGAAAACGGCGTGACGTGCGCGCCGCGCAGCGGTCGTCGCTCGTGGTGCGTCACGCCCAGTCCGAGCAGGACCTCACGGAGACGTTCTACCGTCTCCATCTCGAGACGAGGCGGCGCTTGGGCGTGCCTTCGCAACCGAAGCGGTTCTTCCGCCTCCTCTGGCAGCGGCTCATCGACCGCGGTCGCGGGCACGTGCTCGCCGTCTTCGACGGGTCGGTTCCAGTCGCAGCGGCGGTCTTCCTCGTCGCCAACGGAACGATGGTCTACAAGTACAGCGCCTCCGACGCGAGACGGCGCAGCGGCTTGCCGAACGACCTCCTGCTCTGGACCGCGATCCGCGGCGCGTGCGCCGACGGCCACCGAACCTTCGACTTCGGGCGCACGGAGCTCGCGGCAGCCGGGCTGCGGAGCTACAAGACGCGGTGGGGCGGCGTCGAGCGGCCGCTCGTCTACTCGGCGATCGGCGACGGGGCGCCCGCCGGCGTCGCCGACGCGGCCGGGCGGATCGGCAGGCTGCTCAGGCACTCGCCGGTCTGGGTCAGCCGCGCGACGGGGGCGGTCCTCTATCGCTACGCGGCGTGAGACGGCAGCGAGCGTCGAGCCGCGATCCGCAACGGCAGCAGCTCCTGGGCGAGCTCGCCCGCAGGGCTGCACGGGGTCCCGCCGCGCTTGAGCGATTGCTCGATCGCCTCGACCGCGCGCACGACGTCGTAGCCGATCTCCGGCGCCGACCGCGGCTCGCTGCCGTCGAGGATCGCCGCGCAGAAGTCGCCGATCTCGAGCGAGAGCGGCTCGGTCGCGTCGACCTTCGGCGAGATGATGTCGCCCGTTCGGTAGGTGAGGCGAAACTCGCCGAACGTCTCCGGCGGCGGCAGTTCGGCGCCGGTGTCGAAGATGCGAATCGGCTCGTTGCTCGTGTCGTCGTAGACGATCATCTTCGCCGAGCCGACGATCGAGGTGCGCCGCAGCTTGACGGGGGAGAGCCACGAGAGCTCGAGGTGCGCGATCGTGCCGGTGTCGTAGCGCATGTTCACGAACGCGACGTCGGGCGTCTGCGGCAGCACGCAGCTGCGCGTCACGGCCGAGACCTCGGCCGGCAGCCGCCCGAGCCAGTAGCTGAGGATCGAGAGGTCGTGCGGCGCCAGATCCCAGACGACGCTGACGTCGGGCTGGTGCAGCCCGAGATTGACGCGGCTGAGCGAGACGAAGTAGATGTCGCCGAGCTCGCCGGCGTCGAGCAGCTCCTTGATCTTCACCACCGGCGGGCTGTAGAGGAACGTGTGCCCCGGCAGGAGGACGAGGCCGGCGTCGGCAGCCCGATGCATCAGATCGGCTGCCTCTGCCGACGACGACGCGAGCGGCTTCTCGACGAGCACGTGCTTCCCCGCCTGGAGCGCGGCGAGCGCGAGGTCGTAGTGAGTCGAGACCGGCGTGACGACGGCGACGGCGTCCAGCTCGGGATCTGCGAGCAGCTCCTCGTACGACGTCGTCGTGCGCGCCAGCGGGTGGCGTGCGGCTGCCGCGGCGAGAAGGTCTTCGCGGCGGTCGCAGAGCCACGCCAGCTCCGCTCGCGGATGCCCCGCGACGTTGCGCGCCAGATTCGGGCCCCAGTAGCCGAGCCCGACGACTCCGACCCGGACGACGCCGTCGGCGCTCACGTCGTCGTCCTCCCCCGCAGGAGCGCGAGCGGTGTCCGCACGAGCAGCCACAAGTCGAGCCGAAGCGACCAGCTCTGCGCGTACGCGGCGTCGAGGTCGAGCGCCTCCTTGAACGTCGCGCGGGCGCGCGCCGCCACCTGCCAGAGGCCGGTCATCCCCGCCGGGACGAGAAACCGGTCGAAGTGGTGCGGCTCGAAGAGCTCGGTCTCGTAGGAGATGCACGGCCGCGGCCCGACGAGCGACATCTCGCCGCGAACGACGTTCACGAGCTGCGGCAGCTCGTCCAGGCTCGTGCGCCGAAGCCAGGCGCCGAACGGCGTGACGTCGTCGCTGCGGTCGAGCTTGTAGAGGCCGTTGCCGTTCGGCGACGCGCCGGCGTTCATGATCTGCCGGACGTAGTCGCGATGCGGCGCCTCTTCGGCGTCCGTCGCCATCGTCCTGAACTTCAGGAGCGTGAAGGGCCGCCCGCCCTCGCCGAGCCGGACCTGGCGAAACAGAACGGGCCCGCGAGAGTCGCGCTTGATGCGCCAGGCGATCCACGCGAAGAGCGGAAGGGCGAGCACGAGGAGCATGCCGCCGACGGCGAGGTCGAGCGTGCGCTTCAGCGCCCGGTCGAGCCGCGTCGACTTCGAGGCGAGGAGGTTGACGAGCGGCAGGCCCTCGAGGAGATGGAGGTCGCCGAGAGGCCCGAGCGTCTCGAAGAGCCGCGGGACGACGTCGACGTCGACGCCTTCCTTGCGAGCGGAGCGGACGAGCTCGACGAGACGCTGGTGGGACTCGCCGGAGAACGCGACGATGACGCGGTCGACCTGCGCCTGCCGGAGGGCCTCGACGAGGTCGCTCGGGGTTCCGAGGACGGGCACGTTCTCGAGCTCGGCTCGGATCGGACGCGGCTGAGCGTCGAGGAAGCCCACGACGCGCAGACCCCACTCGGGATGCTGGACGAGCTTCCGCGCGACGAGCTGGCCGACCTCGCCCGCGCCGACGATGAGCGTCCGCTGGGCGTAGGAGCGGTGACGGCGAACGCCGGCGCGGATCGTCGCGCGCGCGGCGACGACGGCGACGAGCGCCGTCGTCCAGAACACGATCGCTCCCGCCGCGGGCACGTGGTGCGAGAGCGCCCAGATCGCGACGAGCGCGCACCAGGTGCCGAGGGTGACCAGGTGGACGAGCCGACCGAGCTCGTCGAGGGTCGAGTGCTCCGGCCGGCGGTGGTCGTCGTCGTACAGCCCGTAGGCGTGCGCGGCGGCCAGCCAGACCGGCAGCGTCAGCACGAAGACCGTCGCGCTCCAGCCGCCGGCGACTCCTCTGTCGGCGGTCGCCGCCGCCGCGTACGCGAGCGTCAGCCCGACCGCGTCGGCGGCGGCGAGCGCGCGCCGCACGAGCTTTCGCCTGATGCTTCGAGAACGTGCTCCGTCGTACGCGGCCTCGGCTGCGCGACGCAGGGGCACACGCACCGACGCGACGACCGCGTCGGAGGAGGTCGCCCCGGTGTCCGTCACCGCGTCACGGAGCAATCGTGACCGCCGCCTGCGCCGCCCGTCGCGGCCCACCTTCGGTCCATCCGCATAGTGGATCGACGCGCCCTCGTCATCCCTCTCGCCCCCGTCCGCAGTCTTTCTTCGGACTATATCCCGATCGACGAGGGTTGAATCCTCGCCAGAAGGCGAGCTTTCGGCGAGCTTTACAAAATCGCTACGGGTTGACGCCCGCGACCGCGGCCGCGTCGCCGCCGCCGACGCCAGCGCGCTGGACGAACTCGCTGATCTCGGGGCTCGTCGGGTAGAGCCTCCGCGCGCGCTCGACGGCGCGGCGGCGTGCGTCGCCGCCGACGGTCGCCGCGAGGTCGAGCCACGACTGCCAATCGTTCGGGTCGACCGAGACCGCGGCCAGGAAGCTCGCACGCGCGCCCGCGGTGTCGCCTCGTTCCAGCCGCGCCTCGCCGAGCGCCTTGAGCGGCGCCGGCGACCACGGCATCCAGCGCCGGGCCACGCTCGCGGCAGTTGCGGCCTTCGCGTACCGGTGCGTGCGGTTGGCGGCCTGCGCGTCCGCGAGCGCGTTGTTGCCCGCGAGCCCGACGAACGCGAACGCGGCCGCGGCGACGGCGGCAGCGGTGCCGGCGGCGCGCAACCGAGCCGGGACGCTCCGCTCGGCGTCGTCGCGGCGCGCCACGAGCAACAGGCAGCCGACGAAGAGGCCGGTCAGAGCGACGCCCGAGAGCTCCCAGTCCCAGTCGACGCCGAGGTGGAGGAGGAAGGCGCCGTACGCGGCGGCGATCGCCGGCACGAGGGGGGCCGCCCGCCGGCGGAGGCCCGCCACGAGCGGAATGGCGAGCACGATCACGAGCAGTGCGAGGCCGACGGCTCCGAGCTCGGACAGCGTCTCGACGTAGAGGCCGTGCGCGTCGCGAACGACCTCGTTCGCCTTCGGGCTCTGCTCCCAGGTGCGCTCGAAGCTCCCGGCGCCGCGCCCGATCGCCCAGCGTCCGTGCAGCGAGCCGACCGCGACGCTCCACAGCTGCGCTCGGCCGTTCCCGTTCAGGCTGACGAGCCGGGTCGTGAGGTCGTTCGTCGGCGGCGGCGGCAGGGGATCCACGAACGAGTCGTATGCGCGATCGGCCTGGGCGACCGGCCCGCCGCCGTGGACGAGCCCGAGCCCGAGCGCGAGCACGGCAGCGGCGACGAGCGCGAACGCGCAACGGCGCTGCACGCTCGCGCTCACCCGCAGACGCCGTTCGAGCCGGCGTACGAGCGGCACGACGACGGCGGCGGCGACGGCGAGGAGGAGGAGCGCGACGGCCAGACGGTGGCCCGCGTGCGTTGCCGCGGCGAGCGTCGCGTTCTCGTGGGTCAGCGGCCCCGCGCGGTCGGCGAGGACGACGGCGCCGGCCGGCGCGAGGGCGAATATCGCAGCTTCGACGGTGAAGCGGAGCCGCCGCGGCGAGGTCGCGACCGCGACCAGCAGCCCGAACGCGAGCGCCACCCAGGCGCCGCGGCTGAACGTGAAGAAGAGCGTGACGGGCAGCGGCACGAGCGCGGCCGCGCCGAGCAGGCGCGACGTGAGCGCGCCGTTCGGATCGGTCGCAAGCCCGAGCGCGAGCAGGATCCCGAGCACGGCGAAGACGCCGAGCCCGTTCCAGTAGCCGACCGGCTCGAACAGGCGGTATCCCGCGACCGGATCGCGCGGTCGAAATGCGCCGGCGGCAGGTGCAAGCCGGGTCGAGAGCGAGTAGCCGCAGATCGCCGTGATCGCGGCGACGAGGGCCGGGACGAGCGTGCTCAGCCCGCGTCGGCGCGCGAACGCGAGCAAGGCGCCGCAGCCGGCGAGGGGGACGAGCCCGCGCTCGAGCTCGAGGACGGACTGCGCGCGGTCGACTGACCAGGCGATCGAGAGGGCGACCCACGCCGTCAGGGCCAGTAACGCGGCGAGAAAGGCGACGTCGTAGCGGCCGGCGTCGGTCCGGCCGCTCGCGACCAGCCACGTCGCGACGAGGCCGAGGAACGCGAGCGTGCTCCAGCCCCACGAAGGCGCGAAGTAGCCTCCTTGGTCGCGGACGACGAGCGCGACGGCGAGCGCGGCAAACGCGGCCGCGACGAGCGTCTCGGGCCGCGCCAGGCTCCGCCGCTGCACTGCCGCGGCTACGCGCGGACGCGACGCGAGAGGCGCGACCTGTCGCCCCTTCCGTTCCGTGACCGTGCGGCGAGCTGTCCGCGGTCGGCGTAACGCGCGTAGCCGTCGACGGAGGGAACGTGGACGCCGGCGGCGACGACTCCGAGCGGGGTCACCGGTGCCGCGGCGAGTTGCCGCTTCAGGTCGTGGAGCGCGGAACGGTGCACGAGTCCGAGGCGCGACACGACGACGATCCCGTCCGTCCGGGCCGACAGCCGCGCGGCGTCGCCGACCACGGAGATCGGCGGCGTGTCGACGAGGACGTAGTCGAACCGCTGGCGGAGCGGTACGAGCACGCGCGCGGCGACGGCGTCGGACGCGACGAACTCGCCGGGGTTCACGGGCAGGGGCCCGGTCGGCAACACGTACAGCGCTCCGGGCGAGGACGCCTGCACGGCGTCGCCTCCGGGTTGCCCGCGGTCGAGGTCGGGCAGCTCGACGCGGACGAGCGCGTCGTCGAGCTGCGTCCTGCCGACTGCGACGTCCGTGAGCCCGGTCAGCCGATGGATGTGGAACAGCGTCGCGAGCGCGGGCTGCCGAAGGTCGAGGTCGACCACCGCGACCTCGTTGCCGCTCGCGGCGAGCGCGACGCCGAGATTGGCCACCGTCGTCGACTTCCCCTCCTGCTGCAGGGCGCTCGTGAACGTCAGCACCTCCGCGTCCCGGTCGGGGTTCGAGAAGACGATGCTCGTCGCGAGCCGCCGGATCGCCTCGGCGTACGAGCCTCGCGGCTCGTCGAGCATCGCGACACCCGCGCGCAGCTGTCGCGGTGGGGCGGGCACGCGGCCGAGGAGCGGAAGCGCGAGCGCGTGCTCGACCTCCTCCTCGGTGCGCACGCGCCGGTCGAGCGCCTCGGCCGCGAACGCGAGCCCGAGTCCGAGCACGAGGCCGAAGCCGAGCCCCAGCAGCCCGTCGCGCTTCGGCGTCGGCTTCACCTGCACACCCGCGGTTGGATGGGTGAGGACGGCGTCCTGCGACTGGAGGAGCTGCATCGTGTGCAGCTGCTGCTCGCTGTTCAGGAGGTCGCGATACTGCGGCGTCGCCTGGAGGCGGAGCGCGCGCAACCTCGTGAGCTGCTGGTTCAGTTGCTGCCGGGCGCGGAACAGCGCGTTCGTGTCGAGGCCGAGCTTGTAGGTGACGAACGCGTCTGCGTACGCGTTCACGAGCTGAGCGGCCCTTGCCTGGTCGCGATCGTGGACGACGAAGTCGAGCACGTCGGCCGTCGCGCTCGGGGTGACCGACGACTCCCCGAGCAACCCGGACGGCGTCAGGTCGGAAACGCGCGCGTTCTTGAGCGCGAGCGCGGCGATCGCGCCGCTGCGAGCGATCGTCGCCTGCGTCTGTGCATAGCGGGCCGGATCCTCCGACAGCGCCGGATCCTGCGGTGCCCCCGTGACGACCGCGGCGATGTCGCTCCGCGTCAGCAGCACCTGCGACCGTGCTCGGTACTCCTTCGGCTGGCGGAGCGCGAAGGCGACCGAGAGCGCGACGACCAGGACCGTGGTCGCGAGGACGTACCACTTCCGACGCCTCAGGATCCGCAGGTAGTCCGTCAGCCCACGCTGCTGCGCGCCCGCCTCGGTCTGCGCGTCGATCACAAAGTCCCCCCGATCGTCTGGGCCCGAGCTGGATTAGTATCAGGAGCAGCGGGTACGGAGGCCATTATGCCTAGGGTACGTCGGAATGAATCATCGTCAACCAGCCGCAGCGGTCGCGAGGATCGGCGGAGACCTCGGACGGCGGTTGCGACGCTCGCGGTCGCCGCGCTGACGACGGTCGCGTTCGCCGCGTTCGCAGGGCAGGCGCGGGCGGCCGCGACGGACACCCCGATCACGGCGGCCGACGACCAGTACCTGCAGCAGCAGGTGCTGACGCCGCCTCCCGAGACGCCGCCTCCCGCGATCACGCCGGCGGTGACTCCCGTTCCGACGAGCCCGCTACCGACAACGCTCGCTCCGGCGACGCCGCCTGCGGCCGCGCCGACGACGCCCGCTCCGACCTCCGTCACGCCGACCAAGCCGTTCACGCCGCCGAAGACGACGCCGCCCCCGCGCGTCCCGGCGGTGGCCGCGGCGCCCAGGCACGTGGCGGCCAAGCAGACGCCCGCGGCGCCCAAGCCGACGCCGGCGCCGAGCGCGCCGACGCTCCCGTTCACGGGGCTCTCGCTACTCAAGTTCGTGCTCGCCGGCCTCGCGCTCTTCGCGTTGGGGTTCGTCCTGCGCCGAGGCGTCGCGCGGTCGGACTCGTAGGCGCCCGCTGCTCCGGGTCGCATTCGTCTGTACCGGCAACCGAGCCCGGAGCCCGCTCGCGGCTGCGCTCCTTCGTCGGCATCTCGGCGGCGCGCCGCTCGCGGTGTCGTCGTACGGCACGCTCGACGTCGAGGGAATGCCGGCGTTGCCGGATGCGATCGCGGTCGCGGCTGCGCTCGGCGTCGACCTGAGCGCGCATCGCGCGCGCGCCCTTCGGCGAGGGCTACTCGTCGACGACGACCTGGTGATCGGCTTCGAGCCGTCGCACGCAGCTGCTGCCGTCGAGGTGGGTCAAGCCCGCACAGAGCGCGTCTTCCTTCTCCTCGAGCTGCCCGAGCTGCTCGACCGCCTAGCCGTCCCGAGCGGCTCCGGCGCTCGGCACGCCCGTCAGGTGATCGCCGAACTCGGCCGGCTGCGGGACGCCCGCCCACGGGGCAGCGCCATCCTGGCCGACCCGATCGGCGAGTCGCGACAGGTGTTCGCGGAGGTCGCGCGGGTGATCGACGCCGTCACGCACGCGCTCGCCGCCGCGCTCGCCCCGTTGCCGGCGGAGCGTCTTCGACCTGTCGTCACGCGGCAGCCTGAAGGATGAGCGCCTGGGTCGGCGGCAGCGTCGCCGACGTCACGACCTGGCCGTCCGCGGTCACGTAGCGGCCGGGCAGGACAAAGCTCTGCGTGCTCGTCGGCGACGGGTTGATCAGCACGAGGCCCGCGCTGTACCGGCGAAGCCAGCCGGAGCCGACGCGCCGCTTCGCGTCCAGAGGCAGGCCGATGTTCTGCGTCCAGGCGCTGTTCCACGCGTCCCGGCCCTCGGTCGCGTCGAAGACGAAGGCACCGCCGCCGCCGTTCCAGTCGAGCAGGAACGACGCCTTGGCGTAGCTCATCGCTCGGGTGTCCCCGGGGTCTCCGTAGGTGACGCCGACGAAGTCGCGGCCGACCGACTGCGCCACGCGTACGAGCCGTTGCCACCCGTCCCAGTTCTGGCTCCACGAGCCGCCGGTCGATCGGAGCGTGCCGTTGCCGTCGGGAGTCTCGGCGAAGTACTCGTTCATGAACCCGCTCACGTACGGCGCGAGCTCGCGCCACCACGTGGCGGTGTTCGCTCCGGTGTCGCTGCGAGCGTCGCCCGGAACGTAGCCGGCCGCGTTCACGAGCACGTAGTACCCCCTGGAACGGAGCGCCGGCCCGACGGCGCGGATGAACGACAGCTGCGCCGCCGCCCACGCCTGCTGCGTCGGGTACGCCGACGCCTCGGTCTCGGTGAGCGGCTCGAGGTCGTACAGCACGTCGTCGATCAGGACGCCGTCGTCGTGGTGCCGCGCAAGGAACGCGAGCACGTTTCGCAGCCATGCCCGCTGGTACTGCGGGTTGCCGACGTCGCCGACGTAGTTCGACGGGTAGCGGCTGTTCACGAGCAGGTCGCCGGAGGCGTCCTTCAGCAGCCAGCCGTGTCGCGCGGCTTCCGCGTACGGGACGCCCGTGTTCCACTCCGTGTTCACGTCGGTCCCGGCGAAGTAGACGAGCGACCGACCCTTCTGGCGCGCGGCGGCCGAGGCGCTGGCGGTCGAGACCATCAGCAGCGAAGCTCGGTTCGACCCGGTCGCGAGACCGCCGCCGAGGCTGAGCACGCCCGTCCCGGCCAGGGTGTGGGCCGTTCCCTGTGCACCGGCGGCCGCCGCGAGCAGCAGCAACGCGACCGCGCCCAGCACGACGGCTCGGGCGAATCTCGCCACGCAGGACTAGCCAAGCAAACAGCACGGACAACTGCAACTACGAGCCGGAAGTTATCCGGTCGATCCTGACGAAATCTCCTCCGCAGTCGCCTGCGGCCGCTGGCTGACCGGCATCCGGGCCTCGCGCACCGCGCGCGGGATTCGTTGCAGCTTCGTCTTCCAGCTCTCGCCGGGGGCGGGGACGAGGTCGGTGCGAATCGCCGCCATCGACTCGAGCAGCGCCGGCGCGAGCGGCCGCCCCCAGAACGGGTGCAGGGCCGCCTGGAGGTGGTTCTCGAAGACCGTTCGCTCGCGGACCGCGTTCAGGTGGCGCGCCCAGATGCGCAGCGCCGCCGGGCGCGGGCCGCCGGCGAAGAGCGCGTCCACGGCTTGCCGCGTCGTCCGCCAGACGCGACGGATGCCCCACGCCGCCGCGAGGCGGTCGAGCTCGGCGCGCTCCTCGCCGGCGGCGAGAGCCGCCACGTCCACCAGATCGCGCAGCGTCTGCAACGGCCCGTGCGCCCATGCATGCGCGGTGAGGAGAAGCGCATGGTGGAGCGGGCGCGGCGCCGAGATCCCTTTCACCCCGACGATCGACGGCACCGCGGCCTCGAGGATCTCGGCGAGCGGTGGCGCGTGCATCCCGCGCGGCCAGTTCGGCGACGCGTGGACCTCGACGACGAGCGGCACGACCGGCCAGCGCAGCGGCGGCAGATGGTGGTGCTCGAGCGGCTCGAATCCCTTCGTGTCCACGTCGACGAACCCGTGCTCGCGGAGCGCCCGGTGCAGCGCGGCCGCATCCGGCGTGAGCACGTCGACGTCTCCGAACCGACGCCCGTTCTGCGGGTAGAGCGCGGCGACCTCGGGGCCCTTGAGGAGCACGATCGGCCCCTCGCCGAGCTCCCGGATGCGGCCGAGGAGCGCGGTGGCGCTCAGGGCTGCGAACGACGCCGCGCGCTCCTCCGCGGCGAGCGCTTCGGGTACGGGCTCGCCGGCTGCGCGGCGTCGGCCGGCGGCGAGGGGGGCGAGCTTGTGCACGACGACGCCGTCCACCGAGGCACGATCGATCAGCGCGCCGACCGCAGCCCAGAGCTCGGTCGCGAAAACCACCCCCCTGAGTAGTACGACTCCGGAGTGGGCAGTGTACGTTTTCGACCATATTCCCGGCCGTTGGTGGAGGAGCGCGCGATGAAGAGATCGGGTCTGCGGGTGAACGCCCCGCAAGTGATTCACGAGACGATCGACGGCGAGGTCATCATCATCAACCTCGCGACGGGCAACTACTACAGCGTCAAGGGCGCCGGCGCGGACATCTGGGACGTGGTTCAGGCGTCGCCGGGCGCCGACGCGCACGAGATCGCGGCAGCGGTCGCTCGTCGCTTCGACAACCCGCTCGATGCGGTCGAGGGAGAGATCGGCCGGTTCCTCGAGGAGCTGCGGCGAGAAGAGCTCGTCGCCGAGGTCGACCAGGCCGTGCCCTCCACGTCGGTCGCGAACGGCGTGGCCGCGACCGACGGCGCGAGGTCGTTCGAGACGCCCGTGCTCGAGAAGTACACGGACATGCAGGACCTCGTCCTGCTCGATCCGGTCCACGAAGTGGACGCTGCCGGGTGGCCGCATGCGCGCCCGGACGTCGCGACGACGTGACGGCGGCGTCTGCGGTCCGGTCGGCCGACCTCGGCTTCGGCGAGCTCGAGCCGCTCGCCGCGAGCTTCGAGGCCGCCGTGCGCGCGGCGTCGGTCGTCGAGGAGCGCGACGTCCGGCTCGCGGACGCGACGGTGCGCCTCCGCTCCCCGCACCCCGAGATGCTGCGTCGGCTCGGCCGGGCCTTCGCGCATCTCGAGCTCGACGAGCCGGCAGGGCAGCCGGACCTGACGGTGAACCTGTGGGACGCTGAGTCGGGCGGGTCGCCGCCGCCGCTCCCGAACACGGAGGACGAGGAGGCGCCCGGCGCGTTCTTCTACTTCAGCAATCACCAGCTCCGCGCCGGCTTCCAGCTCGGCACGAGCGGAGACGCCCGCGTCCTCGCCGTCTACCCGAACGCGCCGACGCCGGCGCTGAGCGTGCTCGAGACGAGCAACGCCAGAGGCTGGTACTGGGTCGCCGACGCGCGCCGCATTCCGTACTGGGAACAGGCGACGCCGCTCGTCTACCTGCTCGACTGGTGGCTGCGCGCGCGCGGCATGCACATGCTCCATGCCGGCGCCGTCGGCACCGACGAGGGCGGCGTCGTGCTCGTCGGCAAGAGCGGCTCCGGCAAGTCCACGGCCGCGCTCTCGAGCCTGGACGCCGACCTCTTCTACGCGGGCGACGACTACATCGCCGTCTCGCTCGACACGCAGCCGCAGGTCCACTGCCTCTACGGCTCCGGCAAGCTGATGCAGAATCATGTCGAGCGGCTGCCGTTCCTGCTCGACGCCTTGGCGAACCGCGACCACCTCGCGATCGAGAAGGCGGTCGTGTACGTGAACGAGCACTGGCCGGCGAAGATCACTGCAGGGTTCCCGCTGCGCGCGGTCGTCCTGCCGCGCATCACGCCCGGTCTCGTCGAGGCGAGGTACTTCGAGGCGTCGCCGGTGGCCGGCTTCACGGCGCTCGCACCGAGCACCGTCTTCCAGATGCACACGCGGGGGCAGGACTCGCTCGTCCGGGTGCGTCGCCTCGTCGAGCGCGTCCCCAGCTACGTGCTCGAGCTCGGATCGGACATCGCCTCGATCCCGCACGCGATCCGTGACCTGATCGCCACCGTCGGCGCCGGCGCCTGAAGCCGTGGAGAGCCGCCCGCTCGTCAGCGTGATCATGCCCGCCTTCCAGGCGGAGGAGTTCCTCGAGGACGCGATCGCGAGCATCCTCGCGCAGGACTACGACCCTTTCGAGGTCGTGGTCTGCGACGACGGCTCGACCGATCGCACGCCCGAGATCCTCGCGGCGCATCCGGAGCTGCGCACGATCCGGCAGTCGAACGCCGGCGCGGCGGCCGCGCGAAACGCTGCCGTCGCGGCCTCTCAGGGAGAGCTGCTCGCGTTCTTCGACGCCGACGACCTCTGGCCGCCGACGCGGCTGGCGGCGCAGGCAGGCTTCCTGGTCGGGCATCCCGAGGTCGGCTGTGTCCTCGGCCGGCAGGAGTGGATCGACCCGCCGCCGTGGCTCGCGCGCGACGCGGTCTACGGCGACGTCGACGGCATCCCTCTCCTCTCGGCGATGATCAGGCGCCGCGTCTTCGAAGCCGTCGGCGGCTTCGACGAGTCATTCACGCACAGCGAGGACATGGACCTGTTGTTCAGGCTCCGCGAGCGTGGCATCCGGATCGAGGTGATCCCGGAGATCATCCTCTTCCGCCGCTTCCACGGCCGCAACCTGACGGCCGCGCCACCGTCCACGAGCCCGCTGCTTCGCTCGCTCCGCCAGAAGCTCGAGCGGGAGCGGGCAGTCGGCGGGGGAGCGGCGTGACCCGCCCGCTCATCAGCGTCATGATCGGCGTCTACAACGCGGCGCCGTATCTCGGCGAGGCGATCGACAGCGTCCTCGCCCAGAGCTATCGGCCGCTCGAGCTGATCGTCGTCGACGACGGCTCCGACGACGGGTCGGCCGACGTCGCCCGGTCGTACGGCGACGCGCTCACCTTCGCCCACCAGGAAAACGCCGGCAACGGCGCCGCGCGCAACCACGCCGTGCGCCTCGCCTCGGGCGCGCTCTACGCCTTCCTCGACGCCGACGACCGCTTCGTCGCCGACAAGCTCGAGTTGCAGTTCGCGGCCCTGGAGTCGGATCCGGCGCTCGACGTGGTCTTCGGGCACGTGCGCGAGTTCGTCAGCCCGGAGCTGAGCGAGGAGCAGCGGGCGACCGTGCGGCCGCCGGCGCCGCAGCCGCTTCCGTGGACGGCGCCGAACCTGATGCTCATCAGGCGCGAGTCCTTCGCCCGCGTCGGCCCCTTCGCCGAGGACGTGAAGGTCGGTGTCACCGTCGACTGGTACGCGCGCGCGGTCGAGGCGGGGCTGCGCAGCGCGATGCTGCCGGAGGTCGTGCTCGAACGCCGGCTCCACCTCGCGAACAACGGCCTGCGCGAACGCGACTCGCGGCAGCAATACCTCCACGTTCTGAAAGCGGCACTCGACCGGCGTCGAGCGCAGGCGTCTTCCGCCGCCGCCGAGGCGGCGTTGCTCGGTCGACGTGAGCCGCAGCCCTGACGCCGGTGGGCGCGCCGCACGGTCGGCAGCCGGAGACGCCTCGTCAGCGGAAGCGCTCCGCGTCGTCGACCGGCTCGTAGCCGAGCGTCGCCCGCGCGTCCTCGATGTCCCAGATGCGCCACGTGTTCGCGGAGACGCCGTAGAACACGCCGAAGCGGACGTCGGCCGGCGCCTCGATGCACCGCAGGACGAGCTGCACGAGGTCACGGTGCGTGAGCAGCGTCGCGTACTCGCGGACGTCACGCGGACGGTTCGACGCGCTCACGGAGCCGATGCGGAGGCAGATGACGGAGAGGCCGTGCTCGTCGGAGTAGAACCGACCCGCCGCCTCGCCGGCGGCCTTGCCGACGGCGTAGAAGCTGTCGGGCCTGATCGGCCAGTCGGCCCGCAGCCGCGGCAGCGCGGCCGGATCGAGGCCGTCGTAGCGGCCGGCGACGACGGATGCGTACGGCTCGTCCAGCTCGTACATGCCGGTGACGTGGTTCGTGCTCGCGAAGACGACACGGCGGACGCCGGCGCGGCGCGCCGCCTCCAGCGCGGCGACCGTGGCGGCGAGGTTGTTCTCGCGGACGTCCTCCCAGGGCGTGCGCACGCCCGCGTCCGCCGCCAGGTCGACGACGGTCCCGGCGCCTGCGAACGCGGCCTGCGTCCGGTCGAGGTTGCGCGTGTCGGCGACCACGTCGACTCCTTCGAGGGGCATCAGGTCGATCGTCCGGATCGCATACGCGTCGCTCAGCCCGTCGCGGAGGATCCGGCCGATCGTCCCGCCGCCGCCCGTGATCGCGATCCCGGGCCGCGACCCGCCCAGGGGCTCGATCCTTCCGAGCCGGTGCGAGACGCGGATGCCGAAGTGACGAGCGCGCATGAACGACGACCGAGCGAATCCGGTGGACCGCCTGCCGGGCATGGGCCTGCGGATGGTATGCGGGCGCGGCGCGGGCGGGAGTCGCGGGCAAGGGCCGGCGCTTGACCGCCCGCACCGACGCGACCTCGAACCCTCCCGACGGCGCGCCTCCGGTCGCCGCCGAGGAGGTGGGCTCGATCGAGGCCACGGGCGGCATGACCTCCGCCGTGCTGAGCGGGTTCGGCTGGAAGACGCTCACGATCGGCGTCTCCGAGGTGACGCGCGTCGTCGTCGCGATCGTGCTCGCGCGCCTGCTGATACCCGCAGACTACGGCGTCGCCGGGATGGCGTTCGTCTTCTCCGGCCTCGTGACCCTCTTCTCGGACCTTGCGCTCGGAGGCGCGCTCGTGCAGCGGCGCGAGATCACGGAGGAGGATCGGTCGACGGTGTTCTGGGCCTCGCTCGCGTTCGGCGTCTTCGTGATGGGCGTCTCGATCGCGCTCTCGGGGCTCGTCGCGGACTTCTTCGGACGACACGAGGTGCGCAACCTCGTGATCGGTCTCTCGTTCTCGTTCCCGCTCGCCGCGCTCTCGACGACGCAGGTCGCGCTGCTCACGCGTCGGCTCTCGTACCGCAGCCTCGAGCTCCGCGAGATCGCCGGCGTCCTCTGCGGTGGGGTCGCCGCGCTCGCGCTCGCGTTCGCCGGCTTCGGGCCGTGGGCGATCATCGGCAACTCGCTCGTCGCGTCGGCGGCTTCGACGCTGCTGCTCTGGCGTCTCTCGTCGTGGCGGCCGCGGCGCGTGTTCTCGCTCGCGCACCTCCGCCACCTGAGCAGCTTCGGCGCGCGCTTGTTCGGCATCCGCCTGCTCAACTACGCGAACCTCAACGTCGACAACGCGCTCGTCGGCCGCTTCGCCGGCGCGTCCGCGCTCGGGGCCTACTCGCTCGCGTACAACGTCGTGTTCACGCCGATGATCCGGATCGCGAACCCGATCTCGGGCGTGGTCTACCCGGCGCTCGCGCGCATGCAGGACGACGTGCCGCGCATGCGCAGCGCGTGGCTGCGCAGCAAGCGCCTTTCCGCCTCGTTGCTCGCGCCGGCCTTCATGGTCATCGCCGTAACGGCGCCCGATCTCGTGCGTGTCCTCTTCGGCCAGAAGTGGCACGCGGCGGTGCCGGTGATCGAGCTGCTGGCGGTCGCCGGGGTCGCCCACTCGCTCGTCACCCTGAACTGGACCGTGCTGCAGGGGACGGGGAGGGTGGGGATCGCGCTCCGGCTCGACTTCTTCGTCACGGCCGTAACCCTGGCGGCGTTCGCGGTCGGCGTCCGCTGGGGCGCCGTCGGCGTCGCCGCCTCCTACGCCGCCGTCAAGTGGCCGCTCGTCCTCGTCGACACCTACGTCACCACGCGCGTCATGCGCTTCAGCTTCCGCGAGGCCCTGCTCGCCGGGGGAACGATCCTGCCGCTCGCTGCGGTCGCGGCGGCCGGAGCCTGGGGCGTCCGCCACGGCCTCGAGGTCGCGGGCGCGCCCGCGGCCGCCCAGCTCTTCCTCGCCGGGGCGGCTGCGCTGCTGCTGTACGCGGTGATCCTCGTCGTCGCCGCGCCCGCCCTCGTCGCAGAGGTGCGAGACGTGCTCCGGGAGCGGATCCCCCTGCTCGCGCGGCCGCTGCCGACCCTGCTCGAGAACAGGCTCGGCCGCGACCACGGGCGGCGAGCCGCCGCGACCCGCGACATCGGCCGCTACCGGCCGACCCGTCTCCAGGAGCAGCTGTTCGCCGTTGCGCTCGGGGACGCGGCCGGCGCACGGCACATCTGGCGGCGCCTGCCGGAGACCTTCTCGGTCACCGACCTCGAGCCCGGCTCGTTCGAGCTCCTGCCCCTCGTGTACCGAAACCTGTCGGGCGCCGGCGAGGACGACCCGCGCCTGCCGCTGCTGAAGGGGATCTACCGGCGCTCGTGGGTGAAGAACAACCTCCTGCTCGAGCAGACGAGCGAGATCTCGGACGCGCTTCGCGCCGCCGGTATCGCGACGCTCTTCCTCGAGGGCCCGACGCTCGCAACGCGCTTCTACGGCGACCTCGGCCTGCGCCCGACGTCGTCGATCCACGTGCTCCTCGCCGGGAACGACGTCGCCGAGGCGACGAATCGGCTCGAGCGCCTGGGGTGGGCGGCCGGGCCGGGGAGCGACGCGTTTCCCGGCTGGCGCGTCCTCTTCGACCAGAACGGCAGCATGTGCATCCTGCGCTCGTCGCTCGCGCTCGACTTCCGCGGCCCCGACGACGAGCCGGCCGAGGCGCCGCTCTGGCGCGACGCCCAGCGCTACAGCGTCGGCGGGACACGGGTGCTGGTGCCGACGCCGACAGACGCGCTGCTTGCCGTCTGCGTCGCCGGCGCCCGCTACGGGCCGCTGCCCCCGACACAGTGGCTCGTCGACGCGGTGATGATCCTGCGCGGTCAGGAGGTCGACTGGGACCGCCTGATCGAGCTGGCGGTGACGCGGGGGCAAGCCCTTCGGCTGAGAGAGGCGTTCGACGTGCTCCTCGGTCTCCCGCTCCGGATGCCGGAACGGCTTCGAGTCGCCCACGACTGGCTCTGCCGCTGGACGCCGACGCGCCGCGAGCGCCTCGCCTTCGAATTCTCGTCCGGGAGGCTCGCCGGGCACGGCGCGCTGGCCGAGGTGCTGTCGTCGCTCCTCGCCGCCACCTCGGGCGCCTCGCTCGCTCGCACCGCCGCGGCGCTGCCGGCGCATCTGCGTGCGCGGTGGGGACTTGCCCACGCGTGGCAGTTGCCGCTCGCCGCCGGCCGCCGCGTTCTCGCAGCGGTTCGGAGACCGTAGGTGGCGCAGATCGCGATGACGTTCGACGACGGCCCCTCCGCGTGGAGCGAGCCGATCGCCGAGATCTTCGCGACGAACGGCGGGCGGGCCACCTTCTTCGTCATCGGCAGCCTGGCAGGCGAGCGCCGTGGCGTCCTGCGCCGGCTCGTTGCCGCCGGGCACGAGGTCGGGAACCACACCTGGTCGCACCCGTGGCTCGCGCGCGATTGCGACGACGACCGCGTCCGCGAGGAGCTGAGCCGGACGAACGCGGCTCTCACGCGACTGCTCGGTCAGACGCCGCGGCGTTTCCGCGCACCGCACTACGACGTCGACGCCCGTGTGTCGGCGATCGCGGCCGAGCTCGGTCTCGCCCACACACGCGCGGACATCACGCCACCGGACTGGCTCCCGACCGCTTCGGCGGCGGTGATCGCCACGCTCGTGCTCGCCCGGGCGAGGCCGGGCGCGATCGTCGGGCTCCACGACGGCGTGCCGCCGGCCTCGTCGACCGCGAGCAGTGACCGGCAGCCGACCGTCGATGCCGTCGCGACCGTCGTCCCGCGTCTTCGTGCGAGCGGCTTCGAGCTCGTCACCGCGTCGGAGCTGCTCGGATGAGCCGCGCCCACCTGGTCGTGTACGGGCGCCCTGGAGCGACCTTCGGGATCACCTCGACGAGACGCGCGTAGACGATGTACCGATGCGTCGCGAAGAAGCGGGGGTGGCAGGCCTGCAGTGCGAGCAGCTCGCTGCGGCCGGAGCGAAGCACGGAGAGGTCGGTTGCGGGAACGACGACGTGCCCGGTGACGCGGTAGGCGAACGTCGCGTACGGGAGCTCGAGCGTGATCGGATCGCCGCGCCTGAGCGCGTCGATGTGGGCGAAGGGCGCGAGGAACGTCGTCCGGTGCCCGGCGATGTAGACGAGCCGGTCCTCGCCCGGCATGAACGACTGCAGCGCGCGGCCCGGACCATGCTCCAGCGACGCCTCGCCGGTGCCGTCGACGAAGATCATGTCGAGCCCGAGGCGCGGCACGACGATCCGCCCCAGCGGCTCGCCTTCGCGGGACTCGAGCCGGTAGCGCCGCGCGTCGGCGGCGATCACCCTCGCCTCGGCGGCGGCGATCGCCCGCCCCGACGGCAGGCGACCGGTCCTCGGGCTCCCCGCGAAGACGCTGCGCACGGGCGGCTCGGCGACGAACGCCCTCGCGCGGCGCTCGTAGGTCTGCGCGAGCCGATGCTGCTCGTAGAGCGTGTACAGCGCCGTGAACGGGTCCTGCCAGCGCCAGACGACGACCGCCCAGGCGACCGTCAGAGCGCCTGCGACCATCAGGAGCAGACCGACTCGGCGCGCCCAGCGCGTCGGCGAAGTCGACGCTGTTCGGATTCGCGACAGGTACCCTCGCAACGTGCGCGGTGAACTCGGCGCTCGCCGCCGTCGCGGACGGGCTGCCGCGGCCGCCGCCGCGCTCGTTGTCGCGGCGGTCGCCGTCGCAGCGTACCTCGTCGTCGGGAGAACGTCATCCGGCCTCCGCGCCGTCTCGCAGCCGTTCGCACCACGTCCCTCGCGCCCGGTCCCGGGGATCGGCGCGGTGCGGTACGGCCTCGACTCCTGGCGGGCCGCGTCGACGTACGGCGCGTATTCGTACCTGATCGTCAGTCTCGATCTCGCCGCCCGGGCGGCGCGGGAACCGGGGCGCTCGCTCGTCTACTTCGCAGGCACCGACGTGAACACGAACTGGAACACAGGCGTGCCGTACGCGCAGGCCCGCCGGCACGGCTGGCTGCTCAAGGGCCGTGACGGAGATCTGCTCGTCAACCAGGGGTATCCGGCGAATTACGTCGGCGACGTCGGCGATCCGGCATACCAGCGCGCGTGGCTCGCCAACGTCACCCGCCTGCTCCGCGCCTACGGGGACGACGGCGTGTTCATCGACGACGTGATCCCCGACCTCGAGCCGCTCGCCGGCACCGAGGCTGCGAAGTACCCGAATGCCCGGGCTTGGGCCGCCGCCGAGCTTTCGTTCGTTCGGGCGGTCGGCAACGGCTTACGCGCACGAGGCTACTACGTGCTCGTGAACGCCTCCGCCTTCACGCGCGGCTCGCCCGAGAGCGACGACGGCACGACTACGCTGCGGTGGTGGCGTCGCCTCGCTCCCTACGTCAGCGGTCTCACCAACGAGTTCTACGAGCAGACGTCCGACGGGCGCAACACCCTCCGCGCGTCGGGCTCGGCCTGGAATCAGGCCTGGGACGGTTGGGCGCGGCTGCAGGAGACCGCCCAGGCGCTCGGGAAGGACTTCGTCGGCCTCGCGTACGGGCCGCGCGGCGACGCGCGGCGAATGAGCTACGGCCGGGCGTCGTTCCTGCTCGAGTGGGACGGGCGCGGGGGGGCGTACATCTACCAGCCGACGAGCGGCGTCGATCCGTGGGACGGTGCGTGGACGACGGATATCGGCCTGCCGAAGGCTCCGAAGCGGCGCCTCGGGAACGGCTGGCTCCGGCGCTACAGCCGGGGAGTCGCCCTCGTCAATCCCGACGGGTCGAAGTCGCAGCGGTTCACGCTCGGGGGCGCCTACCTGGCGCCGGACGGCCGCGTGGTCTCGGAGGTCACGCTCCCGCCGACGACGGGGCTGATCCTGCCGGCGGCGACGGTGACCGACGTCGCCGCGGCGCAGGCGGCGAGCTCGACTGGACGCAATTGACCGCCCGTCTGCGTTCGGCTGCGGGAGATCGAACACGGCTGAGACAATCGAGGCGGCGACAGCCGGAGACTCGCCCATGAAGTTCGAAGCCGTGCAGCGGGGCCTCGCCGAGCTCGAGTACGAGCCGCTGACCTCGCCGAGCGTGGGGCGGCTGCTGTACGAGCTCGCGAGCAGGGACGGCATCGACGATCTCCTGGAGCTCGGCTTCGGCCATGGCACCTCGACCGCCTACCTCGCGGCAGCGCTCGACGAGAAGGGCAGCGGCCGCGTCACGACGATGGACAGGACCGATGCGCTCGACCGGGTCCCGAACCTCGACCAGGTCCTGGCGCATCTCGGCCTCGGGCGCTGGGTGCGACGCGTCGTCGCGGCGACGTCGTACAACTGGGAGCTGCTGAAGATCCTCGAGGCGCAAACCGCTGGGACGGAGACCGAGCCGTGCTTCGACTTCTGCTTCGTCGACGGCGCGCACACGTGGGAGATCGACGGGTTCGCCTTCCTGCTGGTCGACCGCCTGCTGCGTCCCGACCGCTGGCTCGTCCTCGACGATCTGCGCTGGTCGTTCGCGACCAGCCCGACGCTGCGCGAGTCGGAGAGCCTCCGCGACCTCGGCGAGGACGAGCGGGTCGCGAACCAGGTCGGCAAGATCGTCGACCTGCTCGTTCGCCCGGCCGGCTACGACGTGCGTCTGGTCGGAAACGTGGCGGTCGCGTTCAAGCCCGGCGCCGAGGGTCACGAGCTGCACCGCGGCGACTTCGACCGCCTGGTGCTGTCGAGCGACGGCTTCATCTCGGAGCTTGCTTTTCCTCACTCGATCGGCGGTGCGCGGGACGCGCCCGCGTCGACGGAGCCTGCTGCGAGCCAGGTTCAGGAGCGCGAGGCGGAGACGACCTGACCTAGGACAGGGCTGGTCGGCGCACGGGCGGACGGTGCGCAGTCCCGACGACGAGCGGGCTGAGCTGCGGGAGAGCCGACAGCCGGAGGGTTTCCTCGATCCCCACCGCTCTCCCGACCAACGCAGAGTCGGACGTACGGTGGAAGGGGAACCATGCGGCACCTCTCGCCCGGTCGACGAAGAGACCGCGTTTCGACAGGCGTCGTCGGAACGACGTGTAGCTCTCCGGGTACTCGCCCGGCGCGTTGTGCTTCAGCGCACGCCACGAGCTTCTGTTGTTGATCGAGAAGACGAGCGCACCGCCCGGCTCGAGCACTCGACCTGCCTCCCGCACGAACCAGTCCGTGTGCGCGACCGCCGGTACCTGGATCGCGAGCAGCAGGCGCACCGAGCCGGCGGCCGCAGGTAGCTCGTCACCGCCGGCTTCGACGAACAGGCCCCGCGGCACCCGGCGCCTCGCCACGGCGAGCGCGGTGGGGTTCACGTCCGTTCCGACGATGTTCCACCCGCGTTCGGCGAGGAGCGTGCACCAGCGTCCGCCGTCGCAGCCGACCTCGAGAACGAGACCGGGCTCGAACTCGGCCGCGGCCGCGAGAATCTCCCGCTCCTCGAGAGCGGACAGATAGCGTCCCCACCTGCACGTCGAGCCGACCTGCTCCCAGTACGTCTCGGCGAACCACTCGGCGTTGCCGCCGGACGAGTCGACGCCCGCAGCAGACGCCGCGGTCCGAGTCAGCGGCGACTCCGTCTCCTGGGAGGTCGGGCTCATGGGCGGCGCACGCTCGACTCGGGGTCGCGAGAGGAGATCGTACAACCCAGCGCGCCGGGGACGACTCGCTCCGGAACGGGATCGGCCTCGTAGGGCGACGAGGCCGATCACCTGGAACGCGGGACGCTGTTCAAGAACGCCGGATCGTCTGCGGCACCGATCCGGCTCACCATCCCGCGACGTCAGCATAACGCCTACCGCTCGTGTCTATCCACGCAAAGCACGCCGAGCGCGCGCGGCGGACGATCATCGTCGCGGCCGCTACCGCCCGCGCGTCTTCCTCCCGGCGGTCTTCCTCCGCGCGGCGCCGCCGCTCTTTGCCGAGGCGCCGCTCTTTGCAGGCCGCCGCCTCGCCGCCGTCTTCTTCGTCGCCGTCGCCCGCTTCGCCGTCGCCTTCTTCGCGGCCCCGCGCCTCGCGGTGCTGCGCTTCGCCGTCGTCTTCGTCGCGCTGCCGCGCTTCGCGGTGCTGCGCTTCGTCGTCGTCTTCTTCGCAGTTGTCTTCTTCGCAGTGCCGCGCTTCGCTGCAGCGCGTTTCGCGGTCGCCCGCTTCGCGGTGCCGCGCTTCGGCGTCGCTCGCCTCCCGTTCCGACTGCGCGCGGTGTCGATCGTGGCCACCTTCTCGATCGCGGGCGGCGGGCCGGCGGTCGAGTCGAGGCCGTGCAGGCTGGGGATGACGTAGCTCACGAGAAACCGCTCGTGCTCGGAGCGCGGGTTCCGGAGCAGGTCTTCGAACGACCCCGCGGCCTTCTTCTGGTCGACGCCTTCCCAGACGAGCACCACCATGTCGCCGGCGTCGCCGGACTGGTGGAAGATGTGCTCGCGGTCGACGCCGAGCCGGCTGAGGAACTGACGGTGTGCCTCGGCGCGCTCACCGCCGGAGACGCTCTTGCAGAAGCTGCGCCACTCGTCCGGCCGCTCGACCGGGAGAGTCGCAATCGCAAACGAGTCCATGTTCGCTTCCTTTCAGCAGTCTGGTTTTGCCGGTCTGCGCGATCATTCCACGTCGCGGCACTGCGGGTCGCATGCCAAGGCGGTGCTCGCGTGTCGCGCGCGGCTGCTCAGCCGGCCGCGGCGAGGGCGGTGCCCGCCGACGGCTCGAGCTCGACGCACAGCTCTTTCGCAAGCTCGACGAACGCCGCGGCGGCGGGGGAGCGATGACGGTCGCGGTGCCAGGCGATCGCGATCACCCGCGGCGGCACCTTCGGACCGAGCTCGATCACGGCCACGCGCTCGTCGTTCGGGTTCACCGCGAGCTTCGGCGTGATCGCGACTCCCGCGCCGGCCGCGACGAGACCGTGGACGGTCGTGTTCTCGTCCGACTCGAAGACGTAGGTTGGACTGAGGCCGCGAGCGCGGAAGTGCGAGTTCAGCTGCTCACGGCTGCGACAGAGCCGCGAGCCGATCAGCGGCAGATCCGCGACGTCGCGCAGCGAGACCGGCTGCCGCCTGGCGGCGAGCGGCGAGTCCGCAGGCACGAGCAGGACCCACGGGTCCCGGAGCAGCTCGGTGATCGCGAACGGCCCGTCAGGGAGGGGCGGCATCACGAAGCTGAGGTCGAGGTCGCCGCGCTCGACGTAGCCGAGGAGCTCCGGGTCCGAGACCGATTCGATCAAGCGCACCTCGACGTTCGGCCACGCCTGCTTGAAGCGGCGCACGAGCTCCGGCAGGATCCGCGCGCCGGCGCTCTGGAACGTCCCGACGCGGAGCGTGCCGGCGCCGCCGTCGAGCATCGTCGCGACGTCGGCCTGGGCCGCCTGGAGACGGGCGATGATCGCCTCGGCGTGCCGCAGGACGAGGCGGCCCGTCTCGGTCAGGGAGACCGCCCGCGGCCCGCCCGGGCGCTCGACCAGCTTCGCGCCGACGATCTTCTCGAGCGTCGCGATCTGCTGGCTGATCGCGGACTGGGTGTAGCCGAGGCGTGCCGCCGCGCCCCGGAACGTGCCTTCCTCGGCGACCGCCTGGAGCGCGGCGAGATGCCGCAACTCGATCCCGAGCCATTGATCGAGTCTCATGATCGAACTGAATACTAACTCGATTTGCGCTTATCATCTAGGCACGGCATGCTCTGTCCATGACAGGCCTCCTGATCCTCCTGATCGCGCTCGTGCTCGTGTTCGTCGCGCCGCTGAAAGGCGTCGACTCGCGAACCCACGACGACCGTGACCGGCGCGGCTGGTGGCCCGGAACCCGGGCTCGCTAGCTCCCGCGCACGACGGGTGATCGATCCGCGCCGGCGGCTCGCGGGCGCGCCGGTCACGATTACGGCCTCAGCCTCGCGCGTACTCCTCGGCGGTCCGGGAATCGAACTCGAAGCCGACGACGGCCTCGTCGCCGACGACCCACGCGTCGTGTCCGGGCTCGATCACGTAGGCCTGGCCTGGCCCGATCTCCTGCTCGGTGCCGTCGTCGTGGACGACGTGCATCCTGCCCGCCTGCAGCAGGCCGACATGGCGGGCCTGACAGCGCTCGCCGCCGACGACCGGCTTGATGCAGTCCGACCACCTCCAGCCCGGCTCCAACCGCATCCGAGCCGCCGTCGACCCGCCCATCCGAACGACCTCGACCGTCGTCTTGTCCGGCGCCCGCGTCTCGTCGGGCGAACCGAAGTCCCGCACTTCCACCCCTGCCATCTCAGCCTCCTGTCTCTGGCGTACGGGCGAAACCGATGCGATCCTAGACCACGGAGGCCCGGAGACGCGTCATGGCTCGGCGGTCGCGAGCGGCGCGTCGCGGAGCGGTCGCCGAGCCCAGACGGGCGCCGCGTCGGCGCCGGTCGCGCGCGGCGCGGCGTCGAGCGGCACGCAGCGGAGCCGCTCGCCGTACAGCCCACGCGTCTCGTCGTCGAGGCCCTCGTCGGTCAGGATCAGGCCGACCTCGTCGAGCGAGCAGACCGGTGCGAGCGCGCGGTGCCCGAACTTGCTCGAGTCGGCGACGACGACGACCTCCCGAGCGGCGGCGATCATCGCCCGCTTCACCTCGACCTCGACGAGCGTCACGTTCGTGATCCCCGCTTCGTGGTGAATCGCGTCGGCGCCGAGGAAGGCGCGGTCGACGTGCAGGTCGCGTAGCTCCTCCACCGTGCGCGGGCCGACGAGGGTATAGACGGACTCGAGCAGGATGCCGCCGGTGACGACGAGGCGAATGCCCGGCGACTCGGCCAAGCACATCGCGACGTTGAGGTCGTTCGTGACGACGGTGATCCCTCGCCGGTGCCGCAGCGCCCGGGCGACCGCGAACGTCGTCGAGCCCGAGTCGAGCAGCACCGCCTCCTCCGGCTCCACGAGCTCGGCGGCTCGGGCGCCGATCGCCTCCTTCGCCGGCATGTGCGCGCGCCGCTTCGCCTCGTACGGGATATCGGCGTGGCCGCTCGCCGGGCCGGCGAGCGCGCCGCCGCGCGTCCGGCGGACGAGCCCCCGTCGCTCGAGCGCCGCGAGGTCGCGGCGGATCGTCGACCGGTCGGCGCCGAGCGACGCGCTCAGGCGCGCGATCTCCACGAAGCCGTCCTCCTGGAGCTGCTGCACGATTCGGGCCTGGCGCTGCGCGGGATGCACGGGTGCCTCAATCTACCGCACCGTGGCCGACGTCATGCTCGATCGTGCACGATTCTGATTTGACATGCCGCAAAGCGCGCGGCTATGGTCGCCGGGCGACGGCGGACGGAGGATCGGACCATCCACACCTGGCTCACAGACGTCTTCGGACGCGACAAGGTCGCGATCGGAATGGTGCACGTGCCCGCGCTGCCCGGCTCGCCGCTGTACGACGAGGAGGGCGGCATGGCGCTCGTCCGCGAGCGCACGCTCGCCGACCTGCGGGCGCTGCAGGCGGCCGGCTTCGACGCGGTCATGTTCTGCAACGAGAACGACCGGCCGTACGTGTTCGAGGTCGGCGCCGAGACGGTCGCCGCGATGGCGGCCGTGGTGGGCGGGCTCCGCGAGGTGATCGCCGTGCCGTTCGGCGTCGACCTGCTCTGGGACCCGAAGGCGGCGCTCGCGGTCGCACACGCGACCGGCGCGGCGTTCGTGCGCGAGATCTTCACCGGCGCCTACGGGTCGGACTTCGGCTTCTGGAACACCGCGCCGGGTGAGGCGCTCCGCTACCGGCGGCAGATCGGTGCCGCCAACGTCCGGATCCTGAACAACATCGTCGCCGAGTTCGCGGCGCCCGTCGCGGCGCGTCCGATCGACGTCGTCGCGCGCGGCGCCGCGCTGATCTCGCTCGCCGACGCGATCTGCGTCTCCGGCGTCATGACGGGCAGCGTGGTCGACCGTGCGCAGCTGCAGGCCGTGCGGGAGGTGCTGCCGGACACCGTGCTGTTCGCCAACACGGGCGTGAACGAGTCGAACGTCGGCGACATCCTCGCCGTCGCCGACGGCGTCGTCGTCGGCACCAGCCTGAAGGTGGACGGCATCACCTGGAACCGGGTCGACGAGGAGCGCGCGCGCAAGTTCATGGCGTCCGTGGACGCTGCGCGCACGCCGCTGCTCAGCGGAGTTTGATGGCGGACCCCCGCGCCGTCACGTGGGGCGTCGGCGTGACGCAGAGCCACGTCCTCGCCGACGTGACCGCAGCCGTCGACGCGGCGGAGCGCGCCGGCTTCGACTACTTCCTCTACGGCAACGAGAAGCTGCACGCGGACATGTGGATCGGCTTGACCGCCGCGGCCCTCAACTCGTCCCGGATCGGGATCGGGACGTTCGTCGCCGATCCGTACGTGCAGCACCCGGCGGCGACGGCGGCGACGGTCGCGACCCTCGACCACTACTCCGGCGGGCGCGCGCTGGTCGTGCTCGGCGCCGGCGGCTCCGGATTGCACGAGCTCGGCCTCGAGCGGAAGCGGCCGCTCGACGCGGTCGCGGCGGCGGTCGAGATCGTGCGGGCGCTCTTGCGCGGCGAGCGCGTCGAGCGCGCCGGACCGCTCTTTCCGGCAGCGGCGCAGCTCCATTTCCCGCCGCTGCGCGAGGTGCCGATCTGGATCGCCACGCGCGGCCGCCGCCTGCTCGAGCTCGGCGGGCGCATCGCCGACGGGGTCATGATCGGCACGATCGCGCGCAAGGACGACATCGCCGCCGCGGTCGACACGATCCGCGCCGGCGCGGCCGCCGCGGGACGCGATCCGGACGAGGTGACGATCTCCGCGCGTGTCGACGTCGCCGTTGCCGAGGACGCCGGCCGCGCCCGCGACGCCGTGCGCTCGTTCGTCGCCGGCGTCCTCTCGGCCTCCTACCCGGACCGCGGCTTCGTCGAGCGGGCAGGCGTCGAGGTGCCGCCCGAGCTCGAGGAGATCTGCCGCGCGAAGGACCTGCGCCTCGCCTGGGGCTCGGCGCACCTCGTCACCGACGAGCTCGTCGAGGCGTTCACCTGGGCTGGACCCCCGGACCGCGTCGCGACCTGCGTCGCGGGCGCGGTGGAGGCGGGCGCCGGCAACGTCACCGTCGTCTTCCACGAGGGTCTCGGCTCGCCGGCGGAGCAGTTGTGCAGGTTCGCCGAGGAGGTCGTGCCCCGGGTGCACGCGCTGCTCGCCGCGCCGGCAGGGGCAGCCTGATGCGGCTCGAAGGCATCGTCGCGATCGTCACCGGCGCGGCATCCGGGATCGGCCGCGCGATCGCACAGCGCTTCGACGCCGAGGGCGCGGAGCTGACGCTGACGGACGTCGACGCCGACGGGCTCGAGGAGACTCGCGCCTCGCTCGGCCGGCCGGCGGAGGTCGCGGTCGCCGACGTCACCGACGCCGAGGCGGTGGACGCGCTCATCGGCAGCGCCGTCGACCGCTTCGGGCGGCTCGACGTGCTGAGCCACAACGCGGGGCTCGACCAGCCGGTGATGCAGGCGACCGAGATCGGCGACGCGCTCTGGCAGCGGCTGCTGACGACGAACGCGAGCGGCACCTTCTTCACCAACCGCGCCGCGCTGCGGGCGATGCTCGGCGGCGAGGGCGGCTCGATCGTGAACACGGTCTCCGACCTCGGCTGGGTCGTCGTGCCGGGCCTCGCCGCCTACTGCGCCTCGAAGGGAGCCGCCCTGCAGCTCACGCGCGCGCTCGCCGCCGAGGCGGCGCCGAGCGTTCGCGTGAACGCGATCTGTCCGACGATGGTCGACACGCCGATGGCGCGGCGGAGCGTCGCGAGCCGGCCGGACCCGGAGGCGTATCTGGCCGAGATCGCGGCTGAGATCCCGATGAAGCGGATTGCGAACGTCGACGACGTGGTCGGCGCGGCGGTGTTCCTCGCCTCGTCGGAGTCGTCGTACATCACCGGCATCGCCCTTCCAATCGACGGAGGCCGGACCGTCGTCTAAGGCCACGACAGGACCCGAGAAAGCACAAGGAGGAGACGTATGCGCCCAAGAGTTCCGATCATGCTCGTGACGGCGGCGGCCGCGTTGGCGCTGCTCGCCGTCGCGGGAGCCACCGCGTCGCCGGCCAGGCAGGCGACGGTCGCCAAGCGGTCGGCGGCGTGCAACGCGAACAAGATCGTCGTCACCTACTACTCGGAGCCGAGCATCATGGACTTCCAGCAGTTCGGCACCGACGGCGACAACGACGTCCGGGCCAACATCGTCGGCACGCTGCTCGGGCGCAAGCCGGTCAAAGGCCAGTACCCGCAGACGACGAACGGCGTCACCGGCCAGTACGTCGGCCAGCTCGCCCAGAGCTGGACGCTCAGCAAGTCGCGGACGACGCTCACGTTCCACCTGCGGCAGGGCGTCAAGTTCGCCGACGGCTCGCCGTTCACGAGCGCCGACGTCAAGTTCTCGTTCCTGCGCGGCCTCAAGGATCCGCTGTCGTACCTGCCGTCCGTGATGAAGATGCTCACGATCACGAGCCCGAACCAGATCACGACGCCGGACGCGAACACGGTCGTCTTCCACTTCACGAAGTTCAATCCGTTCACGTACGAGCTGATGTCGATCTGGGCGACCGGCATCATGAGCGAGAAGGCGGTCAAGGCGCACGCGACCGCGAAGGACCCGTGGGCGAACACGTGGCTGAAGACGAACATGGTCAGCACCGGGCCGTACACGCTCAGCCGCTCGACGCCCGGCGTCGAGTACGACTTCACGCCGAACCCCAACTACTGGGACAGGTCGCAGTACCCGTGCAACGGCGGGATCGTCGTCAAGGTGACGCCGAACGCATCCGACCGGCTGCTGCTGATCCAGCGAGGCGGCGTCGACGTGGCGCGCAGCCTCGACTACAAGGACATCTCGAAGCTCAAGGAGAACTCGAACCTGCAAGTCCTCCGGTACTCGACGCCGGACATGCGCGAGCTCGGGCTGAACAACAACGTCAAGCCGTTCGACAACGAGACGGTGCGGCAGGCGATCGCGTACGCGATCCCGTATCAGCAGATCCTGCAGACGCTCTGGAGCGGCTACGCGTCGCCGCTGAAGAGCATCGTGCCGCCGGGGCAGCCGACGTCCGATCCCTCGACGTGGCCGTACAAGACCGACCTCGCGAAGGCGAAGCAGCTGCTCGCCAAGGCCGGCTACCCGAACGGCTTCAGCACGACGCTCTACACCCGCTCGGAGGACAACGAGGACCAGCAGGCGGCCGTCCTGATCCAGGAGTCGCTCGCGAAGGTCGGCGTCAAGGTGACGATCCAGAAGATGCTCACCGCCGCCTACGCGGCGAAGGAGTTCGGCAAGCGCGACATGCCGATGTTCTTCTGGAACTGGATCTCGTTCGTCAACGATCCCTACTACGGGTTCACGTTCCTGTCGCAGTGCAAGCAGGGCACGAACTTCGCCAACTACTGCAATCCGCAGGTCGACACGCTGATCGCGAAGGGCATGTACGAGGCGAACCCGTCGAAGCGGGCGGCGATCAGCCGGCAGATCCAGCGGCTCGTCGCGCAGGGCGCCGCGGACATCGGGCTCGGCACGCCGGACTCGATCGTCGTCATGAGCAAGAACGTCCACGGCTGGTTCCAGCAGCCGGACCTGAACGCTCGCTACTACACGCTGTCGAAGGCTTGATCGCAGCGGCAGCGGGCCCGACGAGGTGGGCGCCCGGCGCGGGGCGCCCACCTCGCGCGTGCAGGGTTGCCGCGTGAGATTCGCCGCCTATCTCGGCAAGCGGACGCTCGCCTCGGTGCTCGCCGTCCTCGGCGCCCTGTGCCTCATCTTCTTCGTCGCGCACGTGCTGCCGGGGAACCCGGTGCTGTCGCGGGCGACGAACACGTCGACCGACACGATCCACCAGATCGAAGACCAGCTCGGCCTGCACAAGCCGCTCGGCACGCAGTTCCGCGAGTACTTCACGGGGCTCGCGCACGGCGACCTCGGCGACAGCTACGTGACCGGGCGGTCGGTCGGCTCGGACCTCGCGGCGCGGGCGCCGGCGAGCATCGAGCTCGCGCTCTACGCGACGCTGCTGGCGCTGCTCGTCAGCGTTCCGCTCGGCGTGTACGCGGCCGTGCGGCACGGCCGCGCCGCCGACCGCGTGGCGCGCGCGATCAGCTCGCTCGCGGTCTCGATGCCGTCGTTCTGGCTGGCGCTGCTCCTGATCTACGTCTTCTACTTCCGGCTTCAGGTCGGCGCCGCGCCGCTCGGCCGCCTCGACGCGACTGCGACACCGCCGCCGCACGTCACCGGCCTCTACACCGTCGACAGCCTGCTGCACGGCCGGTGGGGCACGTTCGCGAACGCGGCGTGGCACCTCGTCCTGCCCGCGGTGACGCTCGCGATCGTCGTGATCGCCCCGCTCGTCCGCATCACGCGCGCGACGATGCTCGAGGTCCTGAACCAGCCGTTCATCACCTGCGGCCGCGCGCTCGGGCTCTCCGAGCGGCACGTGATCATGCGCGATGCGCTCCAGAACTCGCTGGTCTCGATCCTCACGGTCGCCGGCCTCGTGTTCGGCTACCTCGTCTCCGGCAGCGTGCTCGTGGAGCAGATCTTCGCCTGGCCCGGCATCGGCCAGTTCGCGTTCACGGCGCTGACGAACAACGACCTGCAGGGAATCGAGGGCTTCGTTCTCGTCGTCGCCGTGACGTACGTCGGCGTCAACTGGCTCGTCGACCTGTTGTACGGCGTCATCGACCCGCGCGTGCGGGCCTGACCGGATGTCGATCGCCGCAGAGATCCGCGTCCGGCGCCGCATCGTCCTGCCGACCTGGGCGAGCGGTCTCGCCGGCGAGCACGCGCTCCTCGTCGGCGTCGCCGTCCTCGGCGTGCTCGTGCTCACGGCGCTGCTCGGGCCGGTGATCGACTCCGACAGCGCGACCTCGACCGCCTACGGAACGCTGCACAGCCCGTCGGGGGCACACCTCTTCGGCACCGACGACGTCGGGCGCGACGTGCTCGTCCGCGTCTTCCACGCGATCCGGCTCGACCTCGTGCTCGCGCTCGTCATCTGCGGCCTCGCGACCGTCGCCGGTGCCGTGATCGGCCTCGCATCGGGCTTCGCGGGCGGGCTCGTCGACCTCGTCGTGATGCGGCTCGTCGACATCATGATGTCGATCCCGGTCTTCATCCTCGCGCTGATCACGGCCGTCGTGCTCGGCAACACCGAGCAGACGATGGTGCTGGCGATCGCGTTCGCGTACACGCCGGTCGCGGTGCGGATCGTGCGGTCGCAGGTGCTGCTCCTGCGCGAGCTGCCGATGGTCGAGACGTCGCGCGCGATCGGCACGCCCGCATGGCGGATCCTGCTCTGGCACGTGCTGCCGAACACCGCCTCGGTGCTGATCGCGCAGGCGACGCTCTTCCTCGCCTGGGCGATCCTCGACACCGCGGCGATGAGCTTCGTCGGCGTCGGCGTCCATCCGCCGACGCCGGAGCTCGGCGCGATGATCTCCGAAGGCTCGCAGTACATCGTCTCGGGCCAGTGGTGGATCTCGATCTTCCCCGGGATCTTCATCGCGCTGCTCGTCGTCTCGTTCAACCTCGTCGGCGACTCGCTGCGCGACTACCTCGACCCGCGGAGTCGCCGATGAGCGAGCAGCTCCTCGAGGTGCGCGGCCTGACGGTGACGCTGCGCTCGCGTCGCGGCACCGGTCGCATCGTCGAAGGCGTCAGCTTCGAGATCGCGCGCGGCGAGTCGTTCGGCCTCGTCGGCGAGAGCGGCTCCGGCAAGAGCATGACCGCGCTGTCGATCATGCGGCTGCTGCCGAACGTCGCGGAGACGAGCGCCGGCGAGATCCGCGTCGAGGGCCGCGACGTGCTCGGTCTCGACGAGCGCGAGATGCGCAGCCTGCGCGGCGGCAGCGTCGGGATGATCTTCCAGCAGGCGCGCTCGGCGCTGAACCCGCTGATGCGGATCGACGACCAGATCCTCCGCGTCGCGGCGCTCCACGGCAGGACGAACGGCAAGGGCGAGGCGCTCGCGGTCGAGTTGTTGCGCGAGGTCGGCCTGCCGCGCCGTGTCGCCCGCAGCTACCCGCACCAGCTGAGCGGGGGGATGGCGCAGCGCGCGCTGATCGCGATCGTGCTGGCGGCGCGGCCGCAGCTGTTGATCGCCGACGAGCCGACGACGGGGCTCGACGTGACGACGGAGGCCGAGATCTACGACCTGCTGCGCAAGCTGCGGGCGGAGCTCGGCCTCAGCCTGCTGCTGATCACGCACGACCTGGCGCTCGTCGCGCAGAACTGCGACCGTGTCGCGGTCATGCACGCGGGCCACGTCGTCGAGATCGGCCGCGTCGAGCAGATCTTCGAGCGCCCTCTCCATCCGTACACGCAGGCGCTCCTCAACTCGGTGCCGACGCTCGAGGGCGATGCCGACGAGGCGCTCGCCCTCGAGGGCAGCGCGCCGCGGTTCGACGAGCTTCCCGAGCACGGCTGCCGCTTCGTCGAGCGCTGTCCGCAGCGGATGCCGAAGTGCGGCGAGCCGTTCACCGCGATCGAGCTCGAGCCGGGGCACCGGGTGCTGTGCCGCCTCTATGACTGAGCCTCGCGTCGCCGTCGAAGGCCTGACGAAGGTCTTCCGCCACGGCCAGGTCCGCGCCGTCGACGGCGTCGACTTCGCGATCGCGCCCGGCGAGGCGGTCGGCATCGTCGGCGAGAGCGGCTGCGGCAAGACGACCGTCGCCCGCTGCCTGCTGCGGCTCGTGAAGCCGAGCTCCGGCTCGATCCGCTTCGACGGCGCCCCCGTGCTCCGCCTGTCTGGCAAGGGCCTGGCCGCGTTCCGGCGCTCGGCGCAGATCGTCTTCCAGGATCCGTTCGCGTCGCTCGACCCCCGTTTCACGGTGCAGCGCACGCTCGGCGAGCCGCTCCGGGTGCACCGGATCGCCCGGCGCTCGGAGATCGCGACTGAGGCGGCGCGGCTCCTGCACGAGGTCGGCCTGCGCGACGACTTCCTCCCGCGCTACCGTCACGAGCTTTCCGGAGGCGAGGCGCAACGGGTCGCGATCGCGCGCGCGCTCGCGACCGAGCCGAGCTTCCTCGTCCTCGACGAGCCGACGTCGGCGCTCGACGCGTCGGCCCGACTGAAGGTGATCTCGCTTCTCCGCCGCCTGCGGCGCGACCTGGGGATGACGTACCTCGTCATCTCGCACGACCTGACGATCATCCGCTACCTCTGCGATCGCGTGCTCGTGATGTACCTCGGCCGGATCGTCGAGGACGCACCAGCCGGGGAGCTGTTCGCCGCGCCGCAGCATCCGTACACGGAGGCATTGCTCTCGGCGACCCCCGACGCGCGTGCGAAGGGCGAGGTGATGCGGATCAGGCTCCACAGCGACGTCGAGAGCGCCGGCGCCGCGCCCGGCTGCGCGCTCGCCCCGCGCTGCCACCGTGCGACCGACGAGTGCTTCGTCCGCCCGCAGCGGCTGGAGCCGATTGCGCCCGCGCGCCTCGTCGCATGCCACCGCGTCAGCGCCGGCGAGGTGACCTTGCCGAGCTGGCTCGACACGGAGCCGCTCGCGCGAGCCGGGGAGGAGCGGCGGTGATCGTCGACGCGCACAGCCACCTCGGCTACTCGCAGATCTTCTCCGCCGGCGTCACCGAGGAGCTGCTGCTCGCGACGATGGAGGCGAACGCGATCGACGTCTCCGTCGTCATGCCCGCGGCCGGCTCCGACCCGCGCACGACCCACGACGCGATTGCCGACCTCTGCGCGCGCCAGCCTGGCCGCATCTTCGGGATGGTCAGCATGACGCCCCTCGTCGGGCGCGACTTCTACGAGGCGGAGGCGCGCCGCTGCATCGACGAGCTCGGCTTCAAGGCGATCAAGCTCCACCCGCAGGCACACGCGGTCTCGCCGGTGTTCGAGGTGAGCGACGTCGTGTTCGAATGCGCCGCCCGTCACGGCGTGCCGGTGATGGTGCACACCGGCTCGGGCGCGCCGTTCGCGCTGCCGTCCCTGCTGATCCGCCGCGCGCGCCAGTACCCCGAGCTCAAGATCATCCTCGCCCACGCCGGCTTCGCGATCTACTCCGAGGAGGCGATCGTCGCCGCCGAGGTCTGCGAGAACATCTACCTCGAGCCGACCTGGTGCATCGCCGGCGACATCCGTCGCATGGTCCGGATGCTCGGCGCCGGGCGCGTCATGTTCGGCGGCGACCTGCCGTTCAACGTGCCCGTCGAGCTGACCAAGTACCGCACGCTCGACCTCACCGACGACGAGCGCGAATGGTGCCTGGGCCGGACCGCCTGCGAGGTGTTCGACCTACCCGTCAACCGCTAGCAAGGAGGCAACCCGCTTGTTCACGCCGACCCTCTCCGATCCGACCGTCGAGAACCTCGTCGTCGCGATCCGCGAAGACCAGATCGGCGGCGCGGCCGACATGGCCCGCGAGACGGCGCGTGCGCTGCGCGCCCTCGCGCTCGACGAGTCGATCGGCGACCCCGAGTTCTCGACGCGCTTCGACGAGGCGATCCGCGCGATCGTCGAGGTGACGCCGTCGATCATGCCGGTGACGCGCGTCCTGCACGCGACGGCCGCCGCCGCCGACGCGAATCCGGACGACCCGCGCGCGGCGGTCGCGGAGGCGTCCGCGGTCTTCGTCGACTGGCTGAACGCCGCGCTCGACGAGATCGCCGCGATCGGCGCCGACCTGATCAAGCACGGCGACCGGCTCTTTCTCTATTCGATGAGCTCCACCGTCTACCGGATGATCGAGGCGGCGATCGCGCGCGGCAAGGAAGTCTCCGTCGTCACGACCGAGTCGCGGCCGGGCAACGAGGGCCTCGTGACGCTCGAGCGGCTCTGCCCGCAGGGCGTGCGCGTCGACATCGGCATCGACGCGGCGATGACGCCGCTGATGCGCGACTGCACCGCCGTCTTCGTCGGGAGCGACGACGTCACCTCCGCCGGCGACTGCCTCGCGAAGGTCGGCTGCTACGCGGCGGCGCTCGTCGCCCGCCACTACGGGCTGCCGTACTACATCGCCGGCGACACGTCGAAGTTCGATCCGTCGAGCCTGCGCGGCGTGCCGGTGAAGATCCGCGAGATGCCGGCGAGCGACGTCGTGGCCGGCGACGTGCCGAAGGGCGGTCGCGTCCGCAACCCCGTCTTCGAGGTCGTGCCCGCGTCGCTCGTCACCGCGTACGTGACCGAGCTCGGAATCCTGCACCCGGGCGCGGTCTACAAGGTGATGGAGACCGTGCCGTGGAGCGACCGCGTCGGCGAGCTCGTCGCGGCGCACAACCGCGGCTGATGCGGGTCCTGGCGTCGATCCGGCCGCTCGACCCGCTGGAGCTCGGCGCCGGCTGCGAGCGCCTGCTCGAGACGGGCGTCGACGGCTTGCACGTCGATCTCGCCGACGGCGTCTTCGCGCCCGAGCTGACGGTCGGCCCCGAGGTCGTGCGGGCGCTGGCGGCGCGGACGGCGGCGCTCCTCGACGTGCACCTCATGGTCGCCGGCCCGGAGCCGTACGTCCGCGCCGTCGCCGAGGCAGGCGCGACCCGCGTCGCGTTCCACCTCGAGGCGGCGCCGTATCCGTGGCGGCTCGCCTCGCTCGCGCGCTCGCTCGGGCTCCAGGTCGGCATCGCCCTCAACCCCGCGACGGCGGTCGCGGCGCTCGAGCCGGTCGCGGCGGCGGTCGACTTCGTCAACCTGCTGACGACGGAGCTCGATTTCGCCGGCGAGCGGCTGCTGCCGGGCGCGACGGAACGAGTCGCGGCGGTGCGCCGATTGCTGCCGCCGGAGGTCTGGATCCAGGTCGACGGCGGCGTCGAGGCGGACAACGCCGCGGGCCTGGTCGCCGCCGGCGCCGACGAGCTCGTCGTCGGCCGCGCGCTCGCCGGTGCCGCCGACGCGCGCGCCCTGCTCGCCCACCGGCAATCGATCTGAGCGAAAGGAGCGCACGTGCGCGACGAACGCTGGAACCGCCTGGCCGAGATCCTCGTCGGCTACTCGACGCGGGTGCAGCCCGGCGACCGCGTCCTGATCAACATGATGGAGGTGGAGACGCAGCCGCTCGTCGAGGCGGTGTACGAGGCCACGGTCAAGGCGGGCGGGCTGGCGGAGGTCTACTACTCCTCGGACTGGCTGAAGCGGATCCTGATGAAGAACGGCAGCGACGAGCAGGTCGACTGGGCGCCCGAGCTCGAGCTGCACGGGATGGGGTGGGCGGATGCTTACATCGGCCTGCGCGGCGGTCGCAACCCGTTCGAGTTCGGCGACATTCCGCCGGAACGGCTCGCGGCGCACCGGCGGGCGATGGGAAAGGTGTCCGCGAAGCGCAACGAGCTCGAACGCTGGGTGCTCGTCCGCGTCCCGAACGAGGCGTTTGCGCAGCAGTCCGGGCTCAGCCTCGAGGAGACGATGTCGTTCTTCTTCGATGCCGCGCTTCGCGACTGGCAGCAGGAGGCGGAGCGCCTGCGCGTGCTCGCCGAGCGCTTCGAGGCGGCGGCGACGGTGCGCATCGTCGGCGCGGAGACCGACCTGACGCTCTCGACCGCCGGCCGCCGCTACGTCGCAGGCGACGGGCGCATGAACATGCCCGACGGCGAGATCTTCACCGCGCCCGTCGAGGACAGCGCGAACGGCGCCATCTACTTCGAGCTGCCCGCCATGTACGCAAACCGGCGCATCTCCGGCATCCGCCTGCGCTTCGTCGACGGCGAGGTCGTCGAGGCGCGGTCGGACGAGAACCAGGAGCTGCTGGAGCAGGTGCTGCGGATCGACGACGGCGCCCGCCGACTCGGCGAGCTCGGAATCGGGCTCAACTTCGGCATCCAGCACTGGACCGGCGAGGTGCTCTTCGACGAGAAGATCGGCGGTACGGTCCACCTGGCGCTCGGCCGTGCCTACGCCGAGTGCGGCGGCACGAACCAGTCCGCGCTGCACTGGGACATCGTCAAGGACCTGCGGACGAACGGGACGCTCTACCTCGACGGCGAGGCGGTCTTCGACGGCGGCCGGTACGTGATCTGAACATGCCGCCGGTCAAGCTCGGCCTCCACGTCTACCCCCAGGGGGCGACCTGGGCGCAGATGTCGGCGGTTGTACGCCGCGCCGAGGAGCTGGGCTTCGACTCGCTCTGGACGTGGGACCACCTGATCGGGATCGGCGCCGGCGGCCGGCAGGACGTCTTCGAGGCATGGACGACGATCTCCGCCTGGGCGGCGACGACGACGCGGCCGACGGTCGGGTTGCTCGTCTCGGCGAACACGTTCCGCAATCCGGGGCTGATCGCGAAGTCCGCGGCCACCGTCGACCACGTGAGCGGCGGGCGCTTCGTGCTCGGGCTCGGCGCCGCCTATCGCGAGCTCGAGCACGAGCTGCACGGGATCGACTTCGGGAGCGGCTTCGGCGAGCGGCTCGACTGGCTCGCCGAGTCGGTGGCGGCGATCCGCGCGCTGCTCGCGGGTCAGACCGTCAGCTCGCCGCCGGGCGGCCGCTACGCGCTGCGCAACGTCGCGCACCGCCCGCCGCCGGCACGCGGGCCCGGCACGATCCCGATCCTGATCCCGGGCGGCGGCGAGCGGAAGACGCTCCCGATCCTCGCGCGCTTCGGCGACATGTGGCACGTGCGCGGCACGACCGAGACGCTGACGCGGAAGATCGAGCTGCTCGCCGGCTACTGCGCCGCGGGAGGACGGCCGATCGACGAGATCGAGTTCGTCACGGGCAACCCCGTCGTCATCCGCGACGACCCGGCGGAGGCGGAGGCGGTGTACGAGACGATCGTGCGCCACAACGGCCAGGTGCGCGGGGGCACGACCGTCGAGCGCGCGGCGGGCGAGCTCGTCGCCGGGCCGCCGGAGGCCGTCGTCGACGCGTTTCGGCCGTTCGTCGAGCTGGGCTTCCGCCACCTCGCGATCGACTTCCCCGCGCCGTACGACGCGGAGACGCTCGAACGCCTCCCAGAGGTCCGCCGGCTGCTGAATGACTGAGCCGCTCCTCGCGACGATCGACCTCGGCACGACGAACTGCAAGGTGGCGGTGTTCACGCTCGACGGCCGGCTCGTCGCCGGGGCGAGCGCCGGCTACCCGACGCTGGCGCCGCGTGAGGGCTGGTTCGAGCAGCGGCCGGCCGATTGGCGCGCGGCGATCGCGGCGGCGTCGAGCCGGGTCGCGGCCGAGCTGGGCGAGTCGGCGGCGGACGTCGCCGGGCTGACGCTCTCGGCATGGGGGCCGGGGCTCGTCCTGCTCGACGAGGGGGGTGAGCCGCTCCGGGAGGCGTCGCCGACGTGGCAGGACGTGCGCAGCCTCGAGCACGGCCGCCGGCTGGTCGAGGTGGCGGGCGTCGACTGGGTCGGCGGCGGCCTGCCGCTGACGGGGTTCGCGGCGAAGCTCGCGTGGGCGCTCGAGTCGTGGCCGGATGCGCGTGGCGCTGCGTTCGCGGCGGGCGTCAAGGACTACGTCCTGCGCTGGCTCACGGGGTCGCTCGTCACCGACCCGTCGAGCGGTCCGTGCGGGCTCGCCTGGCCGGCCGGCGCGTTCGCCGCTGCCGGCTGGGACGTCTCGCGGCTGCCGCCGGTGCGCCCGTCGACGGAGGTCGTCGGCGCCCTGCTGCCCGAGCGCGCGGCCGAGCTCGGCCTGCCGCCGGGGCTGCCGCTCGTGAACGGCGTGAACGACGGCGCCGCGGCGACGCTCGGCGTCGGCGCGCACCGTCCCGGCGACGCGGTCGTCAGCCTCGGGACGAACGGCGTCTTCCGCCTCGTGACGACGCAGCCGCCCGCGCCGGAGACGTGCCTCCAGCGGTCGCTCTTCCGTTACCCGCTCGTCGGCGAGCTGTGGGCCTGCGGCGGGTTCGTGCTCGCCGGCGGGAGCGCGCTCGACTGGCTCGCCGGCGCCGTCGGCGAGGCCGACCTGGAGCTGCTGCTGCGCGAGGCGGCCGACGCGCCGCCCGGCAGCGACGGCGTCGTCTTCCTCCCGTACCTCGTCGGTCGCGGCAGCCCCGACCCGGACCCGGGCGCGACCGGCGCCGTCGCCGGCCTGCGCCGCCGCCACCGGCGCGGGCACGTGACGCGAGCGGTGCTCGAAGGGGTCGCGTTCGGCCTCCGCGACATCGTCGCCGCCCTCGGCGAGCTCGGGCTCGGCGCGGAGCGCCTCTTCGTCACCGGCGGCGGCGCGGCGAGCCCGCTGTGGCGCCAGGTGCTCGCGGGCGTGCTCGGCCTGCCCGCGGCGTACGCCGCGGGCGACTCGAATCTGGGCGCGGCGGCGGTGCTCGCGGTCGGCCTCGGTCTCGCCGAGGACGTGTCGGCGGCGCTCGGGCGGCTGGTCGCGCAGCCGGAGATCACGCCCGCCCGGCGGGAGTACGAGGGCGCGTACGTTGCGTACCGCGAGGTCGCGAGGCGGCTCGGCGCGTGAACGTCCTCGTCGTCGGCGGCACCCGCTTCATCGGCGTCGCCACGGTCGAACGCCTGCTCGAGCGCGGTCACGCGGTGACGCTCTTCAACCGCGGCTCGCGCGCGGGGCTGTGGGGCGGCCGCGTGCGCGAGCTCCACGGCGACCGGCGCGAATCGCTCGCGCCGCTCGCGCACGAGCGGTTCGACGCCGTGCTCGACTTCTGCGCCTACACCGCGCGCGACACCGAGGCGCTGCTCGGGGTGCAGGGCGAGGTGCAGCGCCTCGTGCACCTGTCGAGCGGCACCGTCTACGCGCTCGATCCGCATCTGCCGTGGCGCGAGGACACGCCCCTCGGCCCGGCCGAGCTCTGGGGCGACTACGCGCGCGGCAAGATCGACTGCGAGCGCGCGCTCGCGCGGCGCCCGCCGTCGGTCGCGACGACGATCGTCCGCCTCCCGTGGGTGCTCGGCCCACGCAGCTACGCCGACCGCGAGGCGTTCGTCTTCAACCGCCTGCTGGACGCCGAGGAGGTGCTGCTGCCGGGCGACGGGAAGGCGCTGCAGCAGTTCGTCTCTGCGGCGCAGGTCGCGCACGCGCTCGTGGCGATCGTCGAGCGCTTCGAGACGGGCCTGCGTGCGCTGAACGTCGCGTCGCCGGGCTACGCGTCGCTGGAGGGATTCGTCGCGCTGTGCGCGCAGGTCGCGGGCGTCGAGCCGCGGCTGACGCGCGTCGGCGGCGGCCCGACCGGCACCGGCGCCGCGACCTTCGCGATCACCGACTGCGTGTTCCCGTTCCCGAACGAGAACTACCTGCTCGACCTGGCCGCCGCGGCCGACGCCGGAGTCGCACCGCCGCCGGCCGACGTCGAGCAGGTGCTCGCGGAGTCGCTCGAGTGGCTGCGCTCGGACCCGGCGCGTCGTCGATGGCGGCGCACGCCGGCCGAGACGGCCGCGCTGCGCGCGCTCGCGCGCCGCGACTAGAACATGCCGCGCAGCCAGCCTCCGTCGACCGGGAGCGTCGCGCCGGTGATGTAGCTCGCGCGCTCGGAGACGAGGAAGGCGGCGGCGGCCGCGAACTCGTGTGGCTCGCCGAGGCGGCCGAGCGGGATCTCCGCCGTGATCCGATCGTCGACGGCCAGCTGCGCCATCCGCTCGGTGGCGGTGTAGCCGGGCTGGATCGCGTTGACGGTGATCCCGTCGCGGGCGACCTCGCGCGCGAGCGAGTGCGCGAACCCGGCGACTGCGGGCCGCAGCGCGTTCGAGAGCAGCAGGTTGTCGACCGGGCGCTTCTGCACGATCGAGGTGACGAAGAGGATGCGGCCGTAGCCGGCGCGGCGCATGTGCGGCACCGCGGCCGTCGCGAGCTCGACCGCGCTCGCGAGGACGAGCTCGTACGCGCGCCGCCAGTCGTCGGCGCCGAACGACTCGAAGCCGCCCGCCGGCGGGCCGCCGGCGTTCGCGACGAGCACGTCGAGGCGGCCGAAGCGCGCCACGGTCTCCGCGACCGCCCGCGCCGGCTCGCCCTCGAGGGCGAGGTCGGCCGCGAGCGCCAGCGCCCCGAGCTCGTCGGCCGTCGCGCGTAGCGACTCGGACTCGCGCGCGCAGACGGCGACGCGCGCCCCCTCGCCGGCGAGCTCCGCCGCGACGGCCCGCCCGAGCCCGCGGCTCGCGCCGCAGACGAGCGCGACGCGGTCGGTGAGGCCGAGATTCACCGACGCAGGTAGGCGTCCGAGCCGTCGAGCCAGTCGGTTCGCGGCGGGCAGAACACGTCGACGTCGAGCGTCGTCTCGAGCGCCTCGGCCTTGTGCGGCAGGCCCGACGGGATGTGCAGCACCTCGCCGGCCGCGACGTCGACCACCTCGCCCTCGTCCTCGCCGAGCCAGAAGCGGAGCTTGCCCTCCAGCACGTACGTCAGCTGCTCGTTCTCGTGCGCGTGCCGGGGCACGACGCACCCCTGCTCGAGGTAGACGTGCGCGAGCATCATCCGGTCGGTCGAGATCAGCCGCCGCCCGAGGAGCGGATTCAGACGCTCCCGGGGGAGGTCGTCCCATCGGTAGTGCGTGGCAGACGGATCCATCTGTCTCCTTTCGACGGCCGGGGTTCGTAGCCGGCGGCCGAACCTTAGGCGCAGCACGTCCCGAGCGCGCCGACGTGGGTAGCGTCGAATCGAGCCAGGGTCTCGGCGGGACGGTCAACATGCTTCTCGCGTGCGCTCCGAGGGCGGCCCCGTGTCCCCTCGTCAGGTCTGCGCCGGACTGTGCGTCAGCGGCGCAGCGAGAACGGCGTTCTCGGGCGACGCGGGGTCGCCTTCGGTCACCACGGGGTTCCGCAGGACGCCGATTCCCTCGATCTCGATCTCGACCACGTCTCCGGGCTCGAGCGCGATCCTCGGGTCTCGGTAGACGCCGACGCCGGCTGGTGTGCCCGTCAGGATCACGTCTCCGGGCTCGAGCGTGAGCATTCGCGAGATGTACGCGATCAGCTCTGCGCAACCGAAGACGAGCTGGCTCGTGCGTGAGTCTTGCAGCAGGCGGCCGTTGAGTCGTTGCCGGATCGCCAGGTCGCTGGGGTCACCGAGCTCGTCGAGAGGAACAAGCCGAGGCCCGATCGGGCAGAAGCTGTCGAAGCCCTTCGCGCGGAACCACTGGCCGTCGTTGAACTGGACCTCGCGCGCGCTGACGTCGTTCGCGCACGTAAACGCGTAGACGACGCTCAGAGCACGCTCGACGCCGACGTGGCGGGCGGTCTCGCCGATGACGAGCGCGAGCTCAGCCTCGGCGTCGACGTGACCGATGCCCGGCGGAAGGACGATGGCGTCGCCGTCTCCGCAGAGCGTGTTCGCGAACTTGCCGAAGAGCACCGGCTCCCTGGGCGGCGAAGCGCCGGACTCGGCCGCATGGTCGCGGTAGTTGAGGCCGACGCAGACGACTTTCGGGTCGCCCCGACCGAACCGGCTCGTCCACTCGTCCCGCAACGCGTCCGTGCTCATTGCGGCGCTGCGGTCGGCGCGATCTCGAACACGCCCTCGATCTCGACCGCAATTCCAAACGGCAACGCACCCATGCCGACTGCGGACCGCGCATGGCGCCCGCGGTCGGGTCCGAAGATATCGACCAGCAGATCGGACGCGCCGTTGGCAACCTCGGGCTGGCGGCGAAAGTCGGGGCTGGAATTGACCATGCAGAGCAGCTTCACTACTCGTCTCACCCGGTCGAGCTCACCGAGGTGAGCCTTGATCGTCGCCAGCAGGTTGAGGATGACGAGCTGGGCGGCCTGCTTGCCTTCCTCGATGTCCATGTCACGACCGAGCTTGCCGATGAACAGATGCTCGCCGTCCTTCACCGGACCATGACCGGAGACGAAGAGAACGTTGCCGACCGCAACCGCGCCGACGTAATTCGCGACTGGTCGAGGCGGCTCCGGGAGCTCGAGACCGAGCTCGGCGAGCCGTTCCTCGGGTGTCTTGCGCGCGCGCTCGTCCATGACCGTCCGCGGCTCAGACATCGACGGACGCGCGGGCATTGCGCGCGGTGGCACCGGTCCGATGGGGATTCGCTTCTGCCCACCGCTCGCGTGGGTTCTCTTCCTTGAACCGTCGGGCGACTTCGCCCGCCGACGTGAACGTCACCTCCGGCGTCGCCCGCATGTGGCCGACGAGCTCCTCGAGCATCTGAATTCGATATCCGCGGCCGATGAACTGCGGGTGACAGGTGAGCGTGTAGACACCGCCCGGGCAGTTGGCGACCATGTAGTCGAACTCTCGCTGCCAGATCTCCTGCACGGCCGACGGCGCCATGTGGCCGGTGTTGCCGCGCCAGACGAACTCGAACGGCGGGAAGTCGTCGAGGTGCCAGCTCGGCGGCAGCTCGACGAGGTCGGTGACCTCGCCGAAGACGTACGGCTCGGTCGTCGACCACTTGTCGCCCTTGCGCAGGTAGTACGGGTAGAAGTCGTTCGCCATACAGCTCGACGAGTAGAGAAAGCCGTACTCGAGCAGTAGCTCGATCGTGTTCGGGCTGAAGTCCCACGCCGCCGAGCGGTAGCCGGCGGGCCGTCGATCGACCGCCCACTCGATTGCCTCGAAGCCGCGCTCCATGATCTCGCGCTCGGCGGCGAGGTCCAGCGTTGCCGGGTTCTCGTGCGCCCAGCCGTGGTGCCCGATCTCGTGTCCCTCGTCGGCGATCTGCCGGACGAGATCCGGCCACGCCCAGATCGTGTGGCCCGGGATGAAGAACGTCGCCTCGATCTCGTTCTTTCGCAGCAGCTGGAGCACGCGCTCGAGTCCGATCGTGTCGAACTCGCCGCGCGAGATCATGCTGGGGTTGTTCGATTGCCACGACGTGATCCACGAGCACATGCCGTCGAGGTCGAACGTCAAACAGACTGTTGCGCTCATCGTCCCTCCTTCTTTCGTCAACGTCGCGACGCCGTTTCTAGGGCACCGCGTGGTGCAGGATCTGCTCGTAGGTCGCCGTAGCTCCGTCCAGCGCTGCGACCAGGTGGCCGAGGCACATCACGTGGATCGTGTCGGCGAGTCCAAGCACGTCTTCGAAGTCAGAGCTGGCGATCAGCACCGCGAGCCCCTCACTCGCCAGCGACCTGATCACGGCGCGGATCTCTTCCTTGGCGTTGATGTCGATTCCCTGCAAGGGCTCCTCGAGGAGCAGGAGCTTCGGCGAAGCCTCGAGCGCTCGTGCGAGTGCCAGTTTCTGCTGGTTGCCACCGCTCAGGTTCAATGCGAGCGCGCCGAGCGCAGGGGGTCGGATCCCCAGTCGCTCGACGTAGCGCCTCGCCGTCCGCCGCTCCTCGCGCAGCCGTCTGAAGCCGAAGGCCCGTGTGCGCGTCCCGGTGGGGAGGACGACGTTCTCGCGAACGTTCTGCGTCGGCACGATCGCCGATCCACGCCGGTCGGCTGGGAGCAGGATGGCGCCGGCGTCGTACGAGTCGCGCACGTCACCCGGGACGAGCCGGCGTCCCGCGACCGTGATGGAACCGCTCTCGTACTTCTCGATGCCGGCGACCGCGTGGAGCAACGAACCGTGACCGGAGCCCTGCAGGCCGGCGACGCCGATGATCTCGCCCGCCCGGACCGTGAGGCTGACGCGGGAGAGTCGCAAGCCGACGGAGAGGTCCTCGGCCGTGAGAACGACCGCCGCTGCATCGACCGCCCGCCGAGACGCACGCAGGGATGGCCGGCTCTGCTCCCCTTGCTCCGCCTTCGCCATGAGGCGGATGATCTGTTCCCGCGTGACGGCGGCCCGGTCGAATGTCCCGACGTTCCGCCCGTCCCGGAGCACGGTGATGCGATCGGCGATCTGAAGCACCTCGCTGATGCGGTGACTGATGTAGAGAATCGCCTTGCCGGCCTCCCGGAACGCGAGCAGCCGCTGGAGCAGATGCTCGGCATCGGCTGCCGCGAGGACGGCCGTCGGCTCGTCGAGAATGACCACGTCGCCTGGCCTGATCAGCGCGCGCGCGAGCTGCGCGAGGCGGAGCTCGGGCACGCTCAGCCGGCTCGCGGGCGTCGCCGGGTCGAACGAAGCGCCCGCTCGCGTCAGCGCCGCGGCGACGGCTGCCCCCTCGCGACGAGTGAGCCAGCTCTTCGGCGCCAGGCCCGTCTCCATGCCGAGCATGATGTTGCGCCCGACGGAGAGCTGCGGGACCGCCTGGACGTCCTGGGGCACGTAGGTGATGCCGTGCTTGCGTGCGGCGTGCGGACTGCGGAGGACGACGTCCCGACCGTCGACTTCGATCGTGCCGGTACTGGGCAGGATGGCGCCGGCGAGCAGCTTCACGAGCGTCGACTTGCCCGCGCCGTTCTCACCGACGAGCGCATGCACCTCGCGCCGGCGCAGCTCGACGGTTACGTCGTCGAGTGCGACGACACCGGGATATCGCTTCGAGACGCTGCGAAGCGCCGCGAGCGCCTCTCTCGTGTCCGCGCGTGACTCCATGAGCTGGTCGCCGGGGGACGACGCGGTGTGCGACGCCCCCGGCAACTCCAGGTTCCTCCCTTCTCTTCCTAGCCCGTCTTCGCGTGGAACGACGACGGATAGAGCTGCTTGTTCGCCCAGGTCGACCTCGCGTTCGCCTTCGTGATCCCGGGCAGGTACGGCGTGCACTGCACACGCGGCTCCTTCTGGCCGTTCAGCAGTCCCACGACAGTTCCCACGCCCAGATAACCCATGTAGTAGGCGTCGGTCGGAAGGGTCGTCTTCACGAAGCCGCTTTCGACCGCCTTCTGCGTGTTCGGGTCGAAGCCCATCGTTGCGTACGGCAGCTTGTTGTACGGCGACGGAATCGCCTGCGGGACCGGCAGGCTGTAGTCGACCGAGCCGAGCCAGGAAATCTTCGGGTGCGCCTGCAACGAGGCCGTCAGCTTCGTCAGTGCCGCGCCCGGATCGACCAATGTCGTCGGAGCGTCCACGACCTTCATGTTCGAGTACTTCGCCTTGATCTGATCCTCGAAGCCGGCGACGCGCTTCCGTGACCACGTCGCGTTGGAGGGGCCTGCCATGAAGATTCCCTCGCCACCGTTCGGGGCAAGCTTGTGCATCTCGTCCGCCAGCGCCTTCCCCATCAGGTAGTCGTCTTGCATGACGGTGTACGGATAGGTGCTGTTGACCTGCGTCGAGACCTGCACGACCGGGATGTTCTTTGCCTTGAATTTGTCGACAGCCGGCACGGAGCCGTTGATGTCCACAGGTGCAAAGACCACGCCGTCGGTGCCCTTCGAGATCACGTCCTCCGCTTGCGAGAGCTGGATCGCGGGCGTCGTGTAACCAGACGCCGCGGTGATCCGCAGCGACACGCCCGCCTGCTTCGCGGCCTGCTCGGCCCCGTAGGCGAGGAGGACGTAGTAGTAGCCGTTCAGGCTGACTTCCATCAGCGAGATCCGGTACGGCTTCTTCGCCTTCGGCACCTGGTAGTTCAGCAGCTGGTTCGCCGTCGGCGTCGTCGTGCAATTCAGCGGTGCATGGAAGTTTGTTTGCGGCCCCCCGTTCGTCTTCGCCACCGCCACACTCGCTGCGCTCAGCAGAGCAAAGGCGCAGAGAATCGCGACTAGCTTCATTTACGGCTCCCTTCCTGATGTCGTAGTTACGCCTCGATGGGACAGACCGTCCCCGAACCTCTCCCGCCCTCGGACCCCGATCACCTCCCTCAACACGCCCGCTCTGACCCGACTCACCAGGACCGACAGGACGATCACCGTCCCGCTCACCATGTCCTGGTAGAACTCGCCGATCCCGGCGATCGTCAGCCCCGTCGTCAGCACCGTCAGGACTGCGACGCCGAGGACGACGCCGAAGATGCTTCCCGTGCCACCGCCGATCGCCACTCCGCCGATCACGGCTGCGGCGATCGACAACAAGTCGTCGCCCGTGCCATTCGACACGTAGCCGATCGAGACGCGAGACAGTTCCATCAGTCCCGCCACGGAGGCGAGCGTCGCGCACAGGACGTACGCGAGCACCTCGTACCGCACCACCGGCACGCCGGCCGCGCGGCACGCCTCACGGTTGCCGCCGATCCCGTAGATGTACGTGCCCGCGCGAAGGAGCCCGAGCACGACCCACATCGCCGCCACCAGGATCGCACCGATCGCGATCGGCGCCGGGATCGGTCCCCAACCAGTGTGACCGAGGTATTGCGCCGATGACGGGAATCCGAAGATCGGCGCACCGTGGGCGATCTGGTTCCCGAACGCTTTCAGGAAGGTGAGCATTCCGAGCGTGACGACGAACGGGCTCACGCCGACCCCGGCGATCAGCAGGCCGTTGACGAGCCCGATGACAACGCCCGCTGCGATTCCAACTGCGATCCCGGCAGCCAGGCCGTGGTGAACCATGACGTCGCCGCCGGCGACGCCCACGAAGCCCATGTTCGCGGCCACGGAGAGATCGAAGCCGCCGACGAGCAGTGCGAACCCCTGACCAAGCGTGACGGCGAGCAAGACGCCGCCCACCTGCGCCATGCTCTGCAGATTCCCCACGGTCGGAAAGGCGGATGGGTAGCGGAGCCCGAACACGAGGCACAGGACGATCAGCGCGGGAAGCAAGCGAAGCCCGCTGCCGGCAACCGGCCGACGGGGCGCACGATCGGTGCGAGCGGGTGCTATGACTCGTGCGACGTCGATCCGAGCCATCGCCGACCTCTCAGGTGTCCGCGGCTTGTCAGCGCGCTGGGAACCAGGGCCCGGAGCCGGACGAAGAAGTCGGGGTTGCGCATCAGCCCGACGACCCCGGCCAGGACGATCACGATTCCCGTGACCATCCCCTGGACGTAGACGCCGATCCCGACGACGTCGAGTCCGTTCGTCAGGACCTGGATGAACAGAGCGCCGAGGACGACGCCGCTGATCCGACCGATGCCGCCGCCGATCGCCGTTCCGCCGATCACGGCTGCCGCGATCGACAGCAGCTCGTAGCCGGCGCCCGACTCCGTCTGCCCGACGGACAACCGCGCCGCGAGCATGATCCCGGCGAAGCTCGCGAAAAGTCCGCAGAGAACGTAGGCCGCGACCTCGTAGGCGTAGACGCGGACGCCGACGAGTCGCGCCGCCGACCTGCTGCCGCCGATGCCGTACACGTACAGGCCGAGTCGCGATCGATTCAGGATCAGCCAGGACAAGCCGACGGCTGCGAGCGCAAGGACGACGCCCGACGGGATGTGGTCCCAATCGGCGCCGCCGACGAGTCCGAACGACGAGGGCAGCCCACCGACGGACTGCCCGTTGCTCAGGACGTTGCCCAGACCGAGCAGGAACGTCAGCATGCCGAGGGTCGCCGCGAACGGGCTGACGCGCAGCGGCCCGATCAGGAGCCCGTTGACGAGTCCGATCAGCGCCCCGACCGCGAGCCCGGCAACAACACCAACGGCGATGCCGCCGTGCTCGATCATCATCCGCGACGCGACGACGCTGCTGAAGCCCATGTTCGCGCCGACGGAGATGTCGAAGCCCCCGATCAGGAGCGCGAACATCTGGGCGAGCGCGACGACGACGAGGACCGAGCCCTGCCGTGCGATGTTCAGTGTGTTGCCGCCGGTGGAGAACGTCCCCGGCTGCCACAGCGAGAACACGAGCCACAGTGCCGCAAGACCCGCGAGCACCTGCAGGTTCGTCGCCCTGAGCAGCGCCGTCCGACCACGACCGAGAGCACTCGCAAGGCCGCGCAGCGGCAAGCTCTCGGCTCGATCAGGCACCTTCGGCTGCCTCCGCCTCGGGATCGGCCACTGCCGTCACCTCGCGCGCGAGCGCCTCGCGAACGTGCTCGAGGTGGACGCGCATGGCGTGCTCGGCGTCTGCTGCCTCGCGCTTGCCGATCGCCCTGACGATCTCGCCGTGGTCGACGACCGCCTGGGCCCGCATCGCCGGGCTCGCGTTCGTCAGCTCGCGGCTCGCCCGCGCCAGGCGCCCCAGGCCCTGGACGACCCGAGCCAGCACAGGATTCCGCGACATTCCGACGACGTGGTTGTGCAAGGCGATGTCGGTCGCAAGGAAGAGCGTCGGTTCGGCGACGCTGGCCTCGGAGTCCTCGAGCAGACGCCGCAGGACCGCGATGTCTCGCTTCGACGCTCGTGCGGCCGCGAGCGCGGCGATTCCAGGCTCGAGCAGGAGCCGTGCTTCGGTCAGGCTCTCGAACGTGCCTTTCTCGAGCGTCAACGCGAACTCGAGCGGCTCGACGAGCGAGTCGATGTCGAGCGAGGCGACGAAGACGCCGATTCCGTGTCGGATCTCGAGCACGTTCATGGCGGCGAGACTCCGCAGCGCCTCGCGCACCACGTTCCGGCTCACCTGAAAGCGCTCGGCGAGCACGCGCTCGGCCGGGAGCTGCTGACCCGCCGTCAGCTCGTGGGCAGAGACCATCCGCACGATCTCGTCCCGGACGAGCTCGGCAAGACCGCTCCCTCGGCCGACGGGTCGGTACGTTGCTCCTCCTACCACAGGATGACCCTATAACCTTGCCGGTGGGGCTGCGGCACCTCATCCGGGCCTGGCGGGCACGCACGGATCGTCGCCCGCGGGCAGGTGGCCCGACCGGAGTGCGGCGGAGTCGGCCGCGCCGGGACGTCCCCCCCGAACGGGCGGGCGGCGTCCTCCCCCGCCGTCAGCTCCGGCCCAGACGAGAAGGCGCGGCCGGTAGGTGTTGCCGGGCGGAGGGCGTGGGTGGAGCTTCGCGACCGAGAACTGGTTGATGACGACGAACGCGGACCGGTGACAGCTCCCGCTCTGTAGCTGCTGCAGGAGCAAGGGCGATCCGGCCGGCGGAGCTTTCGCGGCCGGTGATCTCGGCCGAGAACGCCTTCCCGTTCGCGACAGCGCGTTGACGACAGCGACGCAGTCATCGGCGTCGTCAAGACGGTGACCGGACGCTGACGGCGGCCGTCGCAGCCGAGGCGTTCGCCGGGTCGCCGACTGGATCCGTCGCCGTACCTTGACCCGAGCCGCCGGCTGCAGCTCTGCCACTGGCAGCGTCCTCGGCGACGCCGCCGAGGGCCCGGTCGAGTTGACGTTGAGCACCGTGGCGGACCGACCGGCCCGTCGTAGTTCCCCGAAAGCGATTCAGTGCGCTCGCTGATGGTGTGGGGACGACCCGACCGCGATCCTGGCGTTCCTGGCGTTCGAAGCGAGCAGGGGGTGCTGAGGATGGCGGTGCGGATCGAGTCGAAGCGGACGCCGGTCACGGCCCCGGCGCCTGTCGAGCGGCCGGTGGTCGAGGCGATCGTCGAGGCGCGGGGAATCGACAAGCGCTACGACACCGGCAAGCTCGAGGTGCATGCACTCCGCGGCGTGAGCTTCGCCGTCGCGCGCGGCGAGATGGTCGCGATCATGGGCCCGAGCGGCTCGGGTAAGACGACGCTGCTCAACTGCCTCTCCGGGCTCGACAGGATCGACAGCGGCGAGGTCTACATCGAAGGCGTCGCCCTTTCCGCGATGTCCGACGAGGAGCGCACCGACTACCGCGCACGGCGAATGGGCTTCGTCTTCCAGTTCTACAACCTGATGCCGGTCCTGAGCGCGGTCGAGAACGTCGAGCTGCCGCTGCTCGTTGCACGCGTGCCGGCGAAGGAAGCGCGACGGCGCGCACACGAGGCGCTCGCGATGGTCGGTCTCGCCGACCGCGCCGACCACGTCCCCGACGAGCTCTCCGGCGGCCAGCGCCAGCGCTGCACGATCGCGCGGGCGCTCGTCAACGATCCGGCGATCGTCTGGGCCGACGAGCCGACCGGTGACCTCGACAGCGAGAACGCCGACGAGATCGTGGCGCTGATGCGGCAGCTGAACCGCGAGCGCGGGCTGACCTTCCTGATCGTGACGCACGACATCTCCGTCGGCCGCTCGACCGATCGGATCGTGCGGATGGTGGATGGAGAGATCGTCGACGAGGAGCTCCTGGAGGTGACGTGATGGTCGCACGAGTCACGCTGGCCGAGATCGACGCCGTGCGGATGAGCGTTCCGCGAGCAGTGAAGGTGTTCGAAGACGAGGTCCTCCCGGGCCTCCGCGAGCAAGAGGGTTACGAGGGCTGCTACGTCCTGACGACCCCGGAGGGAAAGGCGCTCGTGGTGACGTTCTGGGCCGACGACGCGTCGGCCGAGGCGGGGATCGAAAGCGGCGCATACCGCGCGCGGGTCGAGAAGTTCGTCACCGTCATGCGCGCGCCGCCGGGTCGCGAGACGTACGCCGTCGCGATCGCCGACGCGCCTGCGGCCGCGCTCGGGTAGGGACGTGACATGAGCCGCCTCTTCGGCGTCCCGATCGACTCGCTGGCGCTCATGCTAGTCGGGGGGCTCGCGGCCGCGCTCACCGCCCTCGCCGTACTCGCGGCGCGGAACCGCGTGTTCCTCCGCCTCGGCGTCCGCAACCTGCGGCGGCGGCGAGCGCGGGCGGTGCTGATCGTCGCCGGCTTGATGCTCGGCACGGCGATCATGACGGCGGCGCTCGCCACGGGCGACACGATGAGCCGAACGATCCGCACGCTCGCGATCTCGGCGCTCGGGCGGACGGACGAGGTCGTCGCCGCGAAGGGCATCGGCGCCGCCTTCGCGACGCAGAGCGTCGCCACGGGCACACGCTACTTCCCGCTCGGCTACGCCGACCGGGTCGCGAGGGCGGCGGCGGGCTCCGGCCTCGTGGCTGCGGTCGAGCCCGCGATCGTCGAGCCGGTCGCCGTCCAGGACGTGACCAGCAGGCAGAACGAGCCGCGGGTGACGCTGTTTGCCAGCGAGCCTGCGCGCATGCGCGGCTTCGGCGAGATCCGTGCGGGCGACACGACGGTCTCGCTCGCGGACCTGCGGCCGGGCGAGATCTTCCTCAATGCGAAGGGAGCCGAGAAGCTCGACGCGAAGCCCGGCGACGTGCTGCGGATCTTCGCCGGCCGCGGGAGCACGACCGCGCGCGTACGCGCAGTCGTGCATTACCGAGGTGCCGCCGCTGTCGATTCGGGCGTGATGATGCAGCTCGGCGCGGCGCAAAAGCTGCTCGGCAAGCCGGGCCAGATCGGCGCCGTCTTCGTCGCCAACCGCGGCGGCGTCGCGCGGAGTGCCGCGGTTACCGCGCTCCTCGAGCCGACGGTCTCCCCGCTCGGGCTCGAGGTCGACCAGACGAAGCACGACCTGCTGAGGACGGCGGATGCCGCCGGCGCCTCGTTCATGTCGCTCTTCACCACCTTCGGCTCGTTCTCGATCGCCGCCGGGATCCTGTTGATCTTCCTGATCTTCGTGATGCTCGCGGCCGAGCGTCGCGGCGAGCTCGGGATCGCCCGCGCTGTCGGCACGCGCCGCGGTCATCTCGTGCAGATGTTCCTGTTCGAAGGTGTGGCCTACGATCTCGCCGCTGCTGTCGTCGGCGCGCTGGCCGGCGTTCTCGTCGCCTACGGCATGGTGCTGGCGATGGCACACGCATTCGCGGCGACGAGCACCATCCACATCAGCTACTCCGTGAGCGCCGCGAGCATCGCCGTCGGCTACTCGTTGGGCGTCCTGCTCACGCTCGTGGTCGTGGCGTTCTCGGCGTGGCGGGTGAGCCGGATGAACATCGTCAGCGCGATCCGCAACCTCGGCGATCCGCCGGTGGAAAAGGCTCGGCGGCGGCGCTGGCTCGTCGGGCTGGGCGGGATCGTCGTCGGCGCCGTGCTCGCGGCCGGCGGAGTGCATGCAAAGGACGGCATCGTGCTCGGGCTCGGCGTCGCCCTCCTCCTCCTCAGCCTCGTGCCGCTCCTGCGCACCGCCGGCGCGCCGGAGCGCGCCGTCCATACCGGCGCAGGCCTCGCGCTGATCCTCTGGTTCGTCCTCCCGATCAGTCGCTGGCTCTTCGGCGACCTCAAGGTCAACTTCTCGATCTTCGTCCTGGGCGGCCTGATGATCGTGATCGGCGCGACCTGGACGATCATGTACAACGCCGACGTCCTGCTCGGCCTCGTCGGCGCCACCGCCGGCGGGCTCAAGAGCGTCGCGCCGATCCTGCGGCTGGCGATGGCCTACCCGCTGCGCAGCCTCTTCCGCACCGGCGTGACGCTCGCGATGTTCACCCTCGTCGTCTTCACGCTCGTCGTCGGCGCGATCACGACCGGCTCGTTCGTGCACGCGTTCAACGACGTCAAAGCGTTTGGCGGCGGCTTCGACGTGCGGGCGACGTCGTCGCCGAGCGCGCCGATCGTCGACATGCGGGGCGCCTTCGGCCACGCTCCGGGGTTGAGGTCTGCGGACTTTCGGCTCGTGTCGAGCATCTCGACACTCCCGGTCGAGGCGCGTCAGGTCGGCCTGGGCAGGAAGGCGGAGTCGTACCTCCTCCACGGCGCCGACGACGTCTTCCTCGCCAACACGACGTATCGCCTCGCCGGCCACGCGCGCGGTTACGAATCGACGGCGGCTGTCTGGCGGGCGCTTCGGCTGCATCGGAACCTAGCGGTCATCGACCAGTACGCCGTCCCGCGGAAGGCGAACTGGGGTGTGCCGACGCAGAAGTTCATGCTGCGCGGCCTCTACCTGGAGGACAGGACCTTCGCGCCGGTGAAGGTGACGGTGCGCGACCAGCAGACGGGGAGGCGGACGACGCTGACGGTGATCGGGGTCCTCTCCGACGCGACGCCGCAGCTCATGGCGGGGATCTGGACGTCGCAGGAGACGCTGGCGCCCGTGTTCGGAAAGCGCGTGCTGCCGACGACCTACCTGTTCGCGCTCAGGCGAGGCGTCGATCCGAAGACGACCGCGAAGAAGCTCGAGTCTGCCTTCCTCGCGAACGGGATGCAGGCCGACTCGGTGCGGAAGCTCCTCGCCGACGCCGTCTCCGCGAGTCTCACGTTCGACCGGCTGATCATGGGCTTCATGGGGCTCGGGCTGATCGTCGGCGTCGCCGCCCTGGGCGTCATCACTGCGCGCGCGGTCGTCGAGCGGCGCCAACAGATCGGCGTGCTGCGCGCAATCGGCTTTCGCAGACGGATGGTGCAGGCGAGCTTCCTGCTCGAGTCCTCGTTCATCGCGCTCACCTCGATCGTCGTCGGCACGGCGCTCGGGCTGATCGTCGGCTACAACGTGATCAGCGACGCGAGGCGGAGCCCGAGCTGGTCGCACCTGGCGCTGACCGTTCCGTGGCTGACGCTCGCGATGATCTTCATCGCCGTCTACGCCGTCGCGCTGGCGACGACGTTCGCGCCGGCACGGCGGGCCTCGCGCGTCTATCCGGCCGAGGCGCTGCGCTACCAGTAGCCGGCTCTGGCAGTCCGCGGCGGCGGCGCGGCCGGGCAGACGAGACCGTTCTGCCCGCACGCTGAGCGAGACGCACGCCTCGGACTTCGCATCTACATCAGGACCTCGACGAGGTGGCCGACGACCGCTCGACCGTTCGCGCCGGCGGGATGGCGATTGCGTCCTCGAGCTTCGTGACCGGCTGCACCGGGACGAGAGCCACCGGGAGGCGCGACCGCTCGAGCGTGCCGCGGACGACGGGAGCGCGGCCGGTGGAGAGTTCCTGTGACCAGCCGAGGACGATCAGGTCGCAGTCGTGCTCCTCGGCGACGCGCGGCACGAGCTCGGCCGTATGTCCGACGCGCGTCTCCAGGCGCACGGCACCGAGTCCGGAGGGGAGGTAGCGGCGGAGAAACTCCCGCGACCAGGCGGCGTGCTCGTGCTGGGGCTGGTCGGTGAATGCGGGAATCGACTTCTCCTCGTGGATGTGAAGGGCGACCGCGTCTACCGTCCTGCCGGGCGCAACTTCGGCGATCCAGGCGGGTGACAGCGAGGCCGAGAGCGAGCCTTCGAGGGGAACGAGGATGCGCCGGAATGCCCCTGCCACGGCTGCGTCGGGCGGGACGACCACGATCGGTTTGCGAAGTGCGGTCGCGACAGCCGCGGCCGTCCGCCCGAGCGGGCGACGTCCAGCCGGGGTTCCGCGCGCGCCGACCACGAGGGCGACGACGTCGGGTGCCTCGCCGGCTTCGACCAGCGCCTCGACGACCGGGCCGGACAGGGTCCGCAGCGGGACGCCGGCCGCTTCGGCTGTGCCGCGCGCGCTGCGATCGCCGTTCGTGGGCACGTGCACGGCTTCGATCTCGGCCGCGAACAGCTCAGCCAACGCCTGCGCGGTCGCGACGACCGCCGTCCCGGCGAGGCTGTTGTCGAGCGCCGCGAGGACCTTGTTCACGTCGCCGTCACCTCCCAATGCTCGTCGGCCCGCTCGACCGTCCACCGGCTCGGCGTGACGCTCACCCCCTGGCGCTCGATCCGGAGCTGCAGCGGCGTGCCGTGGAAGCGGAGCGCGATCTGAAGCGCGTTCCACTCCGGCGGTAGCCGCGGCTCGACACGCAGGCGATCGCCTGCCGGCCGCACGCCGGCGAAGCCGAAGGCAAGCGCCTGCCACACGCCGCCCATCGTCGCGAGGTGCACGCCGCCGGCGGTGCTGGCGGTCAGATCGTCGAGGTCGAGGCGAGCGGCGACGCGAAGCGCGGCGAGCGCCGAGCGGTAGCGGCCTGCGCGTGCGAGCAGGCTTGCGTGGACGGCCGGCGAGAGCGAGCTTCCGTGGGCGGTTCGCGGCTCGTAGAAGTCGAGGTTGGGAAGGAGCGAACCGCGTGCGACCTCGTCCGGGAGGAGGTGGTGGAGCATGAGCACGTCCGCCTGCTTGAGGACCTGCGCGCCGGCGATCCGCTCCGCCCCCAGCAGGACGTCGGCGGCGATCGGCCGGCGGGGCGCGATCTCTTCGATGATCAATGGCTCGAGGGCGAAGAAGCCGGCGAACTGCTCGTAGATGCCGCTCGCCTCGTCGTAACCGTCGACGAGCGCGTCCGCGATTGCGAGCCAGTTCGCTCGCTCGTGTTCCTCCAGATCGTCGACGGCGGCGGCCCGGCGGAGGTTCCACCGCGCGAGCACGTTCGTGAAGGCGTTGTCGTCGACCGGCTCGTGGTATTCGTCGGGTCCGATCACGCCGTAGATGTGGGCGCGGCCGTCGGCGTCGAGGCGGACGCGGGAGGCCCAGTAGCGGGCGGTCTCCGCAAACAGCTCGCGCGCCGGGCCGGCTGCGAACAAGTCGTCGCCGGTCCAGTCGAGATAGCAGGCTGCCGCCCACGCGACGTCGCCGACGACGTGCTCTTCGAGCTCACCGGTCCGGATCGCCACGGTCTCGCCCGACGGCAGACGCGCGAGCGTGGGGGTCACGTCGGCGCCGTCGCCGGCCGATTCCCACGGGAAGCGCGCCCCGGCGCGGCCGAGGTGCAGCGCGGCCTGCCGTGCCGCCGGCAGTCGTCGGATCCGGTACTCGAGCATGGCGCGCGCCGCGGCCGGGTGCGTGGCGGCGAGGAACGGCAGCACGAACACGTCGCTGTCCCAGAAGACGTGGCCGTGGTAGCCGTCGCCGGAGAGGCCGCGGGCGCCGACGGCCGCCTCGCCCTCGTCGGCCACCGACCCGATCAGGTGGTAGAGCGCCAGGCGCACCGGTAGCTGCAGCTCCGGCTCGCCCTCGATCACGACGTCGGCGTCGGCCCAACGTGCCGCCCAGGCCTCGCGGTGCTCGGCCAGGAGCTGCTCGAAGCCGGCCGCCTCGGCCGAGGCGAGCGCGCTGCGCGCCTCGTCCTCGGTTGACCGATAGGCGCCCAACCGTTCGAGTCCGCCGTCGCGGCGCGTATCCGCCAGCGCGGCGCAGACGCCGGGCGCGGTCAAGACCCGCGACTCGCGACGCGGCGCGAGCCAGGGTGTCTTCTGCACGCGCAACGCGACCGTTGCCGGGCGCGCCAGCGAGGAGAACAGCAGCGAGCTCGCGGGGCCGTCCTGGCGGAGCAGCCCGGTGCGGAGGTCGAGCCGGCGGCGCAGAGCAGGCGCGGCAGGCCTCGGTCGCGACAGCGCCGACCACTCCGGGCACCGGACGAGCGCCGTCTCGGGGCCCGTGCCTGTGTAGGCGCCGGCCAGGTAGCAGCCGGGATCTGCCGCCGCGTCGCCGCCGAGCGGCGTGCCGCGCGTTCCGAGCCGGCCGTCGGCGAGCGTGAGCAGCGACTCGTGCACGCGCTCGAACAGGGGGTCGACGCCGTCGACGGTGAGCGTCCAGGCGGGGTCCGGGTCGAGCTCCGGAAGCTCGCCGCGCCTGCGGCGCGCGAGCTGATCGGCGAGCAGCTCCAGAAACCGATCCGGGCCGCCGCCGAGCGCCAGCACGTCGGCCGGGGTTCCGGTCGGCTCCGCCCCGACCGAAACGGCGGTCGCGCGCGCCGCCTCCGGCACCAGCAGCAGCGAGTCGCTGCCCGGCAGCCCACCCAACTGGCCGAACTCGTCGCCTGCGATCAGGACGAGGCCGGCGCCGACGCCGCAGCGGGCGAGCTCGGCCAGCAGCCAGCGAGCGCCGTCCGACTTGTCGGTCAGGCCGATCTCGACGTGCTTCGCGTCGCTCGAGACGCGCGCGTCTTCGAGGCCGGCCTCTGAGGCGGCGCCCTCGGCGAGCTCGACCGCGGCCGGCAGCCCGGCCAGGCCGGCGTCGCGGAGCCGCTGCTCGACGGCCGCGAGCAGCTCGCCGATCCGCGCCTTTGGCGGATCCTGCCACTCCGGCTCCGGGATCAGGTCGATCTTGCGCCGGTTGAGCCGCTGCGACACGACCGCCGCGCGCACTCCACACTGCGCGAGAGCCTCGACGGTCGCCGCCGCGGCAGCGTCGAGCGCCGCGTCCTCGGCTGCAGTCGCCTGCCGGCGATCGACCAGCCGCAGCCCGTCGCCGTCGGCCCGGAAGACCTCCGAGCCGCGATTCACGCACAGATGGAGCCGCCCCGGGCCGCGAGGACGGGCACCCAGCTGGCGATCGACGTTCTCGACGTGCGTCCCGGTCACGACCCCGAGGTGGAGGCCGTGCGAGCACAGCCGTTCGACCAGCTCGCGCAGCCGGCTCGCATCGGCCGCACGATCAGGAACCGCGGTCCCGTCCCAGTCGAAGACGATCGCCTCGAAACGGCGAGCGACTGTCGCCGGAAGCGCCGGCGAGCGCCTGCGCCTCGATGCCGACGCAGCGCTCACCAGGCGTTAGCCGCCCTCGCCGGCGGCCGCGCCGCGCTGCCAGAAGAACCGTTCCCGGGCGAGCTGCGGCTGGCCCTCGATCAGCGGCTGCCACGCTGCGAGCGCCTGGGCGAGGAGGGGGTGGAAGAACTGCGCGTCGACGAGGTCGTCGACGCGCCACTCGACCTCGGCCGCCTCGAAGACGAAGATCACCGCACTCGGAGCGAGGAAGACGCTGTGCCGGAGGAAGCCTGCTGCCGCGGGATCGAACGGCGGCCCGGCCGCGATCAACTCCTCGGCCTCAGCCTCGGTTGCCGGTTTGAGCCGCGCAATCACTGCCAGCCGTTCCACCGCGTCTCCTCCGTCACGGGTTTCGAGCGCACCAATCCTGCCTGAGACGCCACGCGCGGCGAGAGCGAGGTCGTCTCAGACCCGATCGGGTAGATGCGGGTGACGTCCTCGGCGAGCATCCGCGAGGCGGTGAAGGCGTGCCGCAGGTGACGAGTGCTTCCTCGATCTTGTCGCACCAGCGGCGCGGCGTTCCGGTGGCGTCACGCTCGTCGAAGAGCGCGATCACCTCGGTTCTCGATCGGGCCGTAGGGTGTCGGCATCGCCGGCGTCGTCGTCCGCGATCGCCCAGCCGTTGGCGCGGTTGGAGGCCTCGGGCCCACCAGCCGTCGAGCCCGCTCATGGAGCGCGCCGTTGGCTCGCCCGGGTGAGCTGCGAGCAGCCCCGGAGCGCGGCGCCGGCACGAGCCGACCCTCCAGCTCCTGCTCCTGGATCCGCGACCCGAAGTCATCGACCGCGAACACAGGGCGGAGTCATAGCGGTCGCGCGGAAGCCCGGCCTCTCGCGGGCGTCGGTAGTTCGCCGCACGACGATGGGCGTGAAACCGGATGCGGGCTGGGTGCCGGCGGTCGATCATCGGCGCCATGGCGATCGTTGTCGGAGTCGACGGCTCGCCCGAGTCGCTGCAGGCGCTTCGCTGGGCGCTCGCGGAGGCGCAGCTGCGCAAGACGACCGTGCGCGCGGTGCACGCCTGGCAGTACCCGAGGACGATGGTGATCAGCGATCCGTTCCTCGGCGGCCCCGAGGTCGACCCGCTCCTGATCGAGCCGAGCGAGCTCGAGGGCGCTGTCGAGGGCCGCTTGGCGGAGCTCGTTCGCGGCGTCGCCTCCGAGCCGGACGCAGTCGAGCAACGGGTCGTGCAGGGGAATCCGGCGGAGAGCCTGGTCGAGGCGAGCAAGGACGCCGAGCTGCTCGTCGTCGGCTCACGCGGCCGCGGCGGCTTCAGCGGTCTGTTGCTCGGCTCGGTCAGCCAGGCGTGCGCGCACCACGCGCATTGCCCGGTCGTGATCGTCCGCAGCCCCAGCAAGAAGGATGAGAGATGACTTCACGGACGATCGACCGTCGGCCACGCGTGCTCGTCGTCGGGGCGGGCGTCGCGGGGCTCGAGTTCGTGCTCGCGCTCACCGAGCTCGCTCCGCAGCGGACCGCGGTCGAGCTGCTCACGCCCGAGGACGAGTTCACGTACCGGCCGTTCGCGGTCGCCGAGACGTTCGGCGTCGGGACGCCGTTCCGGCTCGAGCTCGAACGGGTTGCGGCGCACGTGGGCGCACGCCTCCGCCGTGCGCGCGTCGTCTACGTCGACGACGTCGGCCATCACGTGCACACGAGCACGGGCGAACAGGCGGCATACGACCTGCTGGTCGTCGCCTGCGGCGCACGACCCGAGGAGGCCCTGCCGGGAGCGCTCACCTTCCGCGGCTCCCGGGACGAGCAGGCGTTCCGGGCGCTCCTCGCCGAGGTCGAGAACGGACAGGTCGCGTCGCTCGCGTTCGCCGTGCCGGCTGGGGCGAGCTGGCCGCTACCGCTCTACGAGCTGGCGCTGCTGACGGCAGCCCAGGTCGAGCAGCGCGGCGAGCGGACCGTGCGCATCACCCTGGTGACGCCCGAGGCGAGGCCGCTCGAGCGCTTCGACGGCGCTGCGAGTGAGGCAGTGACTCGGCTGCTCGCATCGGCGGGGATCGAGCTCCGCTGCGGCCGCTATGCAGCCGAGTTCGCAGACGGCGAGCTCCGCCTCGTGCCGGGTGAGCGCATCGCAGCCGAGCGCGTCGTCACCCTGCCTCGCCTGCGCGGCCCACGCCTCGACGGCCTGGCGAGCGACGTCGACGGGTTCCTGCCGACCGATCTGCACGGCCTCGTCCACGGGTCGGACGACGTCTACGCGGCCGGCGACGCGACCTCGTTCCCGGTCAAGCAGGGCGGGATCGCGATCGAGCAGGCGGACGCCGTCGCCGAGTCGGTCGCGGCGCGAGTCGGCGCCAGCGTGCGGCCGACCCCGTTCCGGCCGCTGCTCCGCGGGCTGCTGCTGACCGGCAGCGAGCCGCGCTTCCTCCGGGCCGATCCGGCCGGCGGCCGCGGCGAGACCTCGGTGGTGACGCCGTACCCGCTCTGGTGGCCGCCCGGCAAGATCGCCGGCGGCCGGCTGGCCGACTACCTGCGTTCGCAGGGGCTGCCGGTGCCCGCGCCGCCGGCCGGTCCGGCGACGCTCCCCGTCACGGTCGACCTGACCGTGGGCGACCCCACGGCGCCGCCGCCGGTCGCCGGTCGCCGGTAAGAGGCGATGCTGCAGCGGGTCGACGTCGCGCCGCGCGCGCCCGACGGCTACGAGCCGATCGTCGGTACCGGCGTGGTGGAGGCGGTGCGCAGCGCGGCGGTGCCGTTGCAGGGGCTGCGCGTCGCGCACGTGAACGCGACTGCCTACGGCGGCGGGGTGAGCGAGTTGCTGCGCTCGCTCGTGCCCCTCTACCGCGGGCTCGGGATCGACTGCGAGTGGCTCGTGATTCCCGGGACGCCGCGGTTCTTCGAGGTGACGAAGCGGCTCCACAACGCGCTCCAGGGCGAGCCGGGCAGGCTGAGCCGTCGCGCGCGCGACGCCTACCTCGAGCACAGCCGCGCAGTCGCTTCCATGCTCGAGTCGCGCTACGACCTGATCTGGGTGCACGACCCGCAGCCGGCGGCGCTGCGCCACCTCTGCGGCGCTCGCGGCGCGCGCTGGATCTGGCGCTGCCACATCGACACCTCGGAGCCGAACGAGTCGGCGCTCCGGTTCCTCGAGCCGCTGCTCGAAGACTACGACGCGCTCGTCTTCACGCTGGCCGAGTTCGTGCCGCCGCTGCTCGGCGACCACCGCATCGACGTGATCGCGCCGGCAATCGATCCGCTCAACCCGAAGAACATGCAGCTCCCGGTCCCGCTCGCAGACCGGATCGTCGAGTGGGCGGGGATCGAGCTGGGACGTCCGCTCGTCAGCCAGATCTCGCGCTTCGACCCGTGGAAGGACCCACTCGGCGTCATCGCCGCGTACCGGCGCATCCGCGAGCGGGCTCCGGGAACGCAGCTCGCGCTGCTCGGGCAGATGGCGCTCGACGACCCGCAGGGCTGGTCGATGTACCGGACGATCCTGAACGAGACCGCGGGCGACCCCGAGATCCACGTGCTGACGAACTTCACCGGCGTCGGCAACCTCGAGGTGAACGCCTTCCAGAGCCGCTCGGACGTCGTGCTGCAGAAGTCGCTCCGCGAAGGATTCGGCCTGGTCGTCGCCGAGACCCTCTGGAAGGAGACGCCGGTGGTCGCGGGCCGTGCCGGCGGCATCCCACTCCAGATGCCGCCCGGCACCGGCGGCTACCTGGTCGACGACGTCGACGAATGCGTGGAGCGGACGGTCGCGCTGTTGGCCGACCCCGACGCAGGTGCCGCGCTCGGACGGGCCGGGCACGACCACATCGGCCGGCACTTCCTGATCACGCGGCTGCTCCAGGACGAGCTCGAGCTCGCGGCCTCGGTCCTCGGGCGCGAGCCGGTGGCGGCGCTCGAGAGCCCAGCGCCGCAGAGGGACTCGTCCGTGCGCTGACAAGGGATCGCAGCATGAGGAGCCGGCAGGCTGACGTCGATCATCGCCAGAGCCGGGATCGATCCTGCTCGGTGCCGCAAGTCGTTCGAAGCGTGCCTGCGCGCAGCCGATCGCCGACGGCATTGTCTCGCTCGAGGACGGCTGCGTGATGGGGCGGAGAGTCTGGGCCCTCCGTCGCCACGTAGGACGGGACTCGAGCGGGTCGCCTCGCCGGGATGCGGCGGCGCAGGCGCCGAGGCGCAGTCGGATCGCGGTAAACCCACAGCACTCGATCGGTAGTCCGGCGGATGCGGAGGTCGCCGAGCGTCGGTGAGGATCGCCGCGTGGACGAGTTCCGACCCAAACCAGGCGCCGTGGTCGAGGTGCACGGTCACCGCGTCGGGGAGGCCGTGCGCAGGGGCGAGGTGCTCGAGGTGCTCGGTGAGCCGGGCCAGCAGCACTACCGCGTCCGGTGGGACGACGGGCGCGAGAGCATCTTCTATCCGTCGAGCGACGCAATCGTGCGGCCTGCCCACGCGATCGGACGGAAACATCCCTGATCCCCTCCCGATCACGTCGGGCGAGGCCTCGTGGCTCTTGAGGTTTGGTTGGACCGGTAATGCCATCAGGCGGCGATCCGGTGGCGGGGGGCAAGACGCTCGCGGTCGCTCTCACGGTCAAGGTCGGCGACCGAACCGACAGCCGTACCGTCGACTACCGCATCTCGTGACTGCTCACTCGGGATCCGCTCCTCGCTCATCGACCGAGGAGCGGATCCGCACTCCTCGTCTGCGAGGGCGGCGGCTGCGGGCAGACGAGCCAGGCGTGTAGGACGAGTCCGGGAAAAGCCGCAGGCCGATGGGCGCAAATCGCCGATGCCGCCTCGGGCCCGGACGGCGATGGTTGAGGCATGAACGGTGGAATCCAGCTCGCGAACGCGCTGGCGCTGACGTCGGCGGCCGGCCTGCTCATGTTCCTCGCCGGCGCGTCGAAGAAGCGGCTCCAGTGGAAGCCGCGCAGGTCCGCAAGGGTGTGGCTGCGCGTCCGCCGGCGGTGAGGTCGACACGCGCGGCGCCGCATCGCCGCGGCGAACGTGCAGACGTCGGCGTACAGCCTTGCAGAATCGGGCGTCGGTCGATCGGTTGCCGTGGGATCGTCTTCAGCCGCTCGGGTTTGCTCCTCGTGGATCGCCGACGTAGATCTCGGGTCCGGGTGCTCGCAGGCTAACGGCGTGAACGTGCCGGCGCTGACCGAGGAGCTGCGGCCGCACAACCCGGCGGGGGATCGAGTTGCTCCGCAGCTGGACCAAGTGCCGCAGCCGCGTCAGGGCGGGCTGACGAGCCGCGAGGCGAAGCGGCGGCTGGTCGCCTACGGCCCGAACGAGCTGCGCCGGCGAGGCGGACGGCGCTGGCCGCAGCAGCTCGGGCGGCAGATGACGCATCCGCTCGCGTTGCTGCTATGGCTGGCGAGCGCACTCGCGTTCGTCGCCGGGCTCCATGTCGTCGGCGTCGCGATCCTGGCCGTGATCGTCTTGAACGCCCTGTTTGCGTTCTTCCAGGAGCAGGAGGCGGAGCGTGCGGTCGAGGCCCTGCGCGGCTATCTGCCGCAGCAGGCGGCGGTCCGTCGCGACGGGCGCCGGCGCCTGGTCGACGCACGCGAGCTCGTGCCGGGCGACGTGCTGCTGATCGAGGAGGGCGACCGGATCTCGGCGGACGCGCGCCTGCTCGAGGGCGCCGTCGACGTCGACCTGTCGACGCTGACCGGCGAGTCGCAGCCGGTCGCGCGCGCCGCGGGTCCGGCGGGAGCGGGCAGATCGCTCCTCGAGGCGCACGACGTGGTCTTCAGCGGCACGAGCTGCGTCGGCGGCGGCGCGAGCGCGCTCGTGTTCGCCACCGGCATGCAGACCGAGCTCGGTCGAATCGCGGCGCTGACGGAGCGGATCGAGGTCGAGCTGAGCCCGCTGGAGCGCCAGGTCCGCCGAGTCGCATGGCTGATCGCGCTCGTCGCGATCGCTGCCGGGCTGGCCTTTCTCCCGATCGGCTGGCTCGCGGCGGGGTTGCCGCTCCACGACGCCCTCAGCTTCGCGATCGGTCTGATCGTCGCGAACGTCCCGGAGGGCCTGTTGCCGACGATCACGCTGGCGCTCGCCGTCGGCGTGGCGGCGCTCGCGCGCCGCGGCGCGCTCGTCAAGCGGCTGTCGGCGGTCGAGACGCTCGGCTCGACGACGGTGATCTGTACCGACAAGACCGGGACGCTCACCGAGAACCGGATGCGGGCGGTGCGGATCTGGACGCCGCTCGGCGAGCTCGACCTGGAAGCAGGCATCGATCTCGCGGAGGCGGCGGCCGCCGACCCGGTGCTCGGGCTGCTCGCCCGCGCGTGCGCGTCGTCGAGCACGGCCGAGGTCGACCCGAGGCGGCGAAGCAAGTCGCGCGGCGAGGCGACCGAGATCGGGCTCCTCGAGGCGGTGCGCGAGCTCGGCGTCGACGTCGCGCTCCGTCGCCGCGAGAGCCGGCGGCGCAGGGTGTACCGATTCGACCCGGCGCTGCGGTTGATGTCGACCGTCGACGAGCGCGAGGACGGGACGCTCACGGTCCACGCCAAGGGCGCGCCAGAGGAGGTTCTCGCACGCGCGACGGAGATCGGCGGTCGGGAGGGTCACCGTCCGCTCACCGACGCCGACCGCGGCGACGTCCTGGCCGTGCTCGAGCGCTACGCCTCGCAGGGCCTGCGCGTCCTGGCCGTGGCACGGCGTCGGCTGCCACGCGATGCCGCCCCGCCCGAGCGCCGCGAGGAAGCCGAGCGCGACCTCTGCCTGCTCGGTCTGGTCGCGCTCTTCGACCCGCCGCGACCGGAGGTCGCCGAGGCCGTCGTGGCCTGCCGCCGCGCCGGCGTCCGGATCGTCGTCGTTACCGGAGACTACGGGCCGACGGCGCTCGAGATCGCGCGCCGGGTCGGGATCGTGCGTGTCGGCGGCACCGTCGTGACGGGCGACGAGCTCGACGCCCTCGGCGAGCACGAGCTCGACGCGCTGCTTCGCGAAGCCGACGGGTTGATCTTCGCCCGCAGCTCGCCCGAGGCGAAGCTGCGCATCGCCGACGCGTTGCGCGCCGAGGGGCACGTGGTCGCGATGACCGGCGACGGCGTCAACGACGCGCCGGCGCTCCGCCGCGCCGACATCGGCGTCGCGATGGGCCGCTCCGGCACGGACGTCGCGCGCGAGGCGGCGACGATGGTTCTGACCGACGACAACTTCGCCACGATCGTCGCCGCGGTCGCGGCCGG
>DASRGD010000050.1:0-29319 GCA_035651195.1 Gaiellaceae bacterium | reverse complement strand
CGGGTCGTGACGGCGTAGCGGTGGGTCGTTGCGGCGGCGCGGCCGCGCGCGTGGTCGAGGTCGGCGTTGATCCGGTCGATCCGGGTGAGCAACGCCGACGGCGTCCCCGCGAACGGAGCCGTGCTCACGTCGAGGTCGACGCTGCCGTCGACGAGCTCCGTCTGGGCCGTGCTGCCGACGGGCGTGCGCGTCTGCCCGACGAGCGCACCGCTCGCGAGGTCCCAACCCGGGGTCGGAACGAGCGTGATGCCGGCGGCGAGCGCGACGGCGGCGCCCTTGCGGATCTCGTGGCGGTACGACGTCTGCCGGTCGATCAACGGGAGGACGACGCTCATCACCAGCGCGAGCGCAAGCACGAGCAGCGCCGGTCCGACGGTTCGCGCCTCGATGAGAGACGAGCGACGCCCGGCCGGCGTCGCGCTTGCGCTCACGGCCACGGCCAATGCTCTCATCGGCGCCCGGCGCACTCAAGACCTGCGCGCTCGGCGGGCAGGCGACGCTACATGCCCATCGCGTGGTACCCGCTGTCGACGTACAGCGTCGTTCCCGTGACGTTCCTCGCGTCGTCGCTCAGCAGGTAGGCGGCCGCGGCGCCGACGTCGTCGGCGTCGACGTGGCGATGGAGCGGCGCGCGCTCCTCGACGATCGCCTCCATCGTCGGGAAGCCTGCGATCGAGCGTGCCGCCAGCGTGCGGACGGGGCCGGCGGAGATCGCGTTGACGCGGATGTTCTTCTTGCCCAAGTCCCAGGCGAGGTAACGGACGCTCGAGTCGAGCGTCGCCTTGGCGACTCCCATCACGTTGTAGTGCGGCACCGCACGCTCGCCGCCGAGGTACGTCATGGTCACGATCGCGCCGCCGCCGGCCGCCGCCAGCAGCGGCTCGGCGGCACGGGCGCACGCGACGAGCGAGTACGCGCTCACGTCGAGCGCGAGCCAGAAGCGGTCGCGGGGCGTGTCGGTGAAGCGGCCCTCCAGATCCTCGGCTGCCGCGAACGCGACCGAGTGGACGAGGAGGTCGAGCTCGCCGCCGAACGCGTCGGCGACCTCGGCGAAGACGCGCGCGATGTCGTCGTCGGAGCGGACGTCGCACGCGGTCACGAGCGGGCTCGACACCGTCGCCGCCAGCTCGCGCACGTTCGCCTCGATCCGCTCGCCCTGGTACGTGAACGCGAGCCGGGCGCCGCCGGCCGCGAGCCTGCTCGCGATCCCCCAGGCGATCGAGCGCCGATTGGCGACGCCGAGGACGAGCCCTCGCTTCCCCGCGAACACGCGGCCGACGTTACCGTGCACGCAACGTGCGCGTCGCAGTCGTCACCGGCGCCTCTTCCGGCATCGGCGCCGAGCTCGTCCGTCGGCTGCGCGGCCGCGGCTACCGCGTCGTCGGCCTCTCGCGGGGGGCGGCGCCGGACGCGGACGAGCACGAGCAATGCGACGTCTCCGACCGGGCGGCCGTGGACGCCGTCGCCGCGCGCGTGCTCGCCCGCCACCCGCAGCTCGACCTGCTCGTCTGCAACGCCGGCATCGCCGCACGCGGCGACTACCTCGACTCGGAGCCCGAGATCGTCGAGGCCGTGGTCGACACGAACTACCTCGGCTCGGTCTGGACGCTGCGCGCGTTCCTGCCCGGGCTCGCGGCCGGCTCGAAGGTCGTCGTCGTCGCCTCGGTCGCCGGCACCGTCGCGGCGGGGCCCTACTCGGCGTCCAAGCACGCGCAGCTCGCGTTCGCCCGCTCCGTCGCGATCGAGCTCGCGCCGCGCGGCGTGCATCTGCTCGCGGTGCTGCCGGGCTACGTCGAGACGCCGGGCTTCCCGCAGCGCGAGCGCATGGGCTTCCCGTGGCGGCTCCTCGTCGTCGACCCGCCGTTCGTCGCCGAGCGCGTGCTCGGCGAGCTCGACCGCGGCCGGCGCGAGATCGTCGTTCCGCGCTGGTACCGGCCGGCGGCCTGGCTGCAGGCGCTCCTGCCAGGGCTCCTCATGCGACGACGCGCCGTGCACGCGCCGGAGCCGACTCGATCCGGCTCGCGAGCTCGTACGTGATCGTGCCGGCGACGCGCGCGTGCTCCTCGAGCAGCAGCCCGTCGCCGACGATCGTCACCGGCGTCCCTCGCGGCAGCTCGCGGTCGAGCTCGACCGCCAACGCGTCCATCGAGACGACGCCGACGACGCGCCGTCGCTCTCCCTCGACGAGAACCTCGGTGCCGGTCAGGTCGCGGCGGAAGCCGTCGCCGTAGCCGACCGGCACGATCCCGATCCACGTCTCGCGCGAGGCGACGAAGGCGCGCCGGTAGCCGGTGGATTCACCCGCGTGCAGCAGCTTCGCGAGCGCGATCTCGCTCCGCCAGCCGAGCACGGGCTCGAGCCCGTCCTCGGCCGGATCGGTGCCGAACGGCGAGAGGCCGTAGAGCGCGATGCCGCAGCGCGCCGCGTCGAGTCGCGACTCCGGCAGCCGGAGCGCCGCTGCGCTGTTCGCCGCGTGCCGTGTCAGGTGCGAGACCGCGGCCGTCGCGGCGCGGAAGCGCGCGAGCTGGACGCGGGCGAAGGCCGGGTCGCTGTCAGCGGTCGCGAGATGCGTCATCACGCCGACGACGTTGCGCGGCGGCGCAACGAGCTCGCCGACCCCCCACCGGCCCATCCCGGTGTCCAGCTTCACGTGCACGGGAACGTCCTGCGGCACGTCGTCGCCGACGACGAGCTCGAGGCGCGCCTCGCGAGCAGCCGCGACGTCGTCGGTCGGCCCCATCACGACCACGCGCGGCTCCGGCAGCTCGGCACGCAGCTCGAGCGCCTCCGCCACCGTCGCGACGCAGAGCGCGCGCGCACCGCCGTCGAGCGCAGCGCGCGCGCAGTCGACGGCACCGTGGCCGTAGCCGTTCGCCTTCACGACCGCCCACAGCTCGGCGCCGCCGAGCGCCCGCACGAGGGTGCGCGCGTTGCGCCGGAGCGCACCGAGGTCGATCGTGATCTCGCTACGCGCCATCGAGGGCGCGCTGGATCCCCGGCAGGAGGTCGCTCGCGACGAGGCCGGCGCGCGGCTCGACGAGCCGGGACGCGAGCCCGTGCGCGACGGCCGCCGCTGCCGTGGCGACCTGTGCGTCCATCCCCTTCGCCAGGAAGGCGGCGACAACGCCGGTGAGGACGTCGCCGGTCCCCGCGGTCGCGAGCGCCGGCGTGCCGTAGTCGGCGACGAGGACGCCTGCGCGCGGCGCCGCGACGAGCGTGTCGGGCCCCTTCAGCGCCACGACGGCGCCGTAGCGCGCCGCGGCGCGGCGCACCGATTCGAGCCGGTGCAGGTCCACCTCCTGCGCGTCGGTCGCAAGCAGCGACGCGAGCTCGCCCGCGTGCGGCGTCAGCACCGTCGGCGCCGAGCGCGCGACCGGCTCGAGCCGCCAGAGCGCGTCGGCGTCGAGCACGACCGGCAGCTCGAGCCGCTCGAGCAGCACGCGGACGAGGTCGCGCGTGCCGTCGCTCCTGCCGAGCCCGGGGCCGATCGCGACGGCGCTCGCCCGGTCCGCCGCGTCGAGGATCGCCTCCGCCGCCCGCGGCAGCAGCCGCCCCGACGCGTCCTCCGGCAGCGCGAGCTTGACCGCCTCGAGCACGTGCGCCTCGATCGCCGCCACCGACGACGCCGGCACGGCGACGCGCACGTAGCCGGCGTCGGCGCGGAACGCCGCCAGCGACGCGAGCACGGCCGCGCCCGTCAGACCCGGCGAGCCACCGACGACGAGCACGGAGCCGGCACGGTACTTCGTCGACTCGCGCCCCTTGCGCGGCACCTCGGCCAGGACCGACGGGGGCACGCGCGCGTGCTCGTGCTCGCCGACCGCGAGCCCGATGTCGGCCACCTCGACGGCGCCGCTGCGGAAACGGCCGGGGGCGACGACGAGGCCGACCTTCGCCGCGGCGAACGTCACCGTCGCGTCGGCGTCGACGGCCGCACCGGGCACCTCGCCGGTCGACGCGTCGACGCCCGACGGGACGTCGATCGCGACCACCGGCACACCGGCGGCGTTGATCCGCTCGATCATCCGCGCGACGTCCTCGCGCGGCGCCGCGCGCAGGCCGATGCCGAGCAGCGCGTCGACGATCACGTCCGGCTCGCCGAGCTCGCCGAACCGCTCGACGACGTCGACCTCGCGCCCGCGCTCGCGCAGAACGCGCGCGCAGACGCGGCCGTCGCCGCCGTTGTTGCCGCCGCCGCAGACGACGGTGACGCGCCCGGGGTATCGCTCGAGCACGAACTCCGCCACCGCCGTGCCGGCCCGCTCCATCAGCTCCTCGAGCGACCCCTCGTACGCCTCCTCCGATCGCCGTGTCTCGTCGGCGGTGAGCAGAGGGATCACGCCTCGACCACCACCGCGACCGCGGCCGCGAGCTCCTGCGAATGGGTCATCGAGAGCTCGATCCGGCCGGCGCCGATCCGCTCGGCAAAGCGCGCCGTCCGCCCGCTCAGATGCACGCCGGGTTTCGGCCTTCCCCTCACCTCGATCTCCTTCCACGTGAAGTGGACGCCGGAGCCGAGCGCCTTGCCGATCGCCTCCTTCGCCGCGAACCGGCCCGCGTAGTGCTGTGCGGGGTTCGCCTTCGATTCGCAGTACGCGCGCTCCGCTTCGGTGAAGCAGCGCGAGCGGAAGCCGTCGCCGTAGCGCTCGAGCGCACGACGGATGCGCGCGATCTCGATCAGGTCGACCCCGACGCACACTAGAGGTTCTGCTCGAGCCAGTCCGGGAGCTGGGCGATCGAGGAGACGATGCCGTCGGGCTGCACGCCCGCCTCCTCGACGGCGTCCGGCCTGAACTTGCCGGTGCGGACGAGCACCGTGCGCATCCCCTGCCGCTGAGCGCCGATCACGTCGCCCTCGAAGTCGTCGCCGACCATCCACGTCAGCTCGGGGTCGGCGTCGAGCGCCTCGAGCGCCGCCGCGAAGTACTCCGGGCTCGGCTTGCCGAGCACCGTCGCCTCGGTGTCGGCGGCGTACTCGAGCCCGGCGACGAACGCGCCGGCGTCGAGTTTCGGCCCGTCCGCCGTCTGCCACCAGCGGTTCTTGTGCAGGCAGTAGAGCTCGGCCCCGGCCTGCAGCTCGAGGAAGGCACGGTTCAGGTTCAGGTACGAGAAGACGCGGCCGGTCTCCTCCCCCTCGTCGGCGCCGCCGACGAGCACGGCGTCGGCGTTGATGCCGATCAGCTGGAGCCCGTCGAGGTCGTCGAGCAGTCCCGGCATCGTCAGCGCGAGCACGCGGCGGCCGTGGAGGACGCGGGCGGCCACCCCGCCCGTCGTCTGCAGCTCGTCGTCGTCGATCGCGAAGCCGATCGCACGCAGCTGGTTCCCGAGCTCGGCCCGCGACATCGTCGTCGAGTTGGTGACGAAGCGGATGCGGTGGGCGTCGGCGCGGAGCCGCTTGACCGCGTCGACTGCCCCCGGGATCGGCGTGCCGGAGACGTGCAGCACCCCGTCCACGTCGAGCAGAATCGCAGCCATGGACGGCGAGTCTATTCGCTCGGAAGTCGCGTTCCGGTTCTCGCGCTCCAGCGGTCCGGGCGGCCAGCACGCGCAGAAGAGCTCGACCCGAGTGGAGGCGCTGTTCGACGTCGAGGGCTCGCAGGCGCTGACGGACTCCGAGCGCCGCCGCGTCCTCGAGCGGCTCGGGCCGGTCGTGCGCGCCGTCGCCCAGGACGAGCGGTCGCAGCTCCGGAACCGCGAGCTCGCCACCGACCGGATCGTCGAGCAGCTACGCGAGGCGACGAGGCTGCGCCGGCCGCGGCGGGCGACGGCGCCGACCGCGGCCGCACGCGAGCGCCGCCTCGTGGAGAAGCGGCGCCACGCGCAGACGAAGCGGCTCCGCCGCCCGCCGTCGGAGGATTGACGGAGGCGCGGTAAACGCCGGAGGCGACCCGGCTCGAGCTGCGGCACTCGTGGGGTCGCCTCCGGGGCGGAGAAGACGGGCGCCGCGGCGGTACGAGTCCTGATCGCGGGCCACGCTGTAGCGAACCCCATGATGACAGGAGTCAACGGTGTTGACAATCCCCCGATGGAGGGAGAGCGCTACTCGACGGTGACGGTCTTCGCGAGGTTCCGCGGCTGGTCGACGTTGTGGCCGCGGAGGCGCGCGATCTTGTAGGCGAGGAGCTGGAGCGGCAGGGTCGCGAGCGCCGCCTGCAGGAAGGCCGGCGACTTCGGCACGAAGATGACGTCGTTCGCGTGGTGCTGGATGTCCTCGTTGCCGTCGGTCGCGATCGCGATCACGTGCGCGCCCCGCGCCCGTGACTCCTGGATGTTCGAGACGACCTTGTCGTAGACGACCTTCTGCCGCGTCGCGACGACGACGACGGGCGTGCCCTCGTCGAGGAGCGCGATCGGCCCGTGCTTCATCTCCCCCGCCGAGTACGCCTCGGTCGGGATGTAGGAGATCTCCTTCAGCTTCAGCGCGCCCTCGAGCGCGACCGGCAGCCCGATGTGGCGCCCGAGGAAGAGGAAGAACGGCGCTTGGTAGAAACGCTGCGCGATCTCGTCGATCGGATGGTCGCCGTCGAGGAACTGCTCCATCTTCGCCGGCAGCCGCCAGACCTCGTCGAGGATGAACTCGATCTCCGCCCGCGGCAGCGTCTCGCGGGCGCGCGCGAGCTCGAGGCCGATCAGGTACATGAGCGCGACCTGCGCCGAGAACGTCTTCGACGCGGCGACGCCGACCTCCATCCCGCAGCGGGTGAAGAGGACGGAGTCGACCTCGCGCGTGATCTGGGAGCCAGGCTGGTTCGTGATCGCGACCGTGCGTGCGCCGAGCTCGCGCGCGAGCAGCATCGCGTGGATCGTGTCGCGCGTCTCGCCCGACTGCGAGATCCCGATCACGAGCGTGTCCTCGTCGAGCACCGGGTTGCGGTAGATCCACTCGCTCGCGATATCGGGCTCGACCGGCACGCGGCCCCACTCCTCGATCACGTAGCGGCCGACGACGCCGGCGTGGTACGCGGTGCCGCAGGCGACGATCACGATCCGGCGCAGCTCGCGGAGGTCCTGCTCGCTCATGCCGAAACCGTCGCGGACGAGCCGCCCGTGCCGCACGCGCTCGCCGATCGTCTCGCGGATCGCGTCCGGCTGCTCGTAGATCTCCTTGAGCATGAACGTCTCGTACCCGCGCCGCTCGGCGACGTCGTCGTCCCAGTCGATCTCGGCGACCGGCAGCTCGACCTCGGCGCCGTCGACGGCGTCGACGAAGCGCACGCCGTCCGGCCGCACGTCGACGATCAGCCCGTCGTGCGGGTACTGGACGCGCTTCGTCTCGCGCAGGAACGCCGCCACGTTCGAGGCGATGAAGCTCTCTCCGTCACCGAGCCCGACGACAAGCGGCGTCTGGTGCCGCACGCCGACGAGTCGCTCGGGCTCCTCGTGGTCGATGACGACGAACGTGAAGTGGCCCTCGAGGCGCTTGTACGTCGCGCGCGCCGCCTCGGCGAGGTCGCCGCGGTAGTTCTTCTCGATCAGGTGCGCGACCACCTCGGCGTCGGTCGCGGAGCTGAACACGTGCCCGTCGGCCTCGAGCTCGTTCTTCAGCTCGAGATAGTTCTCGACGATCCCGTTGAGCACGATCGCGAGCTTGCCTTCGTCGCAGCCGGTGAGCGGGTGCGCGTTCTCCTCGCTGACGGCGCCGTGCGTCGCCCAGCGCGTGTGCCCGAGACCCGTCGTCGCCGGCGAGCCGTTGTCGCCCGCGGCGCGCTTCAGGTTGGCGAGGTTGCCGACTGCGCGAACGTACTCGAGGGCGTGCTCCTCGACGAGCGCGATCCCGGCCGAGTCGTAGCCGCGCATCTCGAGCCGTTCGAGGCCCGAGATCAGGAGGTCCTTCGCGGGCCGGGGCCCGACGTATCCGATGATCCCGCACATGGCGCCTCCTCTCCCGACGTCTCCCGCAAACCGCTCCTACAAACGCGAAAGCCCGGCCTCTCACCCGCCCCGGCGTCGGGACGGCTTAGCCGAGCTCACGCTCCACGAGCGTCGCCAGGCTAGCACACGCGTCCTCGGCAGCACGCTCGTCCTCGGCCTCGACCAGGATCCGGACCAACGGCTCGGTGCCCGACGGCCGGACGAGCGCGCGGCCGCCGTCGCCGAGCTCGGCGTTCAGCTTCGCGACCGCGTCGCGGATCGCCGGACTCAGCTCCTTCGACCTCACGCGCACGTTCTCCTTTGCTTGCGGGTACAGCTCGAGCACCGCCGCCGCCTCGCTCAGGCGACGCCCGCGGAGCGCCGCGCAGAGCAGGAGCGCCGCGGCGAGACCGTCACCGGTGACGTGGTCGCGCAGGTAGATGATGTGGCCCGACTGCTCGCCGCCGAGCAGGCCGCGCTCGCGGTCGAGCGCTTCGAGCACGTACCGGTCGCCGACCTCGGTTGTGACGACGCGAATCCCGTGCTCGCGCATGAGCACGTGGAAGCCCTGGTTCGTCATCTCGGTGACGGCGACGAGCTCGACGCCGAGGTCGAGCGCCAGGATCGCGAGGATCTGGTCGCCGTCGAGCGTCTCGCCGCGCTCGTCGACGGCGAGCATCCGATCGCCGTCGCCGTCGAAGGCGATGCCGAGGTCGTAGCCGCCGCCGACGACGAGCTCCTCGAGCGCCATCGTGTCGGTCGCGCCGCAGCCCATGTTGATGTTGGTGCCGTTCGGGTCGATTCCCATCGCCCCGACCTCGGCCCCGAGCTGCTCGAACGCGCCCGGCGCGATCCCGGAGTAGGCGCCGTGTGCGCAGTCGACGGCGACCCGCAGGCCGCTCAGGTCGGAGCCGAAGCGGTCGAGGATGTAGGCGCGATACGCCTCGGCGGCGCCGCCGAGCTCGCCGACGGCGCCCTCCTCGTCGGCCGCGGCCGCGTCGAGGCGCGCCTCGACGGCCTCCTCCTCGTCGTCGGTGAGCTTCGCCCCGGCGCGGAAGAACTTGACGCCGTTGTACTCGGGCGGGTTGTGCGAGGCCGAGATGACGACGCCGAGCTCGCGCGCCTGCAGCGCGACGGCCGGCGTCGGCAGCACGCCGCCGAGGCGCGCGTTCGCGCCGGCCGAGGCGATGCCGCGGCCGACGGCCTCGGCGAGCTCGAGGCCCGAGGCGCGCGTGTCCCGGCCGACGAAGACCTCGCGGGCGCCGCTCCACAGCGTCGCGGCGCGGGCGAGACGCTCCGCGAGGTCGGGGTCGAGCGCCTGGCCGTAGATCCCACGGACGCCGTCGGTGCCGAAGTAGCGCCGCGCCACCGCGCGAACGCTACTCGCGCGGCCGGTCGGCGCGCGCTCGGTCGGGCCGTCAGAGCCGCTCGCGCGGCTAGCAGTCGCTGTCGACGCAGTCGGGCGGCGGGCCCGCTGCCTGCGGGAAGTCGCTCGGAGCGCTCGGCGTCGGCTGCGACGTGCTGGAGTCGACCGGCGGCGGCGCCGTGACGGCACGCGCCTTCGTCACCGTGCCGGCGGCGGTGACCGCGTACCAGACGCGCTGCTGGCCCTGGCCGTTCACCTCGCCGGCGGACTTGTCGTAGTAGTCGCGGTAGAGCGTCAGCCCGTTGTAGGTGACCTGGAGCTTCCCGTCGGGCCGCCTCACCGTGCCGAGCTTCGCAGCGGCGAGACCCGGCCCGGCGACCGGCTTCGTGCCGGCGGGGACGACGAGCGGCGGGAAGAGGACCGCGCACGGGCCGGTGCACTTGACCGTGCGCTTCGTGTCGGGCAGGTAGTGGTAGAGCGTCAGCCCCTTCGAGGTGACGACGATGGTCGCGCCCAGCGCCGCGTTCGGCGACGCCTTCACCGTCGGCACGGCAGCCGACGGCGCGGCGATCGCGGCCCCGCTACAGACGGCGGCGAGAGCGGCGACGGTTGCCGAACGGCGCGTGATCCTTCCCCCCATGGCGTCTCCTTTCCCTTCTCCGCCTAAGGATACGCCGGACGCGCCGCCGCGGTTTTCGGCTCCGGGAGCCGCGTCGCGAACGATCGACCGGCCGTACGATCGGTCGCTGCCGTACGACCAGGACCCCGCCGAGCGAATTCGCGACCTGGTCGCAGGCGGGCAGGTGACGGAGAAGACGATGCAGCCGTTCGGGTGTGAGAGCAGACGGCTGGGCCGCCAAGCAGCCTGTTACCGCTTGCTGAACTGCGGCGCCTTGCGCGCCTTGTGCAGGCCGGCCTTCTTGCGCTCGACCTGGCGCGCGTCGCGCGTCAGGAACCCCTGGCGCTTGAGCAGCACGCGGTAATCGGGGTTCACCTCGACGAGCGCTCGCGCGATGCCGTGCCGCACGGCGCCCGCCTGGCCGGACGGGCCGCCGCCGTGGACGCGCACGCGCAGGTCGTACTGGCCCTCGAGCGCGGTCGTCTTGAGCGGCGCGAGCACGATCGTGCGATGGGTCAGACGCGGGAAGTAGTCCTCGAGCGTCCTGCCGTTGATCCACGTCTTGCCGTCGCCGGGACGCAGGATCACGCGCGCGACCGACGTCTTGCGCTTCCCGGTGCCGAGGTACTGGGCGGGCGTCGACATCAGCGGATCTCGAGCGGCTTCGGGGACTGGGACGCGTGCGGGTGCTCGGGGCCCGCGTAGATCTTCAGCTTCGTGAGCTGCTGCCGCGCGAGCCGGTTGCGCGGGAGCATGCCCTTGACCGCGGCCCGGAGCACCTCGGTCGGCCGGCGGTCGAGCTGCTCGCGCAGCGGGCGCACTCGGAGGCCGCCGGGGTAGCCGGAGTGACGGTAGTAGAGCTTCTCGTCGAGCTTCTTGCCGGTGACCGCGATCTTCTCGGCGTTGACGACGACGACGAAGTCGCCCGTGTCGACGTGCGGCGTGTACTGCGGCTTGCCCTTGCCGCGCAGCCGGTCGGCGATCTGGGTCGCGAGCCGGCCGAGCGTCTTCCCCTCGGCGTCGACGAGGTACCAGTCGCGGGCGATCTCGCCGGGCTTGGCGCTGTAGGTCTTCATCGCGAGAAAACGGCGGACGAGCCGTCCGCCGAGGGCGCATGGTAGCAAGCAAGCGCCGCAGCCAGACCGGCTCGGAACGCGGCCGCGCCGCCGTGCGACGGATGGCGGACGTACGCCCCGCCGAGGAGCGCCTGGGCCACGCGCCCGACGGGGACGACGACCCGGCCGCGGGCGAGCACGCGGGCGAAGACGACGCCGGCCTCGGCCTCCGCGCGCGTCGGCGGCCGGTTCGAGCGCTCGTCGCCCGGATGCGTCGGGACGACGTTCCAGAGCAGCACCTCCTCCTCCGCCCCGTGCTCTGCGAGCACGCGGTGCACGATCGTCGCGGTCGCCTCGGCCGGCCCGACGCCGGTGAGCTGGCGCTCGGACGTCAGCGGGATGCCGGAGACGCGCGTGCCGCGGAAGCCGGGGGCCTCGCCGACGACCAGGAAGGGCGCGTGCGCCCGCTCGTCGAGGTACCGCTCGAGCCGCTCGCGCAGCAGCGGCGCCCGCTCGCCCAGCCGGTAGAAGTTGTGCGTCGCGCCGATCGTGGCGGCGGCGAGCCGATCGATGAACCCCGACATCGAGCTCCGTACTCTGACCGACGGCGGCCAGACCGCGGATGACGTCGCGGTCGCGGTCGCCGACTTCCTCGACGGCGCGCGCCGCACGCTCGACCTCGCGCAGTACGACTTCGACCTCGGCGCCGACACGGCACGCATCGTCGGCGACGCGCTGCGGCGCGCGGCCGCGCGCGGCGTCCGCATCCGGCTCGCGTACAACGTCGACCACGCGAAGCCGATTCCGGTGCCGCCGCCGCCGTCGCCGGACGAGACGCTGATCGCGTCGCTGCCCGTCGACGCGACCGCGGTCCCGGGCGTGCCCGACCTGATGCACCACAAGTACGTCGTCCGCGACGGCGACACGGTCTGGACCGGCTCGCTCAACTGGTCCGACGACGCGTGGTCGCGGCAGGAGAACGTCGTCGCGATCGTGCGCTCGGCCGAGATCGCCGCCGACTACGCGCGCGACTTCGCCCAGCTCGTGGCCGCGGTCGACGTCGCCGGCAGCGGCGCGGTCGAACCGGTCTGGCACGAGAACGTCCGCGTCTGGTTCACGCCGGCGCACGGCGCCGACCTCTCGCACCGGATCGCGCAGGCGATCGGGCTCGCGCGACGGCGCGTCCGCGTCTGCTCGCCCGTGCTGACGACCGGGCCGGTGCTCGGCGCGCTCGCCGCGACACGCGTCGACGTTGCCGGCTGCGTCGACCAGACGCAGGTGCGCGGCGTCGTCGAACAGTGGCGAGAGGACGGCCGTCGACGCTGGAAGCTGCCGCTGCTCGAGCGCGTTGCCGCTCGCTCCTTCAGCGCGAAGCGCTCGACGCCGTTCGGGAGCGGCGTGCGCGACTTCATGCACGCGAAGGTCACCGTCGCCGACGACACCGCCTTCGTCGGCTCGTTCAACCTCTCCCGCTCCGGCGAGCGGAACGCCGAGAACGTGCTCGAGATCGCGGACGCCGAGCTCGCCGAGCGCCTCGCCGGCTTCGTCGACGAGGTGCGCGCGCGCTACCCCGCGCTCTCGCTCAGCTGATCCCGGCTCCGGCGTCGGCCGGGAACGTGCGCGACCACGCGTCCACGAACGCGGCCGCGTACTTCGAGCCCGGCGGGATCAGCTCGGACGCACGCGCGAACGCGGCGCGCGCCGCCGTTCGCGAGCCGGCGGCGGCGAGCGCCTCTCCGAGCGCCCATTGCGCCCGCCCGCGCAGCGTCCCGTCCTCGCCGTCGTCGAGCAGCTCGACGGCCTCGCTCGCGTGGTCGATCGCGGCGGCGGCGTTGCCGCTCCGCGCCTCGACGAGCGCAGCCTGCAGCGCGTGCCAGGCTCGGTCCTGCGCCGCCGCGGCCGGGCCGGGCGACGCCGCCTCGAGGTGCGTGCGCGCGTCGTCGAGGTCGTCCTCGTGGAGGGCGAGCTCGGCCGCGAGGACGTGCGCGCGCGCGAGCGAGCCAGTGTCCTCGCTCGTCTCGAGCAGAGCGATCGCGCGGTTGATGCTGACGCGCGCGGTCTCGTGGTCGCCGGTCAGCGAGGCGAGGCGCGCCCCAGACCAGTACAGCCGGACGCGCGTGTAGGCGTCGTCGGGGGCGTGCGCGTGGCGGAGGGCCTCCGCGAGCGCCGCGCGTGCGCCCTCGACGTCGCCGAGGTCGGACAGCGCGTAGCTCAGGTAGCTCGCGAAGCGGACGATCGCCGCGCTGTCGATCGGACGACGAGCGGCGACGTCGTCGAGCGCGCCGCGCAGCAACCGGACGGCGTCTTCGGCCCGCCCGGCACTCGCGTACGAGTGGCCGAGCGTGGCGTAGACGTCGGGGTGCGTGTGCGGGGCGATCCACGGCCTCGCAACCGCGTGCTCGAGCGAGGCGATCGCCGCCGGGTGATCGCCGCGGTGCGCGGCGACGAGGCCGAGCCCGATGCGCGCGCGGGCAGCGGCGCGCGCGTCGCCACCCACCGTCGCCTCCGCGAGCACGTCGCGGAAGACGGCTTCCGCGCCCGCGACGTCGTGGTCGAGTCGCAGCGCGAGCTCGGCCTCCCCCAGCCGCAGCTCGCGCGACGCGGCGTCCCCGAGCTCGCGGCCGGTCTCGAGGTACTGCACGCTGACGCCGAGGCCGCGGGCGAGGACGCGAAGCGCCTTCATCGACGGGAGCCGCTGTCCGAGCTCGACCCGCGAGATGTATCCGTAGCTGACGCCGGGGCCGGCGAGCGCGCGCTGGGAGAGCCCACGCTCGAGGCGAAGGCGGCGGAGTCGCTCCCCGATCGTCTCGGAGGAGGTCATTCGCGGCGATCTTGCCCGTTCGGTTGACAACGGTCAATCACCCGGGCGAGGCGGCAGCCTTGCCGGACCTCCGGGGGATCTGTCAACTTTTGTAGACACGTCCGGCGGATTGGGACGTCTTGGCGGCGGCACCTGAAAGGAGGTGAACCATGAGGCTCAAGGCCCTGTGGCTCCTGCTCGTCCTCGCGACGGTCGCGGCCTTCATCGCCGACACCGGCTGGGGTCCGTAGCGGCGCCTCGGCGGGAGCGGCATCCCCGACGCCGCTCCCGCCGCTCCTTCCGTTTCGCCTTTGTCGACGCGTCGGACGCTAGGCCCGACCCCGTTCGCTCACTCCCATTCGATCGTCGCCGGCGGCTTCGAGGTGACGTCGAGGACGACCCGGTTCACGGCCGGGATCTCGTTCACGAGCCGCGACGAGACCTGCTCGACGAGGTCGTACGGCAGCCGCGCCCAGTCGGCCGTCATCGCGTCGTCGGAGGTGACGGCGCGGATCACGACCGGGTAGCCGTACGTGCGCGAGTCGCCCTGGACGCCGACCGAGCGGATCGCCGGCAGGACGCAGAACGACTGCCACAGCTCGCGGTAGAGCCCGGCGCGCCGCACCTCGTCCTGCAGGATGGCGTCCGCCTCCCGCAGCGTCTCGAGCCGCTCGGCGGTCACCTCGCCGATGATGCGGATCGCGAGCCCGGGCCCCGGGAACGGCTGCCGCCAGACCATCCGCTCGGGCATCCCGAGCTCCTCGCCCACCCGCCGCACCTCGTCCTTGAAGAGGAGCCGCAGCGGCTCGACGAGCTTCAGCCGCATGTCGGCCGGCAGGCCACCGACGTTGTGGTGGCTCTTGATCGTCTCGGCGACGCCGTCGCCGCCGCCCGACTCGATCACGTCCGAGTAGAGCGTCCCCTGGACGAGGAAGCGCACGTCGCCGAGCTTCCGCGCCTCGTCCTCGAACACGCGGATGAACACCTCGCCGATCTGCTTGCGCTTCTCCTCCGGATCGGTGACGCCGGCGAGGCGGGCGAGGAAGCGCTCCTGCGCCTCGACGTGGACGAGCTGCACGCCGAGACCGGAGAACGTCTCGACCACCTGTGCGGCCTCGTCCTTGCGCAGCAATCCGTGGTCGACGAAGACGCACGTGAGCTGGTCGCCGACCGCCTTGTGCACGAGCAGCGCCGCGACGGCGCTGTCGACACCCCCCGAGAGGCCGCAGAGCACGCGCCCGCGCCCGACGCGCGTGCGGATCCGCTCCACCTGCTCCTCGATCACCGCCGCCGGCGTCCACGACGGCGTCGCGCCCGCGATCCCGAAGAGGAAGTTCTTCAGCACCTGCTGGCCGTTCGGCGTGTGCACGACCTCGGGATGGAACTGGATCCCGTACAGGTGTCGCTCCTCGTCCTCGAACGCCGCGATCGGCGTCGTCTCCGACGACCCGGTCACCGTTGCACCGGCGGGCGGCGCGACGACGGAGTCCCTGTGACTCATCCAGACCGTCTGCTCCTCGGCAAGCTCTCTCCCCAGCGCCCCCCGCAGGCGGAGCGCCGTCTTCCCGAACTCGCCGACGCCGGTGCGGTCGACGCGCCCGCCCGGCAGGTCCTGCGCCATCAGCTGCATGCCGTAGCAGATGCCGAGCGTCGGCACGCCGAGCTCGAACAGCGCGGGGTCGGTGCGCGGAGCGCCCTCGGCGTACACCGACGCCGGCCCGCCGGAGAGGATCAGCGCGACCGGGTTGCGACGGCGGAGCTCCTCCGCGCTCGCGCGATGGGAGACGAGCTCCGAGTAGACGCGCGCCTCGCGCACGCGCCGGGCGATCAGCTGCGCGTACTGACCGCCGAGGTCGACGACGAGGACGGGACGCTCCTCGGGGAGCGCGTGCAGGTTCGCGACTTCCTCACGCGCGGCGATAGTTCGGCGCGTCCTTCGTGATCGTGATGTCGTGCGGGTGCGACTCGCGCAGGCCGGCGCCGGTGATGCGGACGAACCGCGCCTGCTTCATCGCCTCGATCGTCGGCGCGCCGCAGTAGCCCATCGCCTGCCTGAGGCCGCCGACGAGCTGGTGCAGCACGCCGGCGAGCGGGCCCTTGTACGGCACGCGTCCCTCGATCCCCTCGGGCACGAGCTTCTCGACGTCCTCGACGTCGCCCTGGAAGTAGCGATCCTTGGAGAAGCCGCGCGCCTTCATCGCGCCGAGCGAGCCCATGCCCCGGTACTCCTTGTAGCGCTCGCCCTGCGCCACGATCACGTCGCCCGGGGCTTCGTCGGTGCCGGCGAGCATCGAGCCGAGCATGACCGTGTCGGCGCCGGCGGCGATCGCCTTCGCCACGTCGCCGGACGACGAGATGCCGCCGTCGGCGATCACCGGCACGCCGAGCCCGGCCGCCACGTCGGCGACGTCGTAGACCGCCGTCACCTGCGGGACGCCGACGCCGGCCACGACCCGCGTCGTACAGATCGCGCCCGGGCCGATCCCGACCTTGACGGCGTCGGCGCCTGCGTCGATCAGCGCCTCCGCCGCCTCGCCTGTGCCGATGTTCCCGGCGACCACCTCGAAGTCGCCGGTCAGGTCCTTGATGCGCGCGACCAGCTCGAGCACGCCGCGCGAGTGGCCGTGCGCGGTGTCGACGACGAGCACGTCGGCGCCGGCCCCGATCAGCGCCTCCGCACGCTCGCGCGCATCGGGCCCGACGCCGACCGCGGCGCCGACGCGGAGGCGGCCGGCGGCGTCCTTCGTCGCGTGCGGGAACTCGATCCGCTTCTGGATGTCCTTGACGGTGATGAGACCCTTGACCACGCCCTCCCCGTCGACGACCGGCAGCTTCTCGATCCGGTGACGGTGCAGGAGCCGCTCGGCCTCGGCCAGCGTCGTCCCGACCGGTGCGGTGACGAGCCCGTCGGCCGTCATCAGCGCCGATACCGGCTGGTTCACATCCTGCTCGAACCGCAGATCGCGGTTCGTGAGGATGCCGACGAGCCGGCCTTCGTCGTCGGTGATCGGGACGCCGGAGACGTGGTAGCGCTGCATCAGCGCGAGCGCGTCGGCGACGAGCGCCGTCGGCGGCAGCGTCAGCGGCTCGACGATCATCCCCGACTCGGAGCGCTTCACCTTGTCGACCTCGGCGACCTGCTCCTCGATCGAGAGGTTGCGGTGGACGACCCCGATGCCGCCCTCGCGCGCGAGCGCGATCGCCATCCGCGCCTCGGTGACCGTGTCCATCGCCGCCGACACGACCGGCACCTCGAGCGCGATCGTGCGCGTCAGCCGCGTGACGGTCGAGACGTCGTTCGGCAGCACCGCCGACTCGGCGGGCACGAGCAGCACGTCGTCGAAGGTGAGCCCTTCCTTGCCGAACTTCTCGGAGGCGGAGAGCTCCGACGAGGCCGGGAATCTCTCGACGTCCATCCGTGAATGGTACCGGGGCGGCTAGACGGCGACGGAGTGCAGCTCGGCGACCTCGACGCCGCCCTGGATTCGGCTGGCCTGGCGCGGGTCGAAGCGGCCGGCGCCGAGCTCGAGCGTCGACGCCGTCGCGGCGGCGACGGCGGCGCGCAGGCACTCCCCGGGCGGCCGCCCGGCGCTCCGCGCGGCGAGGAACGCCGCGAGCAGCACGTCCTCGGCCGCAACCGCCGAGACCGGCTCGACACGTGGCGCCGTTGCACGGAGGCGCTGCGCCTCCCGCCCCTCGCGGAGAAGGGCGACGCAGCCGTCCTCGGTCGTGACGATCACGTTGCGCGCGCCGAGCTCGGCGATTCGCTCGAGCCCGAGCTCGAAGTCCTCGTCGTCGTGGAACTCCTGCCCGACGAGCGACTCCGCCTCCGACTGCCTCGGGCAGACGAGGAACGGCTCCGCCTCGACGGCGAGCCGCAGCGGCTCACCCTCGCAGGCGATCACCGCCGGCACGTGACGGCGCGCGAGCTCGTGGACGACGTCGGCGTAGAGGCCGTCCTCGACGTCGCGCGGCAGCGACCCGGCCAGGACGACGAGCTCCGCGCCCTGCGAGAGGTAGCGCAGCTTCTCGCGCAGCGTCTCGAGCTCCTCCGGCTTCACCGTCGGCCCCCACTCGTAGATCTCGGTGTACGTCCCGCCCGTCGGGTCGACGATCGCGGTCGAGGTGCGGGACTCGCCCTCGATGCGGACGAAGTCGTTCAGGATCGACTCCTCGCTCAGCCGCTCGACGATGCGCATCCCGGTCACGCCGCCGGCGAGGCCCGTCGCGACGACCGGGACGCCGAGCGTCTTCAGCGCCCGCGCGATGTTGATCCCCTTGCCGCCTGCGAGCGGCAACCCGGCGCTCGCGCGGTGCCGCTGCCCCCGCTGGAAGTTCGGCACGGTGATCGTGCGGTCGATTGCCGCGTTGAGGGTGACGGTGACGATCATCGGAAGAACGCCAGCACGTGGTGCACGGTCCGCGTCGCATACCAGCCTATCCGGCCGATCGCGCCCGGCCGAGCCACGCTGCGGGCGGCGACGAGCGCGCGGCTGCCGAGCAGGCGGTCGCCGGCCCAGACCTCGACGCGGCCGAGCGGCTCGCCCCGGCGCAAGGGCAGCGCCGCGACCGCCGGCGCGAGCACGCGCTCGGTCAACGGCCGGCCGAGGCGGACGAGGTCGAGCTGCGGCGTCCGCGCGACGAGCGGGAGCGACCGCTTGCCGTAGGGCAGCCGGACCCGTGCGTAGACGCGCATGGGGCTGATCGCGGAGACGACGCGGTACTGCTCGAGCCCGTAGCGGAGCAGCCGCTCGAGGTCGGCGTTGCGCTGAACGCGCGAGGGGCTGCCGAGGATCGTCGCGTAGATCGTCAGCCCGCGCTCGCGGACGGCGGCGACCTGCGACCAGCCGGCGAGCCCCGTGTGCCCCGTCTTGACGCCGATCACGCCCGGGAAGACGCCGAGCAGGTCGTTCCAGGTGTGCAGCGTCCGGCCGCCGCTGATCACGTCGGTGCTCTCGCCGACGGTCTCACGGACGACCGGGTTCCGCATCGCGACGAGCGCGAGGTGGGTGACATCGCGCGCGCTCGAGTACTCGTCCGGCGCGTCGAGCCCGTCCGGCCGCACGAAGTTCGTGTCGCGGAGGCCGAGCGCGCGCGCGTTCGCGTTCATCAGCCGCGCGAACGAGGAGAAGCTCGGCGCGACCGAGAGCGCGAGCGCGTCGGCGGCGTCGTTCGCGGACTGGATCAGCGCCGCCTTGACGAGGTCGCGCACGCTGATCTCCTCGCCCGCCTCGAGGCCGACCGACTCCTGGCCGACGCTCGTCACCTCGGGATCGACGGTGACGACGTCGTCGAGCTTGTGGTGCTGGAGCGCGACGAGGACCGTCATCAGCTTCGTGATCGACGCGATCGGCACGCGCGCAGCCGCATCGTGCTGGGCGAGCACCTCCCGGCTCGTCGCGTCCTCGACGAGCCACGCGTGCGCCTCGACTCGCGGCGGCGCGGCGACGGCCGGGCCCGCCGCGCAACAACTCGTCGCCAGGCAGAGGAGCGCGAGGCGCCTCACCGCAGGCGGATCTTCTCGCCGACGAAGAGGGCGGTCGGCTCGAGCGCCGGGTTGAGGGCCCGGATCCGGGCGTACGGCACGCGCGTCTTCGTCGCGATCGCGATCAGCGTGTCGCCCGGCGCCACGCGGTAGAAGCGCGGCCCGGCCGGCCTCGCCGCCGGCCGCGGGTGGTGCGAGCGCACCGGCGGCGGGGCCGGCCGGTGCTGCGTCGAGTGGAGGAGGACGATCGCGACCGTGACCGCGAGCAGGAACGCCGCCGGGCCGACCAGCGCCCGGCGCTCCGCTACCAGCCGGAGACCGCCCACAGGTCGCTCCGCAGCCGTGCCGCCTCCGCGCCCGCGGCGCTCCGGTAGTCGCTACCGGTCTCGCGGAACGCGTAGATCACCGTCCGGGAGACGTTGACGACCGCGCTCGCCGGGCCGCTCGTGAACGCGCGCTCGAGATCGCCGAGCTTCGCTCCCTGCGCGCCGACGCCCGGGAGCAGCAGCACCGTCTGCGGCATCAACTTCCGCGCGTCGCCGACCGCGCCGGGATGGGTCGCGCCGACGACGGCGCCGACGGACGAGAGGCCGTGCTCGCCGACCAGGTCCTCGCCCCACTCGGCGACGAGCCGCGCCACGTGGTGCCACAGCGGCTGCCCGTCCGAGAGCCGGACGTCCTGGACGTCGTCGCCCGCGTTCGAGGTCTTGACGAGGCAGAAGATGCCGGTGCCGGAGCGGCGGGCGGCGGCGAGGTAGGGCTCGATCGACTCACGGCCGAGCCACGTGTTCACGGTCAGCGCGTCGGCGCGCGGCTCGGGCCCCTCGATGTACGCGGTCGCGTAGGCGCGGGCCGTCGAGCCGATGTCGCCGCGCTTGCCGTCGGCGATGACGAGCAGCCCGGCGCGGTGCGCGTACCCGCACACCTCTTCGAAGGCGGCCATCCCCTCCGCGCCCAGCACCTCGAAGAACGCGAGCTGCGGCTTGACGGCGACGACGTGCGGGGCGACCGCGTCGACGATCCCGCAACAGAAGCGGGCGACGTCGCCGCGCAACTCGACCGGCAGCAGGTCCGCCACCGGGTCGAGCCCGACGACGAGCTGGCTGCGCTTCCGCTCGACCTCGGCGGCGAGCCGGTCGGCGAACGTGAGCGTGGCGACGGCCATCAGCGGTCCAGGATAGAGGGCGCTCCGGAACGACCGAGGGCCGCGTCCCGCGGCCCTCGAGCGGCACCGCCAGGGAGCGTCCGCACTAGCCCTTCAGCGCCGCCTTGAGCTGGCTGCCGGCGCTGAACTTCGGCACGGTGGTCGCCGCGATGTGCACCCGCTCGCCGGTACGGGGATTCACGCCCTGCCGTGCAGCGCGCGAGGCCGCCGAGAACTTGCCGAAGCCCGTGAAGTTGATCGAGTCGCCGCTCTTGAGCGTCTCGGTGACAGACTCCATGAAGGCGTCGACGGCCTTACCCGCGTCGCGCTCGGTCAGGTTCGCCTTCTGCGCGACCTTCTTGATGAAATCCTGCTTCGTCAAAGCCTTCCTCCTGATCGGGGATTGGCGTGGACAGACCTTGGCGAACACCCTAACAACGGCGTCGGATATCGCTCAACCATGCGCGTTTGCGGCGTCTTTCCGCAGCTCGGCGGCGGTCAGGAGCGGCTCCAGCCGCACCGCCGCGCGGGCGAGCTCGTCCGCGCCTCCCTCCTCCCGGTCGACGACGCAGACGGCGTGCGAGACCCGCAGGCCCGCCTCGCGGAGCGCCTCGACCGCCGAGCGGACGGCGCCGCCCGTCGTGACGACGTCCTCGACGAGGCAGACGAGCTCGCCCGGCTCGAACGGCCCCTCGAGCCGGTTCGCGGTGCCGTAGCCCTTGGCCTCCCTGCGGACGATCACGAACGGAAGGCCGCTCGCGAGCGAGGCGGCCGCCGCCAGCGGGACGGCGCCGAGCTCGGGCGCCGCCAGGCGAACGGCCTCCGGCTCGCAGGCGGCGACGGCGGCGGCGATCGCCTCGCCGAGCCGGCGGAGCAGGTCCGGCTGCGTCCCGAAGCGGTACTTGTCCAGGTAGTAGGAGCTGCGGCGCCCGGAGCGGAGGACGAAGTCGCCCTCGAGGTAGGCTGCGTCGCGGATCGCCTCGGCGAGCGAGGTCATCGCGACTGCCGGATCAGCTCCCGCGCGAGCGCGAGCAGACGCTGCGCCTCGGGAGCGCCGTCCGTGACCGACGTCAGCGAGCCGTCGGCCGCGTAGAGGTCGACGCGCTCGCGGTGACGAGCCGCGCGCCGGCGGTAGAGCACCGAGCCCGCGAGCGAGCCGAGCCCGAGCAGGACGGCGGTGACGAGCCTACGCCGGGGCATCCGCTCGCGCGCGCGGCACGTGCGGCTCGGCGTGCTCGATCGAGCGCAGGCAGTGCTTCAGGTCGTAGAAGACGAGCCCGACCGTCGGCTCCGGGCGCGTGACGGCCGCGACGAGCCGCGGCCGGTCGCCGTCGCGGACGACGAAGACGCTGCCCTCGAGCGTCGCCGCCTCGAGCTGGGTCAGGCCCGGCAGCCCCTGCGCCTGACGGACGGCGTCGGCCTCGGCGAGGAGCCGTTCGACGCCGGCGACGAAGCGCTCCGCCCGCTGGTCGTCGCCGAAGGTCGAGGCGAGCACGGCGCCGTTCTCGCCGACGATCGCCGCCTGCACGATCTGCGACGAGATCTCGGTCAGATCGGCAAGCGCCTGAGCCGCATCCACGGCCCGGAGCATACTGCCGCACATGCGGGCCGTTCTCGGCAAGTTCTTCGCGGATCGCGGCACGCACCTGGCGGCGATGATCGCGTACTTCGCGCTGCTCTCGTTCGTGCCGCTGCTGCTGCTCTCGCTCGCGCTGCTCGGGCTCGCGCACGAGGCGACGCCGAACTCGTTCTTCGTGCGCGAGCTGAAGAAGGACTTCCCGAGCACCTCGCTCGACTCGATCCTGCGCGCGGTGCGCGCGATCCAGGACAACGCGACCGCGCTCGGGCTCGTCGGCGGCTTTTTCCTGCTCTGGTCGTCGCTCTCGTTCTTCTCCGTGCTCGAGAGCGCCTTCAACATCGTCTACGGCCGGCCGAACCGCGGCTGGCTGCACGGCAAGGCGCTCGCGACGATGCTGATGGTCGGCTCGCTCGTCGCGCTGTTCGTCGCGCTGGTCGCCGGCTCGATCGGCGCCGAGGTGTTGAAGCGGTACGCCGGCTTCAGCGGCAGCGGCGTGTTCGCCACCGTCGTCTCGATCGCGGTTTCGATCCTGGGCATCCTCGTCTTCCTCGCCTCCGCGTACTACGTGCTGACGAACGTCGACCTCGAGTGGCGCGAGGTGCTGCCGGGGGCGGTCGCGGCGGCGCTCGCGCTCGAGGCGACGTTCCAGGTGCTGCCGCTGTTCGTGAAGGTCTCGAAGCACAACCCGGTCCTGCAGACCCTGTCGGGGCCGGCGGTGCTGCTCGTGTGGCTCTACGTGATGGCGAACGTGATCGTGCTCGGCGCCGAGGTCAACTGGCACGTACGGGGCCGACCGCCGCAGCGAGCGCCTGCGCCGCGCGCGCACGGTGCGAGTGCGCGGCCTTCCATGCCTCGCCGAGCTCGGCGACCGTCTGCGTGAGCCCGGTCGGCACGAAGACGGGGTCGTAGCCGAAGCCGGCGTCGCCGCGGCGCTCGCCGGCGACCGTACCTTCGAGTACGCCGCTGCCGTGGAACTCGTGGCCCTCCGGGTCGATCGCGACGAGCACCGTCACCATGCGGGCGCGCCGGTCGCGCTCGCCTGCGAGCCGCGCGAGCAGCGCGTCCGCTTGGTCGCCGGCCGCCCAGCGCGCGGAGCGGATGCCGGGGCCGCCGGCGAGCGCCGCCGCCTCGATGCCCGAGTCCTCCCCGAGCGCCCAGCAGCCGGGCGCGCGCTCGTGCGCGAAGCGTGCCTTGATCCGCGCGTTCTCCTCGTACGTGGCCCCCGTCTCCTCCGGCCAGTCGCTCGCCTCGAGCGCCTCCAGCTGCCAGTCCGGCAGCGCCGCCCGCAGCTCCTCCAGCTTGTGCCGGTTCTGGGACGCGAGCAGCGCCTTCATCGACGCCAGCTGACGCCGGCGACCGCGTCGAGCTCGCCGAGGCGCGCGATCAGCTCTTCGTCGACGCCCGGCAGCTCGGCGGTGATGACACGGCGGCCGGCGTAGTCGCGCAGCTCGAGGCGGCGGGCCTCCCTGCCGATCAGCTGCAGCACGCCGCGGCCGCTGTGGCCCTCGCGCAGCTCGATCACGAGCCGCCGTTCCTCCGGCCGCACGCGCTCGAGCGCGCGGTAGGCGATGACCCGCAGCGGCCAGAGCGCGAAGATCGTCAGGCCGGTGCCGATGGCCGCGGGCCAGTAGTAGCCGGCGCCGGCCGCCATCCCGATCGCGGCGACGACCCAGAGCGAGCCGGCGGTCGTCAGGCCGCGCACGGACAGCCCCTCGCGCAGGATCGCGCCGGCGCCGAGGAAGCCGATCCCGGTCACGATCTGCGCGGCGATCCGCGTCGGATCGGCGCGGACGACGTTCGCGCCGCTCGTCAGGAAGTCGTGGAAACCGTACGCCGAGACGATCGTGAAGAGGGCGGAGCCGAGCGCGACGAGCAGGTGCGTACGGATGCCGGCCTCGCGATCGCGGATCTCGCGCTCGATCCCGACGGCCGCGCCGAGCGCCGCGGCGACGGCGAGCCGCAGGAGCGCGTCCCCGCCGCCGAGGGCGGGGACGCTACTCGCGAGGAGCATCGATCGCCTCCCGCTGGACGAGCGCGAGCTCCTCGATGCCGCTGTGCGCGAGGTCGAGCAGCTCGTCGAGCTGCTCGCGTTCGAACGGCACGCGCTCCGCCGTCGCCTGCACCTCGACGAGGCGCCCGTCCCCGGTCATGACGACGTTGAGATCGACGTCCGCGTTCGAGTCCTCGGCGTAGTCGAGGTCGAGCAGCGGTGCGCCGTCGACGACCCCGACCGAGACAGCGGCGACGGAGCCCGTCAGCGCCTTCGAGAGCGCGAAGCGGTCGAGCGCGCGGTAGGCGGCGACGTAGGCGCCGCAGATCGCGGCGCAACGGGTGCCGCCGTCCGCCTGGAGGACGTCGCAGTCGAGGTAGATCGTCCGCTCGCCGAGCGCCTCGAAGTCGGCGACCGCCCGCAGCGCCCGGCCGATCAGCCGCTGGATCTCGACCGTGCGGCCGCCCTGCCGGCCGCGCGCCGCCTCGCGCTCGGACCGCTCCCCGGTCGAGGCCGGGAGGAGCGAGTACTCGGCCGTCATCCAGCCGCGGCCGCTCCTGGAGAGCCAGCGCGGCACGCCCTCGGTGATCGAGGCGGTGCAGAGGACGCGCGTCTTCCCCTGCGACCAGAGCACCATCCCGTGCGGCTGCTCGAGGAACGTCGGGTCGGCGACGACCGGGCGCAGCTGGTCGGGCCGCCTGCCATCGCCGCGGCTCATGCGGCCCGCTCGAGCTCGGCGAGCGCGACGCGCTCGACCTCGCCGAGCGGTAGCTGCAGGAACCGCTCGCCGAGCGAGCGGAAGGCTGCCGGGTCGCCGGTCGTCAGGAAGCGGTACTCGCCCAGCCGCCCCGGCTCGTTCTCCCACCCCTTGCGCGCGAGCGTCTCCGCGACCTCGCGCGCGGTCTCGTCGGCGGAGAAGACGAGCGTCACCTCGCGGCCGAAGACGCGCTCGAACACCGGCCGGATCAGCGGGTAGTGCGTGCAGCCGAGGATGACCGTGTCGCAGCCGGCGCGCCGGAGCGGCGCCGCGTACGCGCGGACGGCCTCGACCGTCTGCTCTCCCGCCTCGATCAGCGGCACGAGCCCGGGGCAGGCGACGGCCGTGAGACGAACGCCTGCGTCGAGCGCGTGCACGAGCGACTCGTAGCGGCCCGCGTCCACCGTCGCCTGCGTCGCGAGCAGCCCGATCCGCCGGTTGCGGGTCGCGCGCACCGCGGCGGCGGCCTCGGGAGCGATCACGCCGACGACCGGCACGGCGAGGCTCTCCTGCAGCGCGGGCAGCGCCGCCGACGTGGCGGCGTTGCAGGCGACGACGATCAGCTTCACGCCCTGGCTCTCGAGATAGACGGCGATCTCGTGCGCGAAGCGACGGATCTCGTCGAGCGGCCGCGGCCCGTACGGCAGCCGCGCGTGGTCGCCGAGGTAGACGAAGTCCTCCGCCGGCAGCGTCACCAGGCACTCGTGCAGCACGGTCAACCCGCCGACGCCGGAGTCGAACACGCCGATCGGCCGCCGGTCCACGACCCGATTCTAGGATCTGAGCATGCCGGCGCCGGTCCGGATCGGGACGTGCTCGTGGGCGGACGAGGCGCTCGTCGAGCACTGGTACCCGGCCGGCCTGCCGGCGCGCGAGCGGCTGCCGTACTACGCGGAGCGGTTCTCGACCGTGGAGGTCGACTCGACGTTCTACCGCGTGCCGACGGTCGAGATGGTCCGCGGCTGGTGCGAGCGGACGCCGCCGGGTTTCGTGATCCACGTCAAGGCGTTCGGGCTGATGACGCGCCACCCGGTCCCTCTCGAGCGCCTGCCGCCGGAGCTGCGCGAAGCCATGCCGGTCGACGAACGGGGTCGCGTCGACCGACCGCCACGCGAAGCGCGCGCGCACGTGTTCCGCGCCTTCCTCGACGCGCTCGAGCCGCTCCGCGCCGGCGGCAAGCTCGGCGGCATCCTCTTCCAGCTGCCGCCGTACGTCGTCTGGAAGCCGTCGTCGCTCGACTACCTCGACTGGGCGCGCGGGCAGCTCGGCGGCGAGCGGATGCTGGCCGAGTTCCGGCACCGGTCGTGGTTCGAGGCCGGCGTGCGCGCGGAGATGCTGCGCTTCCTCGAGGAGCGCGGCATCGCGTACGTGACCGTCGACGCGCCGAAGGTCGACGCGAAGAACGTCCCGCCGACGGTCGTCGCGGCGACGACGCCGCTCGCCTATGTCCGTTTCCACGGCCGCAACGCCGCGACGTGGAACAGGCGCGGCGGCGGCGCGGCGGAGCGCTTCGACCACCTCTATTCGCCGACCGAGCTGCGCGAGTGGATCGAGCCGCTGCGCGAGCTCGGCGCGCAGTCGGAGGAGGCGTACGCGTTCTTCAACAACAACAACCAGACGAACGGCGTCGCCCAGGCTCCGGCAGGCGCCGAGCTCCTGAGGCGCCTGCTCGAAGCCGAGGGCGTTCCCGTCGGCTGACCGCCCGACCGGCCCGCGGGCGAGGCGGGCACGTGGCGCGCGAGCCCCCGGCGTTGCAGTCGAAGCTCCCCGCCCTCGGCTGCCGACCCTCGCCACGCCGCTAGCGTGAGTGCGTGCGCGTGCTCTCGCTCGTCCACGGCCCCGGCGAGCGCGCCGAGGTGTTCGGCGACGTCGTGCGCGAGCACGGGCACGAGCTCGTCGAATGGGAGCTGCCCGCGCGAGGGCGGCCGGCCGTCGACGCCGACGCGGTGATCGTGTTCGGCGGCGACCAGAACGTCGGCGAGGAGGACCGGTACCCGTGGCTCGAGGACGAGTACGACCTGCTCCGCGGCTGGGTCGAGGCGGGAACGCCCCTGCTCGGAATCTGCCTCGGCGCGCAGACGCTCGCGTACGCGACGGGTGCCCGCGTCGCGCGGTCGGCGGAGCCGCAGGTCGGCTTCCAGGAGGTGACGCTGACGGAGGAGGGCCTCGACGACGCCGTCGTCGGCGTGCTCGGACCGCGCTTCGAGGCGTTGTTCAGCAACGCCTACGCGTTCGAGGTGCCGCCGGGCGCGGTCGAGATCGCGCGCTCGCCCGGCCGCACGCAGGCGTTCCGCCTCGGCGAGCGCGCCTGGGGGCTGCAGTTCCACCCCGAGGTGCGGCGCGAGCAGGTGCTCGGCTGGTGGAGCAGCCGGTCGTGGCTTCCGAAGCCGATCGCGGAGCTGACGCGCGAGCTCGACGAGAAGATCGGCGCGATCGAGCGCGACGGCCGAAGGCTCTGTTCGGCGTTCCTCGCCGCGGCGGGCTAGGGGAGCTCGCCCAGCACGATCGTCGCGCCCGACTCGCGCTGCGCCAGCTTCCCGGTCCAGTCCGACGCCGCCGGCAAGTAGCCCTGGAAGATCCCGACGACGTCGTCCTTCGCCTGCGCGAGCACGGCGCCGAGGATCCTCGGGATCGTGAGCGCGACCTGCGCGATCGCCTCCGCCGACGCAGCGCCCGGATTGGCGACGATCTTCTGGAGCGCGGCGGCGAGGTCGTCGTCGTTCTCGACTGCGTGCGCGGCGTCGGTCAGGTGTTTCCCGAGCGCGCGCGCGCCCGCGTCGGAGTCGGCGACGTAGATCGAGACGACGATACCGCCGGTGATCTTGCGCAGCGGCGCGACCGGCGCCCCTTCGCCGAGCGTCCAGCGAAACGTCTCGCCCGGCTCGAGCTCGATCGTCGCGAGCTCGGCGTCGCCTGCCCGCTGCGGGAAGACGAAGACGGGATGCCGGCTCAAGTCGAACGACGTCGCGAGCCAGACGATCTGCTCACGGCGGTCGAGGAACGGGATGTGCGAGCGCAGGCCGCCGTGGCGCCTGTGGAGGGTGAGCTCCCTCAGCACGAGCCCGCGCTCGCGGCTCGGCGCCGACGCGATCCGCACCGGCGGCAGCGGCCGCGAGAGCCGCGCCCGGACGCCGTCGCCGCCGCTCGGCGCCGCCGCCGCGTACTCGTCCTCACGCTCGCGCTCGAGCACGATCGGCGACACGAGATCGCTCGGTGCGCCTGCGGTGATCAGGAAGCCGGTTGCGGGACTCGTCGACATCGGAACCTCCAGGGTCGTGGTCGCCGCAACGTGTCTGCCGGAGCATCGACCCTCGCGGCCGCCGCGTCAAGCGACCTCCTGTGTACAGAAGGCGCAGCGCGTCGCAGCGACCGGGATCTCGCTCAGGCAGTACGGGCACGCCCGCACCGTCTCGTCCACCGGCGGCTCGCTCTTCCGCCGCGCGAGCAGCGCGTTCACCGGCTTGACGACGAGGTAGAAGACGACGGCGGCGATCGTCACGAACGCGAGCAAGGCGTTGATGAAGTCGCCGTAGAGGAAGTGGCTGCCGTTGACCGTGAACGACAGGAAGCCGAAGTTCGGCTTGCCTCCGATCGCGGCGATCAGCGGCGTGATCAGGTCCTTGACGAGTGCGGTCACCAGCGCGGCGAAGGCGACGCCGATCACGATTCCGACCGCCATGTCGACGAGGTTGCCGCGCAGCAGGAACTGCCTGAAGTCCTTCATCGTTCGCTCCTTTCCGACGGGTGGGCGGATTCTCCCGCCGCCGTCGCGACGGCGCCGCCTCGATCAGCGTTCGGCCGGCAGGTCCGTGCGCGACCACTCGTGCCAGGAGCCGGCGTAGTTGCGGGCGTCGTAGCCTGCGCCGCGCAACGCCTGCGCAGCCACGTGCGAGCGGGAGCCGCTGTGGCAGTAGACGACGATCTCGGCGCCGGCAGCGAGCGCCAGCCGCGCGCGCAGCTCGGCCGCGTCGAGCGTCAGGATCTCCTCGACGGGCACGTTGACGGCGCCGGGGATGTGCCCCTGGCGCGGATCGCACGCCGCGCCGCCCGTGCCGTCGAACTCCGCCGGCCGGCGCACGTCGACGATCGGCAGCTCGCCGAGCCGCCGGGCGAGCTCCGTTCGCTCGATCTCGGGACTGCGGTTCACGGCTCGAGACCCAGCACGCGGGCGAGCTGCTCGTAGAGCTCCGGCGCCGGCGGCAGCTCGCCGGGCGAGGTCGCATTGCGCGCGACGCGGCGCACGTCGTCGCGATCGGCGCCCGTCAGCCGCGCGACGAGCGTCGGGTTCGCCGCGAGCGCGAGCTCGTCCGCCTTCGGCAGCTCGCCGTAGAACGTCGGCACCGACAGGTACTCGTCGACCATGCGGCCGCGCTCGTAGAGCCGGAAGCGGACGACGGCGCCCCGCTCGAGCGCGAGCGCGACGACGACGGCGCCGAGCCGTTCCGAGAGCTCCGCCGCCAATCGCGCCTGGAGGGCGCCGTCGTGATCGAGCCGTCGGTCGCCGATCCGCATCCAGCCGTTCGCCGTCGCGCGCACCGCGGCCGTCTCCAGCCGCGGCACGAATTGTGCGAGCGCGCGCTCGACGGAGAGGCGGTCGTCGCTCTGGACGTGGATCGACGCCTGCGACTCGCCGGTCGGCGCCGGCGCGAGCCGTTGCTCGAGCGCGTCGAGGC
>DASRGD010000049.1:0-7650 GCA_035651195.1 Gaiellaceae bacterium | reverse complement strand
CAGACGCCGCGAGGCTACGGCTTCGCCGGGCGCAGGTCGGGGGCCCGGCGCAGGTGCGGCGCGGCAACGAGAGTTGCCTTCACCGCGAAGATCCCGAGGCACGCGACGACCGACGAGACCGCGAGCGGCGGCACCGCGTGCAGCGCGTGCCGACGGGCCGCGCACGAGAGGACGAGCAGCACGACGGCGACGCCCCACAGGAGCGCGTGCAGGAGCGCGGCCCCGTCCCAGCGCGAGTCGAGGTAGTCGCCGACCGAGCTCAGCGCCGCCACCGACGTGAACGGCAGCGCGAGCAGGAGCGTCGTCCGGGCGAGGCCGTGGGCGCCCTGCCAGTCGGCGAGCGCGGCGGCGGCGACGAGGACGGCCGGGAGCAGTCGGCGGGCCACGAGCACCTAGCTTCGCGCCGCGGTCGGACGATCCTTCCCCGGGCGCCGACGTCGACCTCGCCCGCGGGAACGCGTGGACGTGACACGCGCCTCCATTCCGGCGGCGAGGGGAGTACCCTCGCGCTCGGCTCGGCATGCCTTGAATCGGCCCGGTCCGGCTCGTAGAGTCGCCGGGCGAGGAGCAGGTGGGATTCGGCTCGAGCAGACGACTGAGCGCGTGCGCGGTGGTGCTCGCGTGCATCGCCGTTGCCCACCCCGGCGCGGCGTCCGCGTCGCGCCTGATCGACCGGAACGCGACCGGGGTCAGCCTGCAGCTGAACGCGAAAGGCGAGGCGCTCCTCACCTATCGCGTGCGCGGGCTGACGAGGCACGTGCTCGTCTGGGGCGCCGTCAACGCGCTGCCCTCCCGGGACCAGGCGGCGCAGGTTGCGTTCCGGGTCGACTACTCCGGAGGCTACGCGAAGTACTTCGAGGACAACCCGCGAGCGCGCGCTCTCGCAGCCGAGTACCACCGAATCAGATCCACGCCGGGCTACCTCGCGAGCCCGATCGTGAAGCGGCTGCGACGCCTCCAGCAGGCGGCGGGCAGCTACTGGCGGACCGGCTTCGCCGGCGGCTGCGAGCCGTACCACGGGCCGCCGCTCGCGTGGACCGTGGTCGCCTGTACCGCGCCCGACGGGTCGTACTGGGCGGTGCAGGAGTGGCAGCGCGAGCTCCCCGACTACGGCGTCGCGCCGAGCCCGTCGCAGGCCGTCTGGGAGCTGCGCCTCTCGCACTGGTCCGGCCCGCTGCCGGTGCTGACGATCGAGACGGACTGGTCCTGGCACCGCTGGGACCACCTCTTCGGCAGGCTCACCTACCTCGGCCGGCCGGTCTTCGGCTTCCGCTCGACACGCAGCGGGAGCCCGCTCGACGCGTACGGCCGCAACGTCTACATCGACACGTACGACTCGGCGTACGGCCGCGGCTGGCGGCGCGAGAACAGCGCCCTCACGCACACGGGAACCGGCGCCTTCTGCTACAGCGTCAATCCGCATCGCGGACATCCGGCCGGCCGCGGCTCCCGGTACCGGGTCACGGTGATCGGCCCCGGCGTCACCCCCGACCTCGCCTGGGTCGGCCCGGCGCCGGGCGCCTACGAGGCGGCGGCCGACGAAGCGGCGAACCGGCGGATCGCGGCGCTCGGCGACGGCCTCTGTCGTCCGAATTGACAGCGCGAGCCGACCTCCTCGAGCCGAGGCTCGGGCCCGACTCCGAGGGCGCCGGCGCCCACGGCCATCCACGCCGCGAACGTCGGCTGCGCGCGCCGGCTGTGGCAGCCCGCCCGAGCGCGGCTACGGGCAGCCGAGGTTGCGCCAGCCGTAGCTGTTCCCGCTCCCGCTGACCGTGCCGACGCAGAGGCCGTCGTGACCGACCTTGGTCGTACTCAGCTGTGCGCTGCTGTTGCCGATGAGCAACACGTTGTGGCCGACGGTGTCGCCGCTCACGACGAGCGCGCGGTTCCCCTGGAAGCTCGCGTTGTGCCCGATCGTGCTCCCGCTGACGTTGACGGTTCCGGAGGCGCCGACGACGACCGCGTTGTGGTCGACGCTCGACCCGCCGCCGACCGTGATCGCGTTCGCCTGCCACGCGATCAGGTTGTGGCTGACGTGCGCACCGGTGAGCGTCAGCGTGCCGCCCGCCTGGACGATCAGGTTGTCGGCGGTCCCCGTGAAGCTGCAGTTGTCGCCGTTCATGACGAACACGAGCCGGTAGCTGCCGGAGTCGGCACCGTTGCAGCGATGGACGGCAAGCCCCGCGCCGGCCGCCGGCGCGGCGGCGACGAGCGCTCCGAGCACGAACACGAGCGATGTCGGCAGGAGAGCCTTCGAACGCATCTCGACACTCCCTTCTCTCGCTGGGTGCTTCCTGCCCGGAAATGTGGCGGGCGGCACGAGCGCGCGGGTAAAGGTTCTGCAAAGAGGAGCTGCGCCGCGCAGGCCGTCGCCTGCGTATTCTCCCGGCCATGGCAACCCTGACCTGGCTCGGACACGCCGCGTTCCGGCTCGAGAGCGACCGCGGCAAGCACATCTACGTCGACCCGTTCCTGACCGGCAACCCGAAGGCGCCCGACGACGCCAAGCGCCCCGAACGCGTCGACGTGATCGCGATCACGCACGGGCACGGCGACCACGTCGGCGACACCGTCGAGCTCTCGAAGTCGTTTCCCGGCGCGGCGATCGTCGCGATGAACGAGCTGAAGAGCTGGCTCGGCGCCCAGGGCGCGACCGTCGGCGAGCTGCCGGGGCTGAACAAGGGCGGATCGCAGGAGATCGACGGCGTCCGCTTCACCCTCGTGAACGCGTTCCACTCGGGGAGCGCCCCCGACGGAAGCTACGGCGGCGAGCCGGCGGGCCTCGTCGTGCGGCTCGAGGACGGCAAGACCGTCTACTTCGCCGGCGACACGTGCGTGTTCGGCGACATGCAGCTGATCGCGCGGCTGCACCGTCCGGACGTCGCGGCGCTGCCGATCGGCGGCTGGTTCACGATGGATCCGCGGGAGGCGGCACTCGCCCTCGAGCTGCTCGGCAACCCGCGTTGCGTGCCGTGCCACTACGGGACCTTCCCGGTGTTGACCGGCACGCCCGACGAGCTCGCGCAGGCGGCCCCGAGCGCGAGAATCGAGCGCGTCGAGCCCGGCGGCTCGATCGAGGTGTGATCTCGACCTACTCGATCGCCGCCTGCGACCTCGAGCGCGGCCAGTGGGGGGTCGCGACGCAGTCGAAGTTCCTGGCCGTCGGCTCGATCGTCCCCTGGGCCGAGCCGGAGGCGGGCGCGGTCGCGACGCAGGCGTCCGCGAACCCTCGCTACGGCCCCGCCGGGCTCGCGCTGCTCCGCGACGGCGCGACGGCGAACGAGGTCGTCGGCCGGCTCACGGCCACCGACCCGGGTCGGGAGCAGCGCCAGGTCGGCGTCGTCGACGCGGCCGGGCGGAGCGCCACGTACACGGGCGCCGAGTGCCTGCCCTGGGCCGGCGGCGTCACGGGCGCGTGCTTTGCCGCGCAGGGGAACCTGCTCGTCTCGGCCGAGACGGTCGAGGCGCTCGCCGAGGCGTTCGAGTCGTCGGCGCGGGCGCCGCTCGCAGAGCGGCTGCTCCGTTGCCTCGGCGCGGCGCAGGCAGCAGGCGGCGACCGCCGCGGCCAGCAGTCTGCGGCGCTGCTCGTCGTCGCGCGCAACGGCGGCTATGCCGGCCTCTCCGACGTCGTCGTCGACCTGCGCGTCGACGACCACCCGACCCCGATCGCGGAGCTCGAGCGGCTGTACCAGCAGCATCTGCTGCTGTTCGGCTCGACGCCGCGCGAGGAGTGGCTCGAGGTCGAGCCCGGGCTCGCGGGCGAGATCCGCGAGCGGCTGACGGCCCTCGGCTACGAGGGCGACCTCGCGACCGCGCTCGCGACGTGGGCGGCGACCGAGAACCTCGAGGAGCGCGTCGACGGCGGCGAACGGGTCGACCCGGTCGTGCTCGCGCAGCTCCGCCGCCGCTGACGAGGCCGGACCTCGGCGACCGCGCCCGGACGGACGCCGACTTCGACCGGGCGTCGACCGGCGCCGAGGACCGGCGCCTCAGCGATCGCCGGGAAGCCGGACGCCGCAGGCGAGTTGCCGGAAGGCCGGCACCGGGTCGGCGTCCGGCCGCGCGACGACGAGCACGGCGCCGAAGCCGTCGTCGCCCGTGAGCGCGGCAACGAGGAGCTGCAGGCCGACCGCGAGTGCGAACGCCTTGTGCGCGTGCTCGCCGCCGAACGGTGCGAGCTCGTCCTCGCTCGCCCTGCCCGCGAGCACGTCGCCGTAGGTCGCGTTTCCCATCGAGACGTCGGCGACGACGGGCCGGCCGTCCGACGACGGAACGGCGATCGAGAGCGGGTTCGTTCCGATCAGCTTCGGCCCGCCGTCGGGGTGGCCGAGCCGGCGCGGTGACGTCGCCGTCAGCATCGCCACCAGGCCGTGCTCGGCAAGGCGGCGCGTCCAGTAGCCGAGCATCCCGGTCGGAAACGTGCGAGCCGCGGCGACGAGCCGCGTCCGCTCCGGCGGCGACGCGAGCTGCGCGGCGACGACGGCCTCGAGGACGAGGTAGCCGAGCGCGCCGTTCCCGTCCCAGCGCTCGTAGGCGGGCTGCGCGACGACGCGCTGCGGGCGCGCCCGAGGGTCGGCGCCCAGGTGCTCGATCCACTCGAGGCGCCGGAAACCGTGGCCCGTTCGCCCGGCGCGTTCCGCGGCCGCGAAGTGCGCAGCCAATGCGCCGGCGTCGTCCGCTCCGAATCCGAGCGCCGACAGCCGAGACTGTGCCTCGTGCTCGTCCACCGTTGACATTCTCGACGGCGGCGTGGTTCGGGTGCGCGGCCGCGAGTCGCGCTCGTCGGCCACCTCGCGACGACCTCGAGCTACGAGACGAGCGGCAGCGTCCGCGTGAAGCCGCCGCTGCGGCTCGCGTCGACGGTGCGCGCGATCTCGAGCAGGACGCGAGCCGGCGCGGCGTCGGGCTGCGCGAGGACGAGCGGAACGCCGGCGTCGGCGGACTCGCGCAGGCGCGTGTCGAGCGGCACGGTCCCGAGCAGCCGTACCCCGAGCTGCGTCGCGAGCCGCTGCCCGCCGCCCGAGCCGAAGACGTCCGAGGTCATGTTCTCGATCACGCCGAGCAGCTGCATGCCCGTCTTCTGCGCCATCTCGGCGGCTCGCACCGCGACCTCCTGCGCGAGCGCCTGCGGCGTCGTGACCACGACCGCCTCGGCGCGCGGCAGGAGCTGGCCGAGCGAGATCGAGACGTCACCGGTCCCGGGCGGCATGTCGACGACGAGCACGTCGAGCTCGCCCCAGTGGACATCCTCGAGGAACTGCTCGAGCGCCTTGTGCAGCATCGGGCCGCGCCACATCACGGGCTGGTTGTCGTCGAGGAAGAAGCCGATCGACATCAGCTTCAGGTCGTGCTTGACCGGCGGAATCATCAGACGGTCGACGAGCACCGGCTTCTGCCGGATGCCGAGCATGTGCGGGATCGAGTGGCCGTAGACGTCGGCGTCGAGCACGCCGACCCGGCGGCCGAGCGACGAGAGTGCGGCCGCGAGGTTGACCGTCAGGGACGACTTGCCGACGCCGCCCTTGCCGGAGGCGACGGCGAGGACGCGGGTCGACGGATCGAGCTGGATCCGGCGCTCCTCGGCTGGTCGGCCGCCGCGGAGCTTCGTCGTCAGCGCCGCGCGCTCCTCGGGCGACATCACGTCGAACTGCAGCCGCACGGACGCGACGCCGGCGACCGCGCCGACCTCGCGTGCGACCTGCTCCTGGAACGAGGCCCGGAGCGGGCAGCCTGCGACGGTGAGCGCGATCGTGACGCTGACGTCGCCGCCGTCGACCTCGACCCCGCGCACCATGTCGAGCTCCGTCACCGGCTTGCGGAGCTCGGGGTCGATCACCCGCGAGAGCGCCTGCAGGATCTCCTCACGCATCGCCGGTGAGCCTACCTCGCTCGAGCGGCCAGGCGTGGGCGTGCGCCGTCGAGGCCGCCCGCCTCACGCACCGCGATCGTGCGCCCGCCGGGCGCCGGCACCTGTCGCATCGGGCGACTCCAGGCCAAGCCGCTTTTTCAGGCCGACGGCGTTCCGCGGCGCGAACCCCTCCCAGTCGTTGTTGAAGTACGCGAAGACGTCGCCGCGGCCGGCCCAGTCGCGAATTCGCTCCGCCCACTCGTCGAGCTCCGCCTCGCTGTAGTTGCCGCGCAGGCCGCGGGTACCGGAGTGGAAGCGGACGAAGGTGAAGCCCGCGGTCAGCTCGTGCATCTGGAAGGCATGGATCTCGGGCCGGTCGGCGATCACGAGCGCGACGCCGCGCGCGCGCAGGAGCTCCATCACCGCCGGCACGAACCAGCTCTCGTGCCGGAACTCGAAGGCGTGCCGCAGCTTCCGCGGCAGCGCTGCGAGCGCGGCCGCGAGCCGCTCGTCGTCCCGGCGAAACGTCGGCGGCAGCTGCCAGAGGAGCGGGCCGAGCTTCGGCGACGCGAGCAGCGGCTCGATTCGCTCGAGCAGGAGCGCCAGGTGCTGGGCCGGGTCGCGCAGGCGGACGATGTGCGTCAGGTAGCGACTCACCTTCACGGCGAACAGGAAGCCCGGCGGGCTCTCCTGCACCCAACGCGCCACCGACTCGCGCCGCGGCAGCCGGTAGAAGGTGGTGTTCAGCTCGACTGTGTCGAACCGCTGCGCGTAGAACCGCAGCCACTCGCGCGGAGGTAGCCGCGGCGGGTAGAAGACGCCGTTGCGCCAGTGCGCGTAGTTCCACCCCGAGCACCCGATCCTGATCGCTCCTGGCAACCTTCACGCTCCTGCCCCGCGACGCGCACGGATGGGCAGCCGAGCCGCCGATCCCGACGGCGGCGCGGACAAGCGGCACCTCAGTCCGTGAGCAGAGCCGTCGCCAGCCGGGCGCATAGCTCCTCGTTCCCCGCCGCGACGACGCGCGAACGCGACTCGAGGTCGAGCGGATGCTCGCCGAGCTCGGGGCCGTCGGGAAGCGCAATCGCGAACCCGCGCTCGCGGATCAGGAGCTGTCCCGCCGCGAAGTCGACGGCGCGCGTCGGCCGCAGCACTGCCATCGCATCGGTGCGGCCGGCGGCCAGGTGGCAGTAGGTGATCGCCTGCGCGCCCATCACGCGCACGCGGTCGGTCAGCGGCGCCAGCACGCGCAGCCGCTCGTGGACGAGTGCGGCGCGAGTGGCCTCGATCGAGAGGAACTCGATGAAGTCCTTCGGCCCGGTCGTCAGCGGCTGCTCGTTCAGGAACGCGCCCTCGCCGCGCCACGCCGTCCACTCCTCGCCGGCGCCGAAGTCGTAGACGTAGCCGAAGAAGACGTCGTCGATCGTGTCCCCGTCGGCGACGGCGACGCTGAGGCAGAAGAACGGAATGCCGCGCTCCGCGTTCTGGGAGCCGTCGATCGGATCGACCACGACGGTGTAGCGGCCCTCGCCGCGGAAGCCGATCTCCTCCGAGACGATGCGGACGTCTTCGCCCTCGAAGTGCCGCAGCGTCGCCGTCTCGGCAGCCTCGTCGAGAGCGGCTGTCTCGTCCCCGCCCTTGCCGCGCCCGACCACCCGCTCGCGCTCCGCGCGCGTCGGCATGCGCACGAGGACCTCCTGCACGTCGGCGGCCGCCGCGCGGCAGAGCTCGAGCCATGGCTCCGTCACAGCGGGAAGAGAAGCAGCCCCGACGTGAGCTTCGGGTAGAAGAACGTCGACTTC
>DASRGD010000048.1:0-9599 GCA_035651195.1 Gaiellaceae bacterium | reverse complement strand
TGCCTGGGACCTGCTGAACGGCGGCCTCGCCGCGCTCTCGGCGGGCCGGACGATCCTCGCCACAGGCGGCGCCGGACGCATGTATGTCGGCACGACGAACGCGTACGCGTGCACCGGCGACGGCATGGCGCTCGCACTTCGTGCCGGCGCTCCGCTCAAGGACATGGAGATGATGCAGTTTCACCCGACGACCCTCGCGCCGACGGGCGTGCTGATCACGGAGGGCTGCCGCGGCGAGGGCGCATACCTCCTGAACGCGACCGGCGAGCGCTTCCTCAAGCACTACGCGCCGAACGCGATGGAGCTTGCATCGCGCGACGTCATCTCGCGCGCCGAGCAGACGGAGATCGACGAGGGCCGCGGAATCGACGGCAACGTCATGCTCGACCTCCGTCACCTCGGCGCCGAGCGGATCATCGAGCGGCTGCACGGGACGCGCGAGCTCGCGCTCGTCTTCGCGGGGATCGACCCGATCTACGATCCGATCCCCGTCCGGCCGGGCGCGCACTACCACATGGGCGGAATCGACACCGACGTTTTCGGCCGGACGGAGCTCGACGGCCTGTACGCGGCCGGCGAGGTCGCGTGCATCTCGGTGCACGGGGCGAACCGCCTCGGCGGCAACGCGCTGATGGAGACGATCGTGTTCGGCAGGCGTGCCGGCCTGCACGCGGCCGAGCATCGGGGCGTCGCGGGAGAGGTACCCGACAGCGCGGTGCGCGACGCGGAGCGCGAGCTCGGCGAGCTGCTGGGGCGGGGAGAGGGCGAAAGGCCGTGGTCGATTCGCAACGAGCTCGCCGAGACGATGCACGAGAACTTCGGTGTCTTCCGCCGCGAGACCGAGATGGAGGAGCAGGGACGCATCGTCGAGCGCCTGCGCGAGCGGTACGGCCGCGTCCTCGTCGAGGACAAGGGCGAGGTCTTCAACAGCGACCTGACGCAGGCGCTCGAGCTCGGCTACCTGCTCGACCTCGCCGCCTGCATGGTCGAGGCGGGGCTGGCGCGGAAGGAGAGCCGCGGCGCCCACGCGCGGCCGTACGACTACCCGGACCGCGACGACGCGAACTTCCTGCGCCATACGATGGTGACATGGGCCGACGGCCGACCGAAGCTCGACTGGAAGCCGGTCACGATCACGCGCTGGCAGCCGGCGGCGAGGACGTACTAGGGGCGTCCCTGCCGGCGATGTCCTGCGCGTTTCCGACCCCCTCTCGCGCGACGTGCCGCCGTATCCGTGCATCGCTTCGTGCCAGCGGCCCGGAAGCACGGCAACAGCGCCGGACGAGCCGCGAATGAAGGTCGCGCTGAAGATCTGGCGCTCGGTCGCCGGTGGCGAGCGCACGCTCCGCGACTACGAGGTCGACGCCCCGGAGTGGGCGACGCTGCTCGACGTCCTCGACATCGTCAAGGACACGGTCGACGGCACGCTCGCGTACCGCAAGAGCTGCCGGATGATGATCTGCGGCTCCTGCGGGATGCGGATGGACGGCGCTGCAGTGCTCGCGTGCAAGACGCGCATGTACGACATCGCGGCCGCAGGCCACGTGCCGGTGATCTCGCCGATGGGGAACCTGCCCGTGATCAGGGACCTCGTCGTCGACATGGAGCCGTTCTGGGCGAAGTTCCGCGCGGTCGATCCGTACCTCCGGGACGAGGGGGCCGCGCCCGAGCAGGAGCACCGGATCTCGCAGGAGCGGATGAACGCTGTGCACAAGGAGTCGCTGTGCATCAACTGCGGCTGCTGCGTCTCGGAGTGCAATGCGTGGGAGTCGAGCCCCGAGTTCCTCGGGCCGCAGGCGCTCGCGAAGGCGATGCGCTTCGTCGGCGATCCGCGCGACGGCGCGACGCGGGCGCGGCTCGAGAAGCTGAACGGAGAGCACGGAATCTGGGAGTGCACACGCTGCTACTTCTGCACGGAGCGGTGTCCGAAGGGCGTCGACCCGCGCGACGCGATCGCGAAGCTCGGCGCCGAGTCGGTCGCGCAGGGGATCGACCGCGACATGGGAGCGAAGCACGCGAAGTGGTTCGTCACCTCGGCCCGGACGACCGGCTGGCTGCGGGAGACGGAGCTCGTCCCGCGGACGCAGGGCGTCGTCGAGTCGATCCGGCAGGTGCGCTTCGCGCTCGAGCTGCGCAAGCACGGCAAGGTGCCGCCGCCGTTCCCGCCGCACGTCGCGAAGGACGTCCGCCAGTCGGAGCTCCTGCACGAGCTCGTCACGTTGCAGGGCCGCGTCGGCTATGCCGGCATCGTCCAGGGCGAGCGCGCGCTCGAGCGGCACGCGATCGGCGTCGAGGACGGCGCGCGCGACCCCTACGGACCCGGGTCGTTCCCGCGCCCCTTCGTCGCGGCGGACCCCGAGGCGGGCGAAGCGCCTTCGTGAAGACGGTCGCCTACTACAAGGGCTGCCTCGCGTCGCTGTCGGCGAAGGAGCTCGACACGTCGACGCAGGCGCTCGCGCCGAAGGTCGGGCTCGACCTGATCGAGCTCGAGTCGGTCACGTGCTGCGGCGCGGGCGACATCCACGAGGCCGAGCCCGACTACTACCTGCACCTGAACGCGCGCATCCTCGCCGCGGCGGCCGACACCGGCGTCGACACGCTGATGACCGTCTGCAACGTCTGCACGCTGAACCTCCGGCAGGCGAACTGGCAGCTGCTGAACGACGGCGCGCTGCGCGAGCGCGTCAACCGCAACCTGGAAGCGGTCGGCGTGCCGCCGTACGAGCGCGACGTCGACGTGCGTCATCTGCTCTGGGAGGTCGCCGAAGGCGACGGCTGGGAGCGGCTGCGGCTCGCCGCGCACAAGGGCCTGAAGGGCCTGCGGGTGGCGCCGTTCTACGGCTGCCAGATCCTGCGCCCGTCGAAGGTGCTCGGGTTCGAGGATCCCGACCGGCCGACGTCGCTCGAGCGGATCATCGAGGCCTGCGGCGGCGAGGCGGTCGACTATCCGGCGAAGATCAAGTGCTGCGGCTTCCCGATCATCCAGGCACGCGAGGACACCGCGCTCGGCGAGCTCGTGCAGCCGATCGAGCAGGCAGTCGACGCCGGCGCCGACGTGATGGTGACGCCGTGCCCGCTCTGCCATCTGTCGCTCGACGCGTGGCAATCGAAGCTGCGGGCGCTGACCGGGCGCGACTACCGCCTGCCGGTCCTGCACCTCGCGCAGCTGATCGGCGTCGCCGCCGGGCTGCCGGAGTCGGAGCTCCAGTTTCGCCGCCACGTCGTCGCCGTCGAGCCGGCGCTGGAGAAGGTCCGATTCGAGGTCTGACGTCAGCGCACGGACCCGACGTCGAACGCGCCCGCGGCGAACGGCAGCTGCTCGGCCGCGGCGAGCTGGACGTCCGCGCCAGGGACAGCGGCGCGCGCCGCGGCGACGAACGGCTCCGACGGGTCGACGCCGGCGACGTTGCCCGGGCCGAGCCGCCGGCCGAGCTCGGCGAGCAGCGCCCCGGGCCCGCAGCCGACGTGGCTCGCGTACGCCTCGGGACCGGCGGCGAAGCTCACGACGGGAGTGCTCCCACGGCCGTGACGGCGTCTACGCCTACGATGTTGCCATGGCGCCGCCGAAGCTCGCGCCGCTCACGCGGCTGACGCTGCTGACGGCGCCGAGCGTCTGCCACGAGTGCGTCTGGTGGCAGTCGCGCGGCCGGCGCGGGATCGAGAAGGACCGGTGGATGGAGCGCGTCGAGGACGAGCTCGGCGCCTTCGGCACCGTCTACTACGACGGCGACGGTCGCGTGCTCGGCTCCATGCAGTACGGGCCGGCGCTGCTCTTCCCGCGCGCGCAGGAGCTCCCCGGCGGCCCGCCCTCGGACGATGCGATGCTCGTGACGTGCGCGTACGTCGTCGACGAGGCGACGCCGTGGGTGCTGCAGTCGCTCTTCCTCGCCGCGATCGGCGAGGCACGCGACCGCGGCGCCGGATCGGTCGAGGCGTTCTCGTACCGGTACCCGGAGGGAGAGTCGTCGTACGAGCGCTTCCGCGTGCACAAGACGGTCTTTCCCGCGGACTTCCTCGAGGACTTCGGCTTCCGGATCGTGCGCTCGGTCGGCCGCGTCGGCCTCGCGCGGCTCGAGCTCGGCGGGCTGCAGCCGGTCCTCGAGGGCCGGCGCGAGAAGGTGCTGCGCCTGCTCAAGGAGGCGTTCGTCCCCGAGCCCCTGCCGGCGCCGCGCCGGCCCTAGTAGGCGAGCGCGAGGAGGGCGCGCAGGCCGCCTTCGCTGCCGGGCCAGAGCTCCGTCACCACGTCGCGGCCGGCGGAGCGGGCGACGTAGCGGACGGCGATGCCGGCGAGCAGTGCGTCGTCGAGCTGGCCGACGACCGGGACGAAGTCCGGGATCAGGTCGAGCGGCGAGGCGAGGTACGGGAGCGTCAGCCAGAGCGCGACCTTCGCTCGCCGCGGTACCCGCGCGTCGTCGAGCAGCCGCCTGAACAGCACCGCGCAGTCGGGGACGAAGCGCGCGACCTCGAGCGCATGCCGCCGGCGACCGGTCGCGAGCAGCACGAGGACGACGCCCAACTCGACGGCCGCGACCGCCGCGAACGAGACGCCGAACCAGGCCCAGCCGCTCAGCTCAGGCCGCGGCTCGCTCGCGCGAGAGCAGGAGCTCGGTGATCTGGATCGCGTTCAGCGCCGCGCCCTTGCGCAGGTTGTCGCTCGCGAGGAAGAGCGCGAGGCCGTTCTCGATCGTCGGGTCGCGGCGGATCCGGCCGACGAGCACCTCGTCGATGCCGGCCGCCTTGCCCGGCGAGGGGAAGTCCTCGACGCGCACCGACGGCGCCGATGCGAGCAGCTCGCGCGCCCGCTCCGGCGCGAGCGGCTCCTCGGTCTCGAGCCAGACCGCCTCGGCGTGCCCGACGAGGACAGGCACACGGACGCAGGTCGCCTGGATCGGCAGCTCCGGCAGCTCCATGATCTTGCGCGTCTCGGCGCGGAGCTTCGCCTCCTCGTCGAACTCGTCGCCGTCGAAGTCCCAATCCATCCGCAGGTCGTGGTCCGCGGGCGCCTCGCCGCGCAGCCGCTCCATCGCGCGGGCGCCGGCGCCGGAGACCGACTGGTACGTGGCGAGCCGGACGCGCGCGAGGCCGGCCTCCTCGTGCAACGGCTTCAGCACGCAGGTGAGCGGAATCGTGCAGCAGTTCGGGTTGGCGACGATGCCGTCGTGCTCGAGCGCGCGCTCGCCGTTCACCTCCGGCACGACGAGCGGGATGCCCGGCTCGAGCCGGTAGGCGGACGACTTGTCGACGGCGGTCGCGCCGCCGCGCACGGCGTGCGGCACGAGCTCGCGCGACGCGCTGGTGCCGACCGAGAAGAGGAAAACGTCGACCCCCGCCCGCTCGAGCGCCTCCGGCGTCGCCTCAGCCACCTCCCAGCCCTCGATCCACGTCCCGGCCGAGCGCGCGGACGCGAAGACGCGGACGTCCTCGTAGCCGCGCTCGCGCAGGAGCGCCAGCGTCACCATGCCGACGGCACCGGTGCCGCCGACGACGCCGATCCGCGGTCTGGCCACGGTCGAAGGGTAGCCGCGGCTCACGCCGCCGGCTGGAACGCGAGCAGCTCCTCGCCGTGCGCGCGCAGCCAGTCGCGCTGGGCGCGCCAGGCAGGCCGGCGCGACTCGACCAGTCGCCAGAACCGGCGCGAGTGGTTCGCCTCGCGCAGGTGGCAGAGCTCGTGGACGACGACGTAGTCGAGCACCTCGAACGGCGCGAGCGCGAGCCGCCAGTTGAACGCGAGCGCCCCGCGCGGCGAGCACGAGCCCCACTGGGAGCGGAAGTCGCGGACGTCGACGCGGCCGACGCCGACTCCGAGCACCGGCGCCTCCTCGTCGGCGACCATCGCGACGAGCTCGCGGACGGCACGCTGCGCCTCGTGCCGGGAGACGCCGCGCGCGTCGAGACGGAGCCGCGGCACCTGTCGGGCCCGCTCGCGCGCGATCCACGCCCGGTGCGAGTCGAGCACCTCGTCGATCTCCGTCTGCGAGAGCGACGGCGGCACCGTCAGCCGCGTCGGCGCGCCCCAGGGGACGGTCAGCGTCCAGTGCCGTGCGCGCCGCGACCGGCGGATCTCGACCAGCTCGTCCACCGGGCCGACGGTAGACGAGGCGGCGGCTAGGTGAGCTCGCGGCGCAGGACGGAGGCGACGGCGGCGAGCGCGAGCCGGGTCTCGTCGGGCCGCGGTTCGCGGGTGGTCAGGCGCTGCAGCAGCAGGCCCCGCAGGAGCACGACGCGGCGCACGCGGGCGGACGAGCGCCGAACGGCGAGCCAGAGCTGAGCTCCATCGACAGCGCGAGCGAGAGCGTCAAGACGACGAGCGGTGTGTAGAGCGCGAGCGGGAGCGGCCAGAGCCGGTCGGCGGTGAGGCTGACCGGAACCGCGATCGCCCCGAAGTTCGCGGCCGCGATCGCCCGGTGCTCGGCGCCGTGCAGGGCTATTCCGTCTTCGGCGGCAGCAGCACCTGCGGCTGCGGGTAGAAGCGGAGCGTGCTCGTCGCCTCTGCGGTGCTCTGGTGCGCGTGGCTCCCCTGCGTCGAACGCTGTCCGCGCACCGGCTTGCGTCCGCGCGTCACGCGCGCGACTTCGACCGGCTTGCCGTGCCGAACCGACTGCAGCGCCTTCTGCACCTGCTCGTGCAGGGAGCGGGCGTAGGGGAGCTCGTATGCGCGCGGCGCGGGCGCGCCGGTGTCGAGCCAGAGGTAGATCCGGCCGCGATTCCCCGTCCCCGGGTCGGGCTCGTCGACTCGCGCCCAGACGAGCGCGGCCTGCTTCGGCACCTTCGCCGCGCTCGGCCACCCGCTGGCGTCGGGCTGACCGAGCCAGAGCCCGAACGCGAGCGCGGGCGTGCAGACGACGAAGGGGACGCGGCGCCGCCAGCCGCCGCGGCCGATCAGCACCCAGGCGAGGCCGAGCGCGAGCGCTGCGTACGCACCGACGAGCCAGGGGCTCATGCGACGGCCCCGACGCCGTTCTTCAGGAGGTCGGCCTGCAGGAGGTCGTGGCCGGCGACGTCGCCGCGCGCGTCACGCGGTCCCGCTTGCAGCGACCCGTACCACGCGACGTAGCCCTGCGGGTCGCGCACGAGCAGGTCGACGTCGTCCGCCGTCCTCGCCTCAGCGTCACCGCGTACTGACCGAACGTCGTCACCGACGGCGGCCTGAAGCTCGCACGCTCGATGATCGCCTGCTGCATCTGCACGACCGCGACGAGGAAGTCGACGACGACCACGAGAGCGACCGCGTAGCGGAGCGCCCGCATGGCCGGTTATCGCGGCCGGTCGAGCGCGTGCTGCAAATGCAGGAACATCACCCAGACGATCACGGAGCACACGACGCCGGCGAGCGTGGCGGTGAGGCCGTTGCCGAGGCCGAGCGTGAGCGCGTGCACTGCCGCCTGGCTGTCCGGCAGCGCGGCGGAGTGCGTCTGCTCGCGGTAGCCGAGCAGCGCCCCGATCATGCCGAGCACCTGGAAGAGCGCGACCGCGTAGCCGCCGAGCGTGACGGTCGCGGCGAGGATCAGAACGGTGACGGCGAGCGGTCCGCCGGTGACGCCGCTCGCGAATCCGCCGACGCCGAGCGCGGCCGCGAGCAGCGTCTAGGCCGTGGCAAGGCAGAGCCAGCGCAGGAAGAGCGGCCTCGCCTCCTGTGCGCCCGCGGCCGCCCGCGGGACGGCGATGGTGATCGGCGCCGGGCCGTCGCCGTTGGCGACGTAGCTAGGCACGCGTTGGGCAAGCGGATGGTCGCTCACGGGTGAGTCATTTCAGGCGAGCGGCATGGCTAAACGGTCCCGGGGCGGACGGGCTGCCAATCCCGTCCGTCCCCAGGGCCTCTTACGGGCCGATCGGCTTGGTGACGTTGCCGGTCGAGTTCGTGATGAGCCCGTTCACGGTCATGTTCGTGCCGACGAAGATCCCGTAGTACTCGTTGGTGATCGTGTTGCCAATCAAAGTGACGGAACTCGGGACGACGGCGCTCCACACCGAGATACCGGTCGGCTGATTGGCGCCCGCATCGGGGTCGTGACCGTTATCGGAGATCACGTTGCCGATGAATTGGTTGCCCGAGACGTTCTGACCCGGCGCGTGCGAGTGAACCGCCGCACCCGCCTCGCTGTTCCCGATCAGCGTATTGCCGATCACCCGGTTGTCGTACGACGCCGCACCGGGCGGCCCTGCGAACGTGCCGACGCCGGCGCCGCCGCCGCCCGCGCCGTTGTTGCGCGAGCTGTTCCCGATCACGGAGTTGTCGTAGACCCCGCCAGCCGCCGGGTTGCCGGCCGCTGCCGGATTGTGCGACGCGAGCGTGATCCCGCAGTCCTCGGCGTTGTCGTGCGAGTTGTTGGCCACGATCGTGTTCCGCGCGGTCGGCCCCGCTTCGTCGGTCAGGAGAATCCCACCGATGTTCTGCGTCACCTCGTTGTTGACGACGGTCGAGTCGGTCACACCGTTGAGGTGGATCCCCTCGCCACAGTCGCCGGGGATGGGGCCGTTGTCATGACACTGCACCGGCCCGGTCGGGTTTCCCGCCAACTTGTCGTTGCGCTCGACCGTGTTTCCCTTGATCATCAGGTGCGAGGTTCCGGTCGCGACGATCCCTTCTGCGTTCGCATTCTCGACGGTGAAGCCTTGGATCGACGTCCCGCTCGCTCCCGGGCCGGCGACCGAGATGCCGTTGACATTGCCGGTCGCGTCGATCACCGACTGATTGCCGAGCAGCAGCACGCGGCTCGTGATCGCGACGCTCTCGGCGTACGTGCCCGGCGCGACGAGGATCAGCCCACCGCTTGGGCCGGCCACAGTAAGCGCGCGGCCGATCGTTCTGCACGGCGATTGCGCCGTGCACGGGTTCGCGTCACTGCCGGTCGGCGACACGAAGAAGACGCCTGCTGCGGAGGCCGCACCGGTCAAGCAGGCTGCTGCGCCGGCGACGGCAAGACATGCGGCGGTGAGCCGCCACGCCCCCCTCCGTCTTGTGTTCATCATCGATTGACCCTCCCTCGTTGTTGGTTAGCGACTCGCTGTCGCGGACGCCGAAGGATTGCAAACGGCCTCACGGCTGCCGCTGCTGTCGCGGCCCCGGTGCGTCCATCATGCGCCAATCACCTCTGCCGCGTGTCCGGTAGCGTCCGCGAGATGGAGCTTGTCAGCGTGACGATAGTCGCGACCGACCCGGAAGCCGAGATCGTGTGCGGCCTCCTTCGCACGAACGGCGTCGACTGTCCCTACCGGCAGACCAACGTCGCCGTGGGCGCCGCAGAGGGTCTGGCACGCGGGGGACCGGTCGAGATCCTCGTTTCGCCGGGCGACCTCGACGAGGCGCGGAGGTTGCTCGCCGCCGAGCCGAGCTCTGAGACCTGAGGTGCCGCGACCAGCGCTGTCGGCCGGCGAAGATTGATTTCGCTCGACGAGGTCGCTCCGGGGCGGCACGCGGCCGGATTTCCGGACCGCAACCACAAACGCCGAGCGGGCCTGTAGCTACCCGGATCCTGCGGTAAGCGGCTGATGGTCTGGTCGGCGGCGGTTTCGTTCGTCGTCGGTGGGCTTGGGGTCGCGTGGTTGGTTGTGATGGAGCGTGGCGGCGTGGTCGCTGTCTTGGTCGTCGGTTCGAGGGG
>DASRGD010000047.1:0-11987 GCA_035651195.1 Gaiellaceae bacterium | reverse complement strand
CGGAGCCCGTGCGCTCGCAGGTGATCCAGATCGACGCGGTCGCGCCGACCGGCTCGCTGACCGCGCCCGCGGACGGCACGTCGGCGGCCGGCACGCTGACCGTCGCCTCGAGCTCGGCGGACACCGGCGGCTCCGGCGTCGCCTCGGTTGCGTTCCAGCGCTCGCCGGCCGGCGCCGGCACCTGGACGACGATCGGGACGGCGACCGCCTCGCCCTACGCCGTGAGCTGGAACACGACGGCGCTCACCGACGGCCCCTACGACCTGCGCGTCGTCACGACCGACGCGGCCGGGAACCAGACGACGAGCGCGATCCGTACCGTCCTCGTCGACAACACGGCGCCGACGGCGACGATGGCGAGCCCCGATGCCCACCTCCGCGGCACCGTCGCGCTGAGCTCGACGACGAGCGACGCCGGCTCGGGCATCTCCACGGTCGGCTACCAGTACTCCCCGAGCGGGGCCGGTAGCTGGACGGCGACGCCGTCCAGCTGGGACACGACGGGCGTCGCCGACGGCCTCTACGACCTGCGCGTCGTCGCCACCGACGCGGCCGGCAACACGACGGCCTCGGCACCGATCACGAACGTCTTCGTCGACAACACGCCGCCGACCGCGGCGATGGGCAACCCGGGCGCGAACGTCCGCGGCACCGTCGCCCTGAGCTCGACGACGAGCGACGCCGGCTCGGGCGTCGCCACCGTCGCCTACGCCTACTCGCCGAGCGGCGCCGGCACGTGGACGGCGACGCCGTCCAGCTGGGACACGACCGCGCTCGCCGACGGCCCCTACGACCTGCGCGTCGTCGTCACCGACAACGCCGGCAACCAGACGACGAGCGCCGCCCTCACCGGCGTCCGCGTCGACAACACCGCCCCGACGGTCACGCTCGCCGACCCCGGCGCCCACCTCGCCGACGACGCGACGCTCACGGTCTCGACGACCGAGAGCGGCTCCGGGATCGCGAGCGTCGCCTACCAGCGCTCGCCCGCCGGCGCCGGCGCCTGGACGACGATCGCGACCGCGACCGCAGCGCCGTTCTCCGCCGTCTGGGATACGACGACAGTCGCCGACGGCAACTACGACCTGCGCGCCGTCGCGACCGACAAGGCGGGCAACACGACCACCTCGTCGTCGGTGACCGGGGTCGAGGTCGACAACACGGCACCCGACGTCACGCTCGCCAGCCCCGTCGACGGGAGCTACGTCAACGCTGCGTCGCCCGACCCGCTGACGGTGACGGCGATGACGACGAGCAGCGACGTCGCCAACGTGCAGTTCTACGCCTGCGACGACACGAGCACGAACTGCACGACCGGCAACTGGGTCTCGCTCGGCGTCGACTCGACCGCGCCGTACTCAGCGAGCCTGCCGCTTCCGGCCGACGGCAACCTCGCCCTGCTCGCGATCGCAACCGACGACGCCGGCAACACGCAGGGCGCGACGAGCAACGTCACCGTCGACCGCACGGCGCCGACCGGTGGCTCGGTCACCTACGCGAGCGGCTACCACTCGACGGCGCCGCTCACGATCACCACCGACGACGGCTCCGACGCCACCTCCGGCCTCGACGCGTCGTCGGCCGTGCTCGAGCGCGACTCGGCGCCGCTGGCCAACGGCACGTGCGGGTCCTGGGCCGGCTCGTGGAGCACCGTCTCGACGCCCGACGCGACCCTCGTCGCAGGCCACTGCTACCGCTACCGCTACCGGATCGCCGACGTCGCGGGCAACGTCGCCACCTACACCTCGAGCAACGCCGTCACCGTGCCGGGCGCGCCGGTCGCGCTCGCCGTCCTCGGCACTCCGAGCGGCAGCGTGACCGCCGGGAGCGGCTTCTCGGTCGTCGTCGCCGCGCTCGACGCCAACGGCAACCCCTCGCCGGTCGGGAGTGACACGGGCATCGTGCTCGCGCCGTCGGGCGGCGGCATCCTCAGCGGCGGCGCCGGCACGATCGCCGCCGGCACGAGCTCGGCGACGCTGACAGGCGTCGCGTACACGAAGGCCGAGCCGCTGACGCTCGTCGCCCGGCGGACGAGCGGCGCCGCGCTCGCCGACTCCGGCCCGAGCGGCGCGATCGCGGTCGTCGCGGCTCCCGCGAGCCGGCTCGGGATCGCCTCCGTCAACGGCGGCTCGAACCCGGTCGCCGGCAGCGGCTTCCCGGTCGTCGTCCGGGCGCTCGATCCGTACGGCAACGTCTCGGCGCCGAGCCAGGCGACGACGATCACGCTGACGCGGGCGGCCGGGACGGGCACGCTCGGCGGCACGACGACCGGCTCGCTCAGCGGCGGCTCGCTGACGATCGCCGGCGTCACCTACAGCAAGGCCGAGCCGGGCGTCGCGCTGACCGCGTCCGCCTCGAGCGGCGACTCGCTCACGGCCGCGACGAGCTCGCCGTTCACCGTCGCCGCGGTCGCGACCCGGCTCGTGGTCACGCAGGTGAACCACGGCGCCGACCCGACCGCGGGCGCGGCGTTCTCGGTCGTCGTGCAGGCGCAGGACGCGAACGGCAACGCCGCGTCGGTCGCCGCCGACACCGGCGTCGCGCTCACGCTTGCGACCGGTTCCGGCACGCTCGGCGGCACGCTCAGCGGCACGATCGCCGCCGGCTCCGGCTCGGTGACGATCTCCGGTGTCACGTATTCGAGCGCCGAGTCCGGCGTCTCGCTGACCGCGACCAGGCAGAGCGGCGACGCGCTCAGCGCCGGGACGAGCGCTCCGTTCGCGGTCGGCTCCGGCTCTGCCACGAGCCTCGTCGTCACGACCGCGGCCGGCTCGCCGCAGACCGCCGGGCAGCCGTTCGACGTCACCGTGACCGCGCACGACGCGCAGGGGAACGTGGCGACCGGCTACGCGGGCGAGGTCGATTTCAGCTCGAGCGACGGGCGGGCGACGCTGCCCGCGAGCTACACGTTCGTCGCCGGCGACCACGGCGTCCACACCTTCAGCGCCGGCGCGGCGCTCGGAACGGCGGGCTCGCAGACGATCACGGCGAACGACCACACGAACGGCTCGATCACCGGCAGCGCGCCGGTGACCGTCGCCGCCGCGAGCGTCAGCGCCGCGGTGTCGACGGTGCACGCCTCGTCGCCGACGGTCAGCACCGACGCCGGCAACTCCGGCACGATCACCGTCACCGTCGAGGACGCCTTCGGGAACCCGATCGCCGGCGCGAACGTGACGCTCGCCGCGAACGGCGGCAGCTCCTCGATCTCGCCGCTCTTCGGGACGACGACGAACGGCGCCGGCATCGCGACCTTCACCGTCGCCGACGGGACCGCCGAGGCGGTCACGTACTCGGCCACCGCCTCCGGCACGCTGCTCGACCAGTCGGCAGGCGTGACCTTCCAGGCCGGCGCCGCCGACCACCTCGCCTTCCTGGTCGAGCCGTCGAACGTCGGCGCCGGGCAGACGATGACGCCGGCGGTCGAGGTCGAGGTCCTCGACGCGCACGGGAACCGGACGGCGAGCACCGCGACGGTGACGCTGACGAAGGACGCCGGCAGCCCGAGCGGGACGCTCGCCGGCGGTGGCGCGGTGAGCGCGGTCGCGGGCGTCGCCACCTTTGCCGGCCTCTCGATCGACCAGGCCGGCACCGGCTTCAGCCTCGACGCGTCGGGCAGCGGCCTCACCGGCGCGACGAGCCGCGTGTTCGACGTCGTGCCCGCGCCCGATCTCGCCTTCTCCGGCGTCACCGGCGCCACGTACCACCCGGCAGGCACGAACACCGTCTACGTCCGCGCCGCCGGCAGCGGCTCGTTCACCGTCACCGCGACGCCTGCCGGGAAGCCGAGCTACAGCTTCCCCGCCCTCGGCTCCGGCTGGTCGCCGGCCGGCGGGCAGCAGACGGCGAGCAACAGCGTCACGTACTCGTTCGCCTCGGGCGCCGCCGACCCGGGTGACGAGACCGTCACCTACCTCGACGGCGGCACGACCTCCGGCGCCGCGACGCTGACCGTCCACGACGACTCGACCGCGCCGACGGGCGGCACGATCTCGGTCCCGGGGCTGACCAACTCCACCAGCGTCTCGATCGCGAAGCAGGACTTCACCGACGCCGGTGCCGGCATCGCGAGCAACGTCATCACCCGCTCGGATCCGCTCGCCCCGTCCGCGGGCGCCTGCCCGGCGAGCGGCTACTCGGGCTCGACCGTGGTTGCGAGCCCCGACACCGTGCCGGCCGGCGACAGGTGCTACCTCTACACCCTGACCGGGACCGACCGCGTCGGCAACGTCGCGACCGCCGTCTCGAGCCCGGTCCTGGTCGAGATCACGCCGCCGGCCTTGCAGTCGGCGGCGGTCAACGGCACGTCGCTGACGCTCACCTACGACAAGGCGCTCGGGACGCCGGCGCCGGCGGCGGGCTCGTTCACGGTCACCTACGACGGCGGCTCGCAGTCGATCGCCGGCACGGCGGTCTCGGGGCACAGCGTCGTCCTGACGATGAGCTCGGCCCCGAGAAACAGCGAGGCCGTGACCGTCGCCTACGCCGTGCCGACGCACGGCGAGAATCCAATCGTCGACACCGCCGGCAACCAGGCGGGCGCGCTCGCGGCGACGGCGGTCACGAACACCACGGCCGACACCGTCGCCCCCGGCGCCGTCGTCGACTCGCCGACGACGACCGCCGACACGAGCCAGACGTCGCTCACCTACGCGTTCCACGCGACGCGGTCGACGGCCTCGACGACGACCGAGAGCGGCGACACGTTCAAGTGCGCCCTCGACGGCGCCGCGTTCGCGGCCTGCGCGAGCCCGTACACCGTCTCGTCGCTCGCCGACGGCGCCCACGTCCTGCACGTGAAGGCCGTCGACGCGGCCGGCAACGTCGGCATCGCCGCCGACAGCGTCACGATCACGGTCGACACCACCGCGCCGCAGGTGCACGTCACGTCGTCGCCGTCGAGCGCGACGAACGTCGCCAACCACGCCGTCTTCTCCTTCGACTCGACCGACGCAAACAACTCGAGCGTCACCTTCCAGTGCAAGCTCGACGGCGGCTCGTTCGGCGCCTGCACGAGCGGTTACGACTTCGTCACGAGCGGGACGCTCGCCGACGGTCCGCACACGGCGACGATCCGCGCGACCGACGGCGCCGGCAACCATGCCGACGCCGCCTCGACCTGGACGGTCGACACGACTCCGCCGACCGTCACCGCGATCAGCACGACGACCGGGGACGGCTCCTACGGCGCCGGCACGACGATCCACATCCGCGCGACGTTCTCGGAGAACGTGAACGTCGACGCGACCGGCGGAACGCCGACGCTGACGCTGAACACGACGCCGGCGCGCTCGGCCGCCTACGTGAGCGGCTCGGGGACGAGCACGCTGACCTTCGACTACACGATCCAGTCCGGCGACAACACCGCCGGCGAGCTCGACACGACGGGTCTGGTCCTGCACGGCGGAGCGATCCGCGACGCGGCGACGAACGGCGCGACGCCGACACTGCCGCCCGGACGCTCGCTCGGCGACGCCTCGAACGTCGCCGTCGACACGACCCCGCCGGCGGCGCCGACCGTCACCAGCCCCGCGAACGGCGGCACGACCGGCGCCGGCACCCCGGTCTCCGTCTCCGGCGAGCCGGGCGCCGCGCTCGCGTGCAGCCTCGACGGCGGCACGGCCGGCGCCTGTCCGGCGTCCCTGAGCGGGGTCGGCGCCGGCAGCCACACGCTCTCGGTCACCGCGACCGACGCCGCCGGCAACACCAGCCCGGCGACGGCCGTGACGTGGACGGTCGACCTGACCCCGCCCGCGATCACGATCACCGGCCCGGCCGACCCGACGCCGGCGACCTCGGCGACGTTCACGCTCGCCTCGAACAAGCCGGGCACGACGGCCGTCTGCGCCCTCGACCCGGCGAACCCGGACGACGCGAGCGCGTACAGCCCGTGCTCGTCGCCGCAGACCTACAACGGCCTCAACCCGGGCCAGCACAGCTTCTACGTCATCGGTACCGACGCGTACGGGAACACGAGCGCGCCGCAGCCGTACAACGGCACGAGCGGGTGGACGGTCGACGTCGACCCGCCGGCGATCAGCGGCCCACCCGACCCGAGCAACCAGACGACGCCGTCGATCGCCTTCTCGATGGCCGAGCCGGGCTGGACGTTCCGCTGCAGCCTCGACGGCGGGCCGGCGAACGCGTGCACGAGCCCGACCAGCGTCGGTCCGCTCGCCGACAGCCCGCACACGTTCTCGGTGACTGCGCGCGACTCGAACGGAAACGCCAGCGCATCGAGCTCGTACACCTGGACGGTCGACACGCATGTGCCCGGCCAGCCCTCGATCACCGCCGGCCCGCCGAACCCGAGCAGCAACACGACGCCGTCGTTCACGTTCACCGGGGACACGGGCGCGACGTTCCTCTGCTCGGTCGACAGCAGCGCGTTCTCGGCGTGCACGAGCCCGTACACGACCGCGGGGCTCGCCGACGGCAGCCACACCTTCCAGGTCGAGCAGGTCAGCGCCGCCGGCAGCACGAGCGCCGCGACGAGCTACGGCCCCTGGACGGTCGACGCGACCGTGCCGGCTGCACCGGCCGTCTCGAGCGGGCCCGCCAACCCGACGACGGCGACCTCGGCGACGCTCGGCTTCGCGCCCGCCGACCCGTCCGACGCGAGCCTCACCTACGAGTGCGACCTCGACGGCGCCGGCTTCTCCGCCTGCGTGAGCCCCGACACCTTCATCTCGCTCGGCGCCGGGATCCACGTCTTCTCGGTGCGGGCGACGGACGCCGCCGGCAACACTGGTCCGGCGGCGACGTACAGCTGGTCGATCGGCGTCGCGGGCGGCGGCGGTGGCGGCGGTGGCGGCGGTGGCGGCGCGAATCCGCCGCGCGTCGTCTCCGAGAGTCCCGCCGACGGCAGCACCGTCGCAGCCGTCGGCCCGAGCGTCTCGGTGACGTTCGACCGCTCGGTGCAGATCACGCAGGCGACGGTCCAGCCTCCGACGGGCGCGCCGGTGAGCCTGCCGAACGCGACCGCGACGACGTGGACGATCCCGTACGCCGCGACTGCGCCCGGCCTGTACACGCTCAGCGCGACGATCAGCGACGGGATCGCGCAGCCCACGAAGATCGAGACGCACTTCACGATCTGGGTCTCCTCGAGCGGCGGCGCTGCCCCGGCCGTCTCCGAGACGGCGTACCCCGCGGACGCCGCGGGCTCGCTGCGGGCGGCCGACAGCCAGCTCACCGCCGGCTGGCCGACGGCGGCGATCCCCGCCGACGGGATGGTGATCACGATCACGCCGCAGGCGAGCGTGAGCGCGCCGGCGGGTGCGTCGTTCGCGAGCGGCAGCACGCCGGTCGACGTGACCGCCCGCACCCTCCTCACGCACCAGCCGGTGACGAGCTTCGCCGCGCCGATCGAGATCGACTTCCCGAACGCCGGCCCCGACGACGTCCCGGCCGTGTCGACCGACGGCGGCGCCACCTGGCGTTACCTGCTGCCGGTCGCGGGGCCGTCCCTGCCGCCCGGCACCGTCGACGGCTACACGCAGCGAACCGGCGGCGGCGTCTCCGTCTACACGATGCACCTGACGCTGTACGCGCTGCTGACCAACAAGCAGGGGCCGAGCGCACCGAACGATCTCGGCGCAGGCATCGACAACGGCCAGCTCGTGCTGCGCTGGAACCCGGCCACCTCGGTCACCGGCTGCATCGCCTCCTACGCGGTGCAGATCGACGGCACGACCGTCGAGACGCTCGGCGGGCAGACGTTCGAATACGACGTCGGCGCGGCGACGAGCGGCGACACGCACGTCTACCGCGTCGTCGCGACCGACTGCGCCGGCCGCGGGGGCTCGCCGTCGTACGGCTTCACGGGCGTCCCGAACCTGATCGGCAAGACGGCGTCCGAGGCGAGCGCCGCGCTCCAGGCCGCCGGCTTCGCGGTCGGCGTCGTCACGAACATCGGCTCGGGGCAGCGGGTCACCGCCCAGTCGCCGGCGGCGCCGGCGTACGCGATCGTCGGGTCGCCCGTCGATTTCACGCTCGGCCTCGGGCCGGCAACCGCGTCCGGCCCGCTGCGGACACCGCTCTCCGTGCACGTCGTCGGCAGCAGGCGGATCAACCCCGCCGTGCGCCACTACGTCGCGATCCGGATCCAGATGAGCCGTTCGTCGCAGGTGACCTCGACGCTCCGCGACCCGCAGAAGCGGATCCTCGGCCTCTGGACGCGCGTGCTCCGTGCCGGCACGTTCATCATCCGCTACCAGCTGCCGACGAACCTCCCGCCCGCCTACTACCGCCTCACGGTCGTGGCGGTCACCGACGGCAGCCGGCGCGCATACACGATCCCCGTCACGATCAGGCCCGGGAGGGCGCCGGTGGTGGCGCGGCCGCGCGTGGTCGTCGTCGGCGACGGGACCGGGCCCAGCAACCTGAAGCTCGACCTGAAGAGCTCCGCAAAGGTACAGGTTGCGTCGGACGCACACGTGTTCGACGTCACCGGCGCCAGCGCGAGCGTCGCCGCGATCGTCGTCGACGTCGACCGGCACGGCGTCAACATGGTGCACAACCTGCACATCGTCTTCCCGTCGGTGAAGATCGTCGCCATCACCGACAACGCCTCGCGCGCGACGCGCGCCCGCAAGTACGGCGCCAGCGCGGTTGTCTTCGGCTCGTCCGGCTCCCTCGGCCGGCGCGTCAGCGAGGTCGTCGACCGGCTGACGCTAGGCGCCTCCTAGCCGCCCGGCCGCCAGAGCTGCTCGGCCGCGCCCGCGTGCGCGCGCGCGAGGATGAAGAGCAGATCCGAGAGCCGGTTCAGGTAGACGGCCGCCAGCGGATTGACCGGCCGCTCGCTCGCCGCCGCGAGCACCTCGAGCTCGGCGCGGCGGCAGACCGCGCGCGCGACGTGCAGCCGCGCCGACCCCTCGGTGCCGCCTGGGAGGAGGAAGCTGCGCAGCTCCGGCAGGCCGGCGTTCGCCTCGTCGCAATCGGTCTCGAGCTGGTCGACCCGGTCCTGCGTCGTCCGGAGACGGCCGTCGCCTTCGGCGAACGGCACCGACAGGTCGGCGCCGAGGTCGAAGAGCTCGTTCTGGATCCGCCCGAGCCGCTCGTCGCCGACCACGACTCGCGTCCAGCCGAGCACCGAGTTCAGCTCGTCGACCACGCCGTAGGCGCGGACGAGCGGGTCGAGCTTCGAGACGCGCGACGCGTCGCCGAGCGAGGTCTGGCCGCGATCGCCGCCGCGGGTGTAGATCCGGTTGAGCCGCACGGGCTCGTCGCGTTTACGACTCACGAGCAAGAAACGGGGTCAGACGCCGTGACAGAAGTGTGACAGCGGCCCGCTCGCGCGTGCTCACGAGCCGCCCGGGACGGGGTCAGACACCGTCACGGAAGCGTGACGGCCGAGGAGCTCGCGCGCGATCACGAGCCGCTGGATCTCGCTCGTCCCCTCGTAGATCTCGGTGATCTTCGCGTCGCGGTAGTAGCGCTCGACCGGGAACTCCTTCGTGTAGCCGTAGCCCCCGAGCACCTGGATTGCCTCCCCCGTCTGCCGCCGCGCCACCTCGGAGGCATAGAGCTTCGCCATCGCGCCCTCGGCCGTGTGCGGCTTGCCGTTCTCCTTCGCCCAGGCGGCGCGGTAGACGAGCAGCCGAGCGGCCTCGATCTCGACCGCCATGTTGGCGAGCTTGTGCTGAATCGCCTGGAAGTCGCCGATCCGCTGACCGAACGCACGCCGCTCGAGCGCGTAGGCGCGCGCGACGTCGTATGCCGCCTGCGCGATCCCGACCGCCTGCGCGCCGATTCCGATCCGCCCGCCGTCGAGCGTCGACATCGCGATCCGGAAGCCGCGGTTCTCGTCGCCGAGCAGCCGGTCGGCCGGAACCTCGGCGTCGATCGCGAGATCGCTCGTCGACGACGAGTTGAGCCCGAGCTTCTCCTCCTCGCGCGTCACCTCGACGTGCTCGGCGTCGAGGACGAACGCCGAGACCCCGCGCGCGCCCTCGCGGGCCTGGTCGGTGCGTGCGAAGACGAGGAAGGTGCCTGCGAAGGCGCCGTTCGTGATCCACTGCTTGCGGCCGGTGATTCGCCAGCCGCGGTCGGTGCGCGCGGCGCGCGTCACCAGCGCACCGGCGTCCGAGCCGGCACCGGGCTCGGTCAGCGCGAAGGCGCCGATCGTCTCGCCGCGCGCGAGCGGCGGCACGAACCGCGCCCGCTGCTCCCCGTTGCCGTGCGCGAGCAGGGGCAGCGTGCAGGCCGAGGTGTGAACGGCGACGGTCACGCCGACGCCGGCGTCGGCGCGCGAGAGCTCCTCGAGCACGAGCACGTACGAGAGGAAGTCGGCGCCGGCGCCGCCGTGCTCCTCGGGCACGCAGACGCCGAGCAGCCCGAGCTCGGCGAGTCGCCCGAGCAGCTCGCGCGGGAATCCGTGCGCGCGGTCCCACTCGGCAGCGTGCGGTGCGATCTCCCCAGCCGCGAACTCCCGCGCCAGCGCCTGGATCTCGCGCTGGTCGCCCGTGAGCTCGAACTCCACGCCGCGACTATAGGTCGCGGGCCGGCCCAGGCCCTCGCCCCGGGGCCTTACTTGGGCTCGGGCTCGAGCTTGTAGCCGACGCCGAAGCGGGTCTGGATGAACGAGTGCTTCGGCGCGATGCGGTCGATCTTCTGCCGGAGGCGCCGCACGAAGACGTCGACCGTGCGATCGCGGTGCGTCTCCCGTCTCCCCCACACCTTCTGCAGCAGCTCGTCGCGGGTAACGACCCGCCCGCGGTCGAGCGCGAGCGTGTAGAGCAGCTTGAACTCGGTCGGCGTCAACGAGGCGCTCCGGCCGCCGACGAACGCCTGCACCTCGCGCGGGTCGATGCGCAGCTCCTCGATCTCGATCGGCTCGCCGCGGCGCTCCTCGGCCGGCCGGACGCCGCGGCGTGCGGCGGCACCGACGCGGGCGACGAGCTCGCGCATCGAGAACGGCTTCACGAGGTAGTCGTCGGCGCCGATCTCGAGCGCGTGCACGCGGTCGTGCTCGGTGCCGCGCGCCGAGACGACGACGATCGGCGTTCCGATCCCTTCCGCGCGCGCGGTCTCGATCAGCCGCCAGCCGTCGAGCTCGGGCAGCATCAGGTCGAGCACGCAGACGTCCGGGTTCTCGAACCGCAGCCGCGCGAGGCCGAGCTCGCCGCGGCCGACGACGAGCGGCTCGAACCCCGCCGCCGAGAGATGCCGCGCCATCCCGTCGGCGATCACTGCGTCGTCCTCGACGATCAGGATCTTCGCCACGCCTCCTACGATAGAGCCGTGCGCTGCGTGCAGCTCGTGTCGGAGTGGTGACGATCCGGTGAACGATCCTTTCGCCGAGCTCCGCATCGGCTTCACCGCCGCCGTATCGCACGAGCTGCGGACGCCGCTCGCGCGGATCATGGCGCTCCTCGACTCGGCCGAGCTCGACGGCGCCGACGTCCCGGCCCTGCTCGAGCAGGCGCGGGCTGAGGTCGAGCAGGCGGGCACCCTGATCGACGAGATCCTGTTCCTGGCGGAGCTCGAGAGCGGGCAGGAGATCGTCTCGCTCGGCCGGACGAACGCGCTGCCGATCCTCGAGCAGGTCGTCGCCGAGCACGAGGAGGCGGCCGGGCGCGCCGGGATCACGCTCCGCGCCGGCGGCGACCCGGCGCTCGACCTGCCGCTGCGGCCGCGCATGCTGCGCGTCGTCGCCGAGAACCTGACCGAGAACGCGATCCGCTACGCCGGTCCGGGCGCGACGTTCACGCTCGAGGTAGCCGCAGACGGGTCGCATGGTGCCGTGCTGGTCGCGAGCGACGACGGAGCCGGCGTCGGCGAGGACGAGCTGCCGCGGCTGTTCGAGCGCTTCTGGCGCGCCGACTCGGCGCGCGCGTCGCGCGGCACCGGCCTGGGTCTCGCGATCGTGAAGCACGTGGTCGTCGCCGCCGGCGGCAGCGTCGAGGCCGACAGCCCGCCCGGGTACGGGCTCCGGATCCGCTGCGCGTTCGCTCGCTAGAGCTTCGCGACCCGGAACGTGCGCG
>DASRGD010000046.1:0-36354 GCA_035651195.1 Gaiellaceae bacterium | reverse complement strand
CCACCCCTCGAACCGACGACCAAGACAGCGACCACGCCGCCACGCTCCATCACAACCAACCACGCGACCCCAAGCCCACCGACGACGAACGAAACCGCCGCCGACCAGACCATCAGCCGCTTACCGCAGGATCCGGGTAGCGAGAAGCTGTGGGGCGGGGGCGATGATCACCGCCGCCCGCCCGCTTCCGGTCGATCCGCCTCCCCGAAGACGTGCCGGATAGGCCAGCTTCTGTCGCTGGCGCGACGGTAGCGTCCGCGCTTGGCAAGACCCTGGGCATTGCCAGCGTTTCTCAAGGTTTGCCGCCGACCGGCCCGGCAACCGGCGCCGACGCCTCGCTCGGGGCGGCGTGCTCGACCGGCGCGAGCGGCAGCGTGATCGTGAACGTCGCCCCCTTTCCCTCATCCGAGCCGACGCTCGCCGTGCCGCCGTGCGCCTCGGCGAGCGCGAGGACGATCGCCAGGCCGAGCCCCGACCCGGCCGGCCGGGCGTGCGGGGCGCCGGCGCGGTAGAAGCGCTCGAACACGTGCGGGAGGCTCTCGCTGCCGATGCCGGGCCCGCGGTCGGCGACGCGGAGGACCGCGGTCCCGCCCCGGTGCGCGAGCTCGACCTCGACCGGCGTTCCGGGCGGCGTGTGGGCGCGGGCGTTCGCGAGCAGGTTGTCGACGAGCTGCCGGAGCCGGCTCCGGTCGCCGAGCACCGTCGACGGGGTGCTTGCGACGACGATCGGCCGCTCCGGCTCGAGCGCGCGCGCCACCTCGACCGCCTCGGCGACGACCTCGTCGAAGTCGACCGGGTCGCGCGCGAGCGGCCGGCCCTCGTCGAGGTGCGCGAGCAGGAAGAGGTCGTCGACGAGCGCGCTCATCCGCTCGGAGGCCTGCCTGACGCCGCCGATCGAGTGCTCGAGATCGTCGGGTCCGGCAGCAGCCGCGCGCGAGAGCAGGTCGGCGTAGGCGCGGATCGCCTGCACCGGCGTCCGCAGCTCGTGCGACGCGTCGGCGACGAACCGCCGCAGCTTCAGCTCCGACTCATCCTTCGCCTGGAAGGCGCTCTCGATCTGGCCGAGCATCGTGTTCAGGAGCTGCCCGAGCCGGCCGATCTCGGTCCGCTCGTCGGCGTGCTCGACCCGGCGCGAGAAGTCGCCGCGCGCGATCGCCTTCGCCGTGTCGCCGATCGCGACGAGCGGCTTGAGACCGAGCCCGACGAGCCAGAGGGCGAGCGCTCCGAGCGCGAGCAGGACGACGGTGGTGACGACGAGCTCGATCACGAGCAGGCGGTGCAGGGTCCCCTCGACGCCGGTGAGCGGCGTCGCGATCAGCAGCGCGTAGTTCGGCTGCCCCTTCTCGATCGACGAGCGCACGCGGTAGTGGCCGCCGCCGCGCACCGCCGCGACGGTGAGGTAGCGCACCTTCGACCCGACGAGCGGGCTCGGCGCCGCTGGCAGTCCGAGACGGCGCGGGTAGCGCGGCGGCGGCGGGAACGTCGCCTGCCCGTACTGCTTGAGGCAGCGCGAGCTGATCACCTGCCCGTTCAGCTGCCGCACCTGGACGCAGTCGCCCGGGATGACGCCGCCCTCGTAGGTCGTGATCGTCGACGGGCTCACGCCTTGTGTCTTCCCGACCGGGAGCTCGGTCGTCAGGCTGTGGAACGCGCTGTCGAGCGATTCGTCGATGCGGGTGATCAGGAAGCCGCGCAGCGACATGTAGCTCGCCACGTCGGTCGCGACGAGGCCGGCGGCCGCGAGCACGATCAGGCCGAGCGTCAGGCGGGTGCGCAGTGTCATCGCTCAGCGCCCGGCGTCGTCGAGCATGTAGCCCATCTGCCGGACGGTCCTGATCAGCGGCGGCCCGGCGGCATCGAGCTTCGAGCGTAGGTAGCTGACGAACGTCTCGACGCGGCTCGGGCGGGCCCGGTCGGCGTCGTCCTCCCAGACGTTGTCGATGATCTGCTGCTTCGAGAGCACGCGTCGCGGGTTGAGCATGAAGTAGCGAAGGAGCGCGAACTCCGTCGGGGTGAGCACGATCGGTGTTTCGCCGCGAAACACCTCGTGCCTCTCCTCGTCGAGGACGAGGTCGGCGAAACGCAGCACCGACCCCGGCACGAGCCCTCTCGCGCGCCGGAGGATCGCATGCGCGCGGGCGATGATCTCTTCGAGCCCGAACGGCTTCGTCACGTAGTCGTCGCCGCCGGCGCGCAGGGCCTCGACCTTGTGCTCGAGCGTGTCCTTCGCGGTCAGGAAGAGGATCGCGGCGTCCGAGCCCTCCCGGCGGAGCCGGCGGCCGACCTCGACGCCGTCGATGTCGGGGAGCGCCCAGTCGAGCACGATCAGGTGCGGGCCCCAGACACCGGCGATCGCGAGCGCGTCGTTGCCGGTCGTCGCCTTCGCGACGTCGAAGCCCTCGTAGCGGAAGGCCAGCGCGAGCGCGTCGACGATCAGCGGGTCGTCGTCGACGACGAGTACCCGGTCTCCGTCAACCGCGCCTGGCATGCATCCTCGCCCCGGACACAGTGCCAGTTATAGAGCGCTATCCGCGCGTCGGCTCCAAAACGAGGAGCTGCGGACGGCCGTCGGGCCCTCGCGGGAGCCGGCGATCGGTCAGTGTTGGTGCTCGTCGAGCAAGTCGCCCGGCTCGGTGTGGAGATCATCGGCCGGCTCTCCCATCAGCACCGCGGCAACCGTGGTTACGAGGTCCAGTTCAGTAGAGGTAGATGTCGACGAGCAGCGCTGAGAGGCCACAAACGCCGGCTGCGAGCGCAAGGCGGCGACCGCGCTCGCTCCCAACGGACCGAGGCCGAGGACGATGGCGGCGACCGCCGTCGCGAAGACCCCGGAGCCCGTGTCCTCGAAGCTGATCGGAAAGACCGTGCCGGGCGCGTCGACGAAGAACTCCCCTCCGGCGTGGCGAAGGATGCAACGGCACCCCAGCTCGGCATCAGGGCGAGTGGCGTCGACGCGGACCAGGGACGCAGCCGCGACCGATGACGAAACTCGGAGCTTCGGAACCGCAGCGTCTGCGCTTGCCCTCACAATCCGTCCTCCGGTTCCGCCTTCGGCCGATTCAGACGTTGCAACCGCGGTTACCGAGCGTATATCGTTCGTGCCGAGGGTGCGTACCTAGTGCTCGCTTCGGCTCGGATTAGTCGCACGGCGTTCGCCGTCGCCACCGTCTCCTTGGCGGTTCTGTCGCCTGCGTCGGCGACGGCCGCGACGCACCCGATCACGATCACGGTCACGGAGTCGTCGGCGACGATCTCGCCTGCGACCGTGCCGATCGGCCCGGCTGTGCTCCGGGTCCGCAACCGGGGGACGCGACCCCACGCGGTTTCGGTCGCGGGTCACAGGACGCCGAGTATTGCCGCCGGCAAGAGCGCTGAGTTGCCGCTTACGCTCACGAAGCGGCGCGCGTACGAGTACACGGTGCTGCCGGGTGCGACCGCCACTGGGTGGCTGACGGTCGTCGATCCGTGCACGCGCCCGACCGCGACGACTATTCAGGTGACGCTCACGACGAATTCGATCGACCTGTCCACGCCGACGCTGACCTGCGGCACCGTGACCTTCGAGGTGACGAATGCCGACCCGTCGGCCTACCACGACCTCAGCCTCGACCTGTCGTTGCTCGGCGGCGCGAAGCGGCAGGTGTTCGGACCGCGCCTCGGGCCCGGGAAGACGGCGACGATGAGGGTGACCTTGCCGCTCAAGGGGAACATCTACGTCTACTCGCGACAGCCGGAAGATTCGGAGAACGGCTTCGCGCGCTACCTCGTCGTCCGGTGAGCCCGGCTCACGTGCTCTCGACCGGCACGCGCCGGAAGATCGAGTAGAGGCTGAGGTCGTAGAGCGACTTGAGCAGCCCGGCGATCACGAACGGCGCGCCGAAAGCGGCGCGCGCTGCCACGCCCGCGAGCAGCGGCGCGACCGGCCGCGTCACGTAGCGGGCCGTGTTCGTGTAGACGGCGGCGGCGGTCCGCGAACATTTTCCTCGCCGCGGTCGGCTTCGCGCCGAGCCTGCCTGCAGCCGTCGCCCGACGCCGTCATTGCGGCGAACAGGAGGCGGTACGACCGGCGCCGACCGACGCGGTCGCCGTAGCGAGCGAGCAGGAGCGAGGCCCCCGCAGTGCCGGCGAGGAGGGCAGCGAGGACGGCACCGGTCTCGGTTCCAGAGAATCCGCGCCGCGCGAGCGTCACACCGACGAGAACCGAGCCGAGACCGTAAGCGAACGCATGCGCGGCCTGCGCCGCGACGATCCGCCGCGCGTCCCGGGTCAGCTGGGGATGCGGCCGCGCAGGAGCACCTGCCGGTGGTAGTCGTAGAGCGCGTCGTAGAGCGGTGCCGTGATCACGATCAGTTCGTCGTCGCTGCAGCGCATCGCCAGGCCGCGAAGGAGCACGTCGAGCCCGGCCGCCTCGGGTGCGTCGTACCGCTCGTCGCCGAGGTCGGCTTCGTGGATGATCTTGGCGATCTCCCAGAGCACCGGATCGTCGAGCTCGTAGCGCTCGAGAAAGGTCTCGAAGCTGCAGTTGCCATGGTGGTGCGAGAGCTCAACCCCTGGCATATCGAACGGCGTCGCGTCGCCCGGCACCTCGTCGGGATCGTCGACGTAGACGAATTCCGGATCGTTGTCGATGAAGCGACGGATCAACCACGCGCAGGCCGTGCGGTCGATGTGACAGTGCGCGCGCGTGGCCCATCTCATACGAGCACCTCCTCGATCGCGATCGCCAGCTCGTCCACTGCCTGCTGCGCGAGCTCACGCTCGGGCGGTGGGAAGTAGTCACGCGCGCGGATCCGGCGCAGCTCACGACGCACCCGGCCCAGCGAGCGCCGCCGGCCCGACGGCTGTGCCCGCACGTTCTCGACTTCGCCGATCAGGGCGCGGTAGTCGGCGGCGACGAGCGCCTGCATGCGGAGGATCAGCTCGTGCTCCTGCGCCGTGGACGCAAGCCGGCCGATCCAGATCGTCGCGTCCCCGCCCGCATCCGTGATCTCGCTCGCAACCCACTCCAGCTGCTCCCGGTTACGCGAGCCAAGCGGGAGCGCCACCACTCCGTCGAGCAGTTGCGCCACCCCGAGCGCCTTCAACTTCCGCCAGACGGCGATCCGCGGCGTCGACGGCTCGCGCGGAAGCCGGAACAAGAGCAGCACCCACTGCTTCCGAGGCTTCTCCGGCAACCGCGGTTTCACACCACCATCATCGCGCGACACCCGGCCGGACGCAAGACCGCCTCACTGGTCGCTTTCCTGCGCAACCGCGGTTTCACAATCATGTATGATCACAGGTGTGCGGCGAGGTGATCCGGCGATCTCCTCCCTCCCAAGAGCCGACATGCTGGACCGCCCTCGTCAGAGCGCCGCGGTGACCCCGCCCGCCGCACGTCAAAGGCGCGTGCGCGCAACGAGGTCGCTGGCGTCCTCGTTTCCGAGAACCCTGCGCGGGAGCGGCAAGGCCCGTGGAGCCAGTAGATGAACGTGCCGGAGCCGCAGGACGGCGTCTTCGTAGCGCGGGTGCGGGACATGTTGGCCGACGCCCATCGCGGGCTGGATCGCTCGCGCGCGGGATCTGGGCACGGCCTCGTCGGCGGCCCGCTGACAACACAGACGGTCGCGGCGGCGGTGGCGGAGGGCTGTCCAGGAAGGCGTTCCGAGACGCATCATCACCGTCGCTCGAGTCGCGCCCGGTCGATCGACCAAGCTAAGCGTCGCGTTCAAGCTGAAGGGGAATGTCTACTACGTGCAGCGTCGACGACCATGTCGGAGGCGGAGAAGCGGGCTACTTGAGGACCAGGTGAGGGCTCGTGCATACCCGTAGGGTCTCCGTGTTCGCAGCGGGAGCAGCGGCTGCGTGTGTCGCCGTGTGGGTCGCAGCGGCGTCGGCGGCCGGCCTGCCGCTGACGGAGGTCGTGCGGGTGGCGCTGCCCGGGCCGGCAAACAGGTTCGACTACGCGAGCTTCGACCCGAGTACCGGCCGGCTCTGGATCTCGCACATGGACGGCGATCAGCTGCTCGCTTTCGATACCCGGAGCCGCAAGGTCGTCAAGGCGATCCCGGCACCGGGCGTGCACGGCGTGATCGCCGTGCCTGCGCTCGGACGCGTCTACGCGTCGGCGACGAACGCACGCCAGGTGCTGACGATCGACTCGCACAGCGGCGAGATCCTCGCGCGTGCGCCGGCCGGCCAGTATCCGGACGGCCTTGCCTACGACGCGGTCGAGCGGCACGTCTTCGTCTCGGACGAGTCGGGCGGCGTCGAGACCGTCATCAGTGCGGCGGGGAAGCGAATCGGGACGATCCCGCTCGGCGGCTCTGCCGGCAACGTCCAGTACGACGCCGGCTCCGGCAGGATCCTCGTCGACGTCCAGACCCGCGACCAGATCGCCGTCATCGACCCGCGCACGAACCGAATCGTGCGACGGCTGTCGGTGCCGAATTGCGCCAACGATCACAGCCTCTACGTCGACTCGCCGCACCGGCTCGCGTTTGTGACGTGTGACGGCAACGCGACGCTGCTGACGCTCGACCTGCGCACGATGAACTTCACCGGCGCCTACGGCGTCGGGACGTCCCCTGACGTACTCGCGTTCGATCCCGTGCTGCGGCGGCTCTACGTCTCAGCCGAGAGCGGCACCGTCGCCGTCTTCGCCGAAACCGCACACGGTGCGCGCAGGCTTGGTCTTTCCTTTCTCGCCGACAAGGCGCATTCCGTTGCCGTCGATCCGGGCACGCACCTCGTCTACTTCCCGCTCGAGCGCGGCTCGAACGGCGGACCGCAGCTTCTGATCATGAAACCGACCTCGCCGGGTTCGGTCACATCTGCACCGTCGAGCGCGTCGAAGAGCTCGAATGTCCCGACCGGCCCGAGCTCCCCGGGGACCGGTCGGCCCAGCGGCATCTCTCGGCGGAGATCAGGCCGACGGCTGTCCTCCGGGCCTGACGATCACCGAGAATGCTGCGGTGGACGCCGGCGACGGCGACGATGACGACCACGGAGATCCGAGCGATACCGACGGCTGCATCTAGGCTCCAGACTCGTCCCGTCGCTGGGAGGCAGCTCCGACCAGCTCGGCAGCCAGCGCCTGGACGCGTGCGTCGATCTCGTCCCTGATCCGCCGCACTCGTCGAGGTCACGGCCTGCCGGGTCGTCGAGCTGCCAGTCCTCGTAGCGCTTGCCGGGGTAGACCGGGCACGCGTCGCCGCAGCCCATCGTGACGACGACGTCGGCGTCGCGCACCGCGTCCGTGCTCAGCCGCGTCGGCGCCGCGTCGCGAAGGTCGACGCCGAGTTCGGCCATCGCCTCGACGACCGCGGGGTGGAGTGCGTCCGCCGGCTCGCTGCCCGCCGAGCGTACGTCGATCCGGCCGTGCGAGCGCAGTCGCAGGAGCGCTGCCGCCATCTGGCTCCGGCCGGCGTTGTGCACGCACACGAACAGCACCTCCGGTCTCGCCGCCATCGGGAATACATTGTCGCGCGTGCGAGCCGTGCTCCGCCGCCCAGCGCTCGGCGCCGCCGCGATCCTCTGCCTGGCGGTTGCGTACGCGACGCTGATGCAGGGGCCGGGCTGGAACCAGAACTCGCACTACGCGCTGACGCGTGCCCTCGCCGACGGGGCGACGACGATCGACCGGACGCGCTACGAGACGGGCAAGTGGTATCCGACCGGCGACATCTCCGTCTACCGCGGTCACACGTACTCGAACAAGGCGCCCGGCTTCGCCTTCGCGAACCTGCCCGCATACGAGCTGATGAGGGCGGCAGGCGAGGCGCGGCCGCGCGTCGACGACAGCGGCCAGCTCTGGTTCCTCGGCCTCTGGACGGTAGTCCTGCCGACGGCGGTGCTGCTCTTCCTCGTGCGGCGGGTGGCGAACGCGCTCGAGCCCGGCTGCGGGACGATCGCTGTCGTGATCCTCGGCCTCGGGACGCTCGTGCTGCCGTTCGCGACGCTCTTCTTCTCGCACATGCTCTCGGCGCTCCTCTGTTTCGGCGCGTTCACGCTCCTCTGGCTCGAGCGGCGCGGCCCACCGAGCCTCGCCCACCTGGTCGCCGCCGGCGTCCTGGCCGGCTACTCGATCACGACCGAGTTCCCGAACGCGATCGTCGCCGCGATCCTCGGGCTCGCCGCTCTCGCCCGACCGGAGCGGATCTGGCGGGCGCTCGCGTTCGGCAGCGGCGCGCTCGCCGCGCTCGTGCCGCTGCTCGTCTACAACCGCGCCGCGTTCGGGTCGCCGTTCCACCTCTCGTACCAGAGCACGGTCGGCTTCGGCTCGACGAGCTCACTCTTCCTCACCGCTCCCAGCTTCCGGCGCCTGGTCGACATCCTGTTCGCTCCGGTCGGCGTCGTCAGGACGACGCCGGTGCTCGTCCTCGGGCTCGTCGGCGTCGTCGCGCTCTACCGACGCCGCCGACGGTTCGAGGCGGTCGTCATCGCGGCGGTCATGTTCGCGTTCCTGCTCTTCGAGGCGTCGTACATCACCGCCTTCGGCGGCTCCTCGCCGGGGCCGCGCCAGATCATCCCGGCGCTGCCGTTCGTCGCGCTCGCGCTCGCGTCCGCGTACCGGCTGATGCCGCTGACGACGCTCACGCTGGCGGCGATCTCCGCCGTCGAGATGGTGGCGGCGACGATCACGCCGCCGCTCGGCTACTCGGAGTCGGTCGCGAACTGGTTCCACGAGATCGGCACCGGCAACTTCTCCGGCACGATCCTCAGCCTGTTCGGCCCGGCGCCGCTCGACCGGAACGCGTTCCGGCTCTCCGGGAACTGGTACGACCTGCTCGTCTTCCTCGTGCCGCTCGCGCTCGCCGTCGCCTGCGCCGCCGTCGAGCGCCGGCGCCTGCCGCTGCGCCGCGTCGACGCCGCCCGCGCCGTCGTCGCGCTGCTCGGCTGGCTGCTCGTCCAGCACGAGGGGCCGAAGCTGCTCTACGGCGGCGGCTTCGCCGCGTCGCGGGTCGCGCCGGTCGTCGTCCTCTGCCTCGCCGCAGGCGTCGCGGTCGGTGCGACGGCACTGCCGGCGCTGCTCACGCTTCGACGACCGTCGACCTGACGGGCGCCGACTCGACGGAGGCCCACGCCGGGTCTTGCCGCAGCACGGCGACGTACTGGTACGCGAAGAGCGACGGCCAGACAGCACGGCCGAGCCGGTCGATCCGCCGCAACGTCTCGCCGATGGGGCCCGCCCCCCAGCCGAGCACCTCGAGCGGCAGCCCCGTCACGCGCCGCTCGTCGACCCGCCAGCCCGAGCGCGCCGCCGTCGCCGCGAAGCTCCGCCACGTGAAGAAGCGCAGGTGCGTGGCGTCGAGGATGCCGCGCCGGTCGTAGTCGAAGCGCCCGAGCCCGATCCGCAGCCGTGGATACCAGTGGCCGATGTTGGGGACGCTCGAGACGAGCATCGCGTCGGGCGCGCAGGCGTCGTGCAGGGCGCGCAGCAGCCGGGCCGGGTCGCGCAAGTGCTCGAGGACGTCGAGCGCGAGCACGAGGTCGAAGGGCCCTTCCTCGGCCGCCTCCGCCGGCAGGCCCTGGTCGAGGTCGGCGACGACGAGCCGGTCGAGATTGTCCGCTGTCCCCGGCGGCGGCGACGCCTCGACGCCGACGACGGTGTGGCCGCGCGCGCGCAGCTGCGCGGCGAGCTGGCCACCGGCGCAGCCGAGGTCGAGCGCCCGCGCGCGGCGGGAGCCGAACTCGTCGACGAGCCGGAGCACGACGCGGTGGCTCGCATCGGGCGCGTCCTTCCACTCGTACGCGCTCGCCCAGCGCGCGAGGTGCGAGGCGCCGAAGCCGAGCCGCGCGAGCCGATAGCGGACGACGTCGACGCTGACGTCCCTCGCGTACGCGAGGCCGTTCACGTGGCAGATCTCGTCGCCGTAGTACGTCGGGATCGGCACCTCGACGATGCGGGCGCCGGAGTCGTACAGCTGCAGCAGGACCTCGGTGTCGAAGTCGAACCCGTCGCTGTTCTCCTCGAACGGGATCCGCCCGAGCGCGGCGAGGCTGAAGGCGCGGTAGCCCGAATGCCACTCGGAGAGGACGAGGCCGGAGACGCGGTTCTGGAAGCGCGTCAGGACCTTGTTGCCGACGTACTTGTAGAGCGGCATGCCGCCTGCGCGCGCGCCGCCTGCGGTCAGCATGCGCGAGCCGAGCACGACGTCGGCGCGCCCGGCGACGAGCGGCTCGACGATCTCCGGCAGCACCTCGGGTGCGTACTGGCCGTCGCCGTGGAGGAGCACGGCGACGTCGATCCCGTGCTCGGCGAGCCAGCGGTAGCCGAACTTCTGGTTGCCGCCGTAGCCGAGGTTGCGCCGCTGGCGCACGACCACGAGCGGCAGCGCGTCGCTCGAGTCGCGGTACTCGAGCGCCGTCTCGTACGTCTCGTCAGTCGAATGGTCGTCGCTCACCAGCACGACCTCGATCGACGGCCGGAACGATTCCGGAATGCGGTCGAGCACGTCCGCCAGCGTCGAGACCGCGTTGTACGCGACGACGAGGATGCCGATGCGCGGGGCGCTCACCCCGGCATCGTAAGGTACGTCACTGACACCGGCTTCGAGGAAAGGGGAACGAGACGATGCGCACGACCATCTTCGCCGCGGCGGCCGCTGCGGCCGTCGCGGTGATCGCGACGACCACGTTCGCCGACGCGGCGCCGAAGGCGGCCGGCACCACGACGACGATCAAGACGACGATGAACCTGACGGCGGTGACGAACGTCGACGCCGACCGCAACGGCGGTCCGAGCGCCGGCGACTTCGAGCTCTTCAGCGAGGTCCACCACAGCGCGTCCGGCGCGGTGGTCGGAAACGGCACCGCCGTTTGCTTCGAGACCGACGGTGCCGGCAAGCAGTTCACGTGCTCGGGCGAGACGGACTTCGGCGCGAGTCAGCTGCAGGAGGCGTTCCGCTTCTTCCCCGCCTCGAACACCTTCCGCGCCGCGATTCTCGGCGGCACCGGCAAGTACCAGGGCGCGTACGGCGAGATGACGGGAACGTGGCTCGACGCGAAGGAGTCGAAGGCGAGCGTCGTCTTCACGATCAAGATCCCCTGAGGCCGTCGACGGGCAGCGTCGGCCGCCGCGCCGGGCACGCCGTCGACCGAGCAGCCGCGCTTGCTCGGCCGCGGGGCGACGAGCGCCGGCCGCGTTCGCGCGCCGGATCCACGACCACATGCACCCGCGGCTGGCGCAGGCGTCGCGGACGTCGCGACCTGCGCCGCGAGCACCCGCGATCGAGGCCGACATGCCGCGAAGATACGGCTGTGGACGCAGCCGCGACGGCCTTCAGCGACGAGCTCGAGCGGTGGCTCCGCGAGGGAGGCGACAAGACCCTCGGCGCGCTCGGGAGCGTGTTCGAGGAGCGGGGCTTCGCGGTCGCGATCATTCTCCTGATGTTCCTGCCCGCTCTGCCGGTCCCGACCGGCGGCGTCACGCACGTGTTCGAGGCGATCACGGTCCTGCTCGCGGCGCAGATGGTCCTCGGCCGGCGCACGATCTGGCTGCCCGCGCGCTGGCAGCGGCGGGAGCTCGGCGCGACGACGACGGAGAAGGCGATCCCGTTCATCGTCCGCCGGATCCGCCAGGTCGAACGCTTTTCGCGCCCGCGCGCGGGCTGGCTGTTCGATCAGGGCGTGACGATGCGGCTGCTCGGCCTCGTCGTGATCGCGTTCGCCGTCGCCGCCGCGCTCGCGCCGCCGTTCTCCGGTCTCGACACCTTGCCGGCGCTCGGCGCGGTGGTCATCGCGCTCTCGATCATCCTGCGCGACGTCGTCGTCCTGGCGGCCGGGATCCTGCTCGGCGTTGCCGGGGTCGCCCTGCTCGTCACGATCGGCGCCGCTCTCGCCCGCCTCCTGCGACGCCTCGTCTGACCGTCAGCCGAGGAGGGCGCCGGCCGCGTTCTTGATCCGTGTCGCCTGATCGGCCGCGACGCGGCGCAGCTGCTCGAGCTCGACCGCGAGCTGGCGGAACTGCTCGACCTCCGCCGCCGCCACATGCCGCAGCTGCTCGACCTCCGCCGCCACACGCGGCAGCTGCTCGACCTCCGGCGCCAGGCGCCGCAGCTCCTCGACCTCCGCCGCCAGGCGCCGCAGCTCCTCGACCTCCGCCGCCACGCCCCGCAGCTGCTCGAGCTCGCGCGTCTGCGCGTCGACGTGCGCGCCGAGGCTCGTGCATGCCTGCGCGAGACGCGCGGCGAGCCCCTCGCACGCCGCAAGCCGCGAGGCGCCGTGGGAGAGCTCTTTGCGCGTCGCGTGGAGCTCCTTCTGCAGCTCCTGCACGCGGCGTTCCAGCTCCTCGCAGCGGCGCTCGTGCTCGGCCGGCGCGGCCGGGGGGACCGGCAGCACGGGAGCGGGCTGAGGCGCCGGCGGCGTGGCGACCGGTGCGGGAGCGAGGGGGACGGGCGCCGGTTGGGCGACCGGCGCCGGGGCCGGGCTCTGCACGGCCGCGCCGTTCCGCGTCGACTGCGCGCCGCCGTTGCCGTGAAACGCCCACTGCGCCGAGAGGGCGCCGGCGAGGTCGATGCGGGAGATGCGGCCGCGCTTGACGAGGATCTCGCCGAGTCGCTCGCCCGTCTGTTCCTGTTCCTCGAGTGCGTCCTCGAGCTCGGCGGGCGTCAGCCGGTACCTCTCGATGAAGAGCTGGCCGATCGGGGGCCACGGATTCTGGGTGGCGCTCACGATGTGAATCGCCGAGACAGGCGCCGGCTGCGTGCGAATCGGAAGACGGAGGTTGTCATGGCCGCAGTGCTCCGAACGTGCGAGGAGAGACAACTGATTCATCGGCGGCCGGGGCCGCGACGCCATCCCCCAACTGCGGGAGGCGGGGGCGCGGGCGGACGGCCGAGAACGACGAGACCGCCGGACTCGCCGCGGAACCAGACGAGCCAGATCACGATTGCTGCTGCAACCACGAGCCCCCATGCCCACGTGAGCTGCGGGCTGAGGACCGACGGCACCGACCAGCTCGTCCAGCGGCGCCGGACGACTTGCTCGAGCCAGAAGTCGTTCGCCACGTTGCCGAAGCCGTAGGCGAGCATCAGCGCGAGGTACGCCGCGGTCGCCTGCCGAAGCCCGCGTCCGCGAATCGTCGGCAGTAGACGCGAAAGCAGCAGCGAGGCGGTCACGAGCAGGACTCCGTCCATACCGTGGTGGTGACCGTGGTGGACCGCCGGCGGAAACGGCGGCAGCCCCGCTCGCTGCTTCATGTACTCGCCGCTCAGGTACAGGCGGCCGAGCAGCGGCACGCCGTCGAGGAAGAAGCCGAGGTCGGCGGCAAGCCACGCAGGCGCTGCGAGCAACGCCAGCGTCGCGAGCGCTAGTCGCACACGGTCGCCGACTACGGCCGGGACGGCAACCGCCTGCGCACTCAGCGTGACGGCGGCCGCAAGGGCGACGCCGACCGCAGCGGGGACGTTGACCCAGCGAGCGTCGAGATCGGCCTGGGAAACGACGCCCGGCCAGAAAACGAGCGCGGACAAGAGGGCGGCGACGACGGCGAAGACGCGCCACCCGCGGCCGGGCAATCGCTCGTAACAGACTGCGAGGGTCGCGATCGCGGCGAGCGCGACTGGGAAGTTCAGGAACACGAGCACGCGGCTGAGTCCGCCGAGGACGCCGCTGCCGGTGACGTGGTAGAGCTCGGAAGCCGGGAGACGCGAGTACGTGACGACGATCTCGAGCGCGACGACGGCGAACAGGAGCCAGACGACGAGCGGTTCACGCGCACGCATCGAGCGACTACCGGTTCGAGCGCCACTGCGGTGCGGGGAACGCGAGCCGCGCGAGCGTCATCGCGCCGATCGTCGCACACGGTGCGAAGGCGCAAGGACGCGCGGGCGCCGGCCTCGGCCGCGGCCCGCACGAGGCGCAGCCGCCGGCGCCGCGATCGCCGCGCGGCGGCGCGTCGCCGACGGGCCACGGGTGCCGCGTCGACGGCCGGACCCCGCCCGTTTCCATGCCGCAGCGCCCTCGGTTCAGCTCCGGGGTCGAGACGACGTCGGACTCCCGTCTGGCGCCGCGGTCCAGGCCGTCGCAGCGGAGCGGCTGCTACAGGCCGGCCTACGAGCGGCGGCTCGCGCGGCGCAGCGCGTCGAGGCGGCGGCGGTCGCGCTTCGTCGGTCGGGCACCGAGGTTGGCGCCGAGCGGCGCCGCGAGCCGCTGCTGCAGCGCCCGCTGCTCGCGCACCGCGACCGACTCGGGCGTCTCCTCGTAGAGCGCCGCCGCCGCGCTCGCCGGGCCGCGCTTCTCGGCGAGGCCGCGGACGACGACCGTCCAGCGCGTCTGCCCGACCTGCAGTTCGAGCCTGTCGCCTGCGTGCACGTCCTTCGACGGCTTGGCGCGCGCGCCGTTCAGAAGCACGCGCCCACCCAGCACCGCGGTTGTCGCGCCGCCGCGCGTCTTGAAGAAGCGAGCCGCCCACAGCCACTTGTCGATCCGAACGGCGTCCATGCCACGAGATTGTCGCCTGCTGAGGCAGACTGGCTGCGATGGACCGGCACGCGCTGGCTGTACTCGAGCTCGACGCGATCCTCGAGCGCCTGAGCAGGACGACGGAGAGCGCCTACGGCGCCGCGCTCGCGCGCGAACTGCTGCCGTCGCCGGATCCCGCCGAGATCGCCGAGCGGCAGGCGCTGACGAGCGAGGCGGTCGCGTTGATCGAACGCTCGGCCGAGCCGTCGCTCGCGGGTGTGGCCGACGTCCGCGACGCGGCCGCCCGTGCGGCGCGAGGCGGCATGCTGGCGCCGAGCGAGCTGCGGCAGCTCGCGACGTCGATCACGGTTGCGCTCGAGGCGCGACGGCGGCTCGACGACGGCGGCGTCCTCGCGCCGCGGCTGCAGGCGCTCGCCGCCCGGATCGAGCCGTCGCTCGCGTCGCTCGCCGCCGCGATCGACCGCCGCGTCGACGACGAGGGCAGCGACCTGCGGGACGACGCCTCGCCGCAACTTCGTCGACTCCGCAGCGAGCTCCGGCGCGGCCGCGAGCGCGTGCGGGCCGAGATCACGCGCGTCGCGCGCTCGGCCGAGCTGCGTCCGTCCCTGCAGGAGACGTTCGTCACCGAGCGTGCGGGACGGCCGGTGCTCGCGGTGAAGGCGGCGGCGCGCGCGCGGGTGCCCGGCGTCGTTCACGACTCCTCGAGCTCGGGGCAGACGCTCTTCGTCGAGCCGTTCGCGGTCGTCGAGCTCAGCAACGCGCTCGCGGAGACCGCGAGCGCCGAGCGCGAGGAGGTCGAGCGGCTGCTGCGCGACCTCTCGGCGCACGCCGGCGCGCACGCGGACCGACTCGAGGCGCTCGTGCCGGCCGCAGGCGAGCTCGACCTGGCGCTCGCGCGCGGCGCCCTCTCGCGGGCGTGGCGCGGCGCGCAGGTCGAGGTGTCGGCCGAGGTGCGCCTGCTCGGCGCGCGGCACCCGCTGCTCGACGAGCGAACGGCGGTCCCGATCGACCTCGACCTCGGCGCGCTGCGGGTGCTCGTCGTCAGCGGCCCGAACACGGGCGGCAAGACGGTGGCGCTGAAGACGCTCGGCCTGGCGGCGCTCCTCCATCAGGCCGGGCTGCGGCCGCCCGCGCGCGAGGCGGCGCTGCCGATCTTCGACAACGTGCTCGCGGACGTCGGCGACGAGCAGTCGATCGCCATGAGCCTCTCGACGTTCTCGGCGCACGTGCGCAACATCGTCGCCATCCTCGACGCGGCGACCGAGCGGTCGCTCGTCCTGCTCGACGAGCTCGCCGCGGGGACGGATCCCGTCGAGGGCTCGGCGCTCGCGCAGGCCCTGCTCGCGCGGCTCGCGCGGCAGGCGAGGCTGACGGTCGTCACCACGCACTACCCCGAGGTGAAGGAATGGGCGAGCGCCTTCGACGGGGCCGCGAACGCCGCCACCGGCTTCGATCCCGACACGCAGGCGCCGCTCTACCGCCTCGTCGTCGGCCGTCCCGGCACGTCGCACGCGCTGCAGATCGCAGCGCAGCTCGGGCTCGATCCCGCCGTCGTCCGCGCTGCACGCGACCGGATCTCGCCCGACCGGCTGCGCGTCGGCGAGCTCGTCGCCCAGGCCGAGGCGGCCGAGCGGCAGGCCGCCGAGCACCTGCGCGCGGCCGTGGGCGAGCGGGCGGCAGCCGCACGGGAGCTCGAGCACGCGCGGCTGCGCGAGGCGGAGCTCGCGCGCGAGGTCGAGCGCGTGCGCGCGTCCGCCGGCGCGGAGCGGCGAGCCGCCGTCGCCGCCGCCGAGCGCGAGCTCGCCGAGGCACGGGCGGAGCTGAGCGCGCTCCGCGCCGAGATCCGCGCCGCCCGGCGTCACGAGCGCCGGCGATCGTCCGCCCCCGCCGCCGAGCGCGAGCGCGACCGACGGCTCGGGGCCGCCGCGGAGCGTGCCGCCGGCGCCGAGCGCGCGCTACGCGCGCTCGAGCCGCTCACGTCGCCGGTCCCGCTCGCGGTCGGCGATCCCGTCGAGGCGCCCGACGGCGTCCACGGCACGATCGCGACGATCGAAGAGACAACGGCCGAAGTGCTCGCGCCCGGAGGCCTCCGGCTCCGCATCCCGCTCGCGCGCCTGCGGCCTTCGGCGCGACCTGCAGCCGCGGCGATCCCTCCCGATCCCGCGATTCGCGTTCTCGCCGGCGCCACGGGCGACACCCCCGACGAGCTTGACGTTCGCGGCCTGCGCGCGCAGGAGACGCGCGAGGCGGTGCGCGCGTTCGTCGACGCCGCGGCGCTCGCGGGGCACCAGACCGTCCGCGTCGTCCACGGCCGCGGCACGGGCGCGCTTCGCTCGGTTGTCAGGGAAGAGCTCGCCGCGCACAGCCTCGTCGCGCGCCAGCAGCCGGACTCGTCGAACGGCGCGACGGTCGCGCATCTCGCCTGACGCGGGCGGGCGCTCGTCCGGCGTCGACGATCCCGGCCTTCGACACGACGACGCCGGCGGCGCTGGGCCGCCGCACCTCGCCCACGCCGCCGGCGGCGGCGAGCTTCGGGCCGGTAGCGGTCGAGCTACTTGCGCCTCGACGAGGACGTCCCGCGCGACGTCCGCGACGAGCCGCCGCCGGTCGACTTCCGCCGAGTCGAGCTCGAGCCCGAGCGGCCCCTCGCGGTGCTCGTCTTCGCGCTGCTCTTCTTCGCCGAGCTCTTCCGGGCCGTGCTCTTCCGCGCCGTGCTCTTCTTCGCTGAGCTCTTCTTCGCTGTGCGCTTCCGCTCCGTGCTCTTCCCGGCCGCGCTCTTCCGCGCGGTGGTCGTGCTGGCGGCGCGTTTCTCCGCCGAGCCCGTCTTGACCGCGCCTCGCTTCGCCGTCGAGCGCGACGACCTCGCCGAGCGGCGAGCGCCGGCGGTCCTGCGAGCGGCGCCGGACGTCGTGCGCCGGCTGGGGATCGCCCGCCGCTTGGCTCGACCGCCGTCCTCGCCACCCGGCTGCTCCTCATCGTTGGCGCCGAGGATCTCCTTGGCCGCTGCTTCGTCTTCCGCTCCTTGGCCTTCCTGGTTCTCGGTCGCTTCGTCTTCGGCTGCCATCTGCACCTCCTTGCGCGGCGGGTCGCACGACGTTCGTCTCCGGCGACCCGCCCACCTCGCTTACTTCACGTCGTTGAAAGCCTCGATGAGCTTCGGGACGATCCGTCGCCTCAGCACGTCTGGGCCGTGCTCGGCAAGATAGCGCCCGGCGGCCTCGGCGGCTTCCTCCGCCATCGGGATCAGGACGTCCGCCGTGCGTCGCGACCGCCGGCACGAGTGTTTTCTGCCCGGCGGTGGGTTTTCGAACCCACGGCGACGGGATCGCGCTGCCCGTCGGCGCCGCGGCCTCGGAGCGAGCGCACCGCGGCCCAGGAGCGCGCGGAGCTGGCCTCGCCTGCGCTGCGGCCTCGACTCGCCCAAGATGGTGTACGCGCCGCATTTGCCAACGCGCCCGCGGCAGGCACGCTTCCGACGTGGCGCCGGCGGCCGCGGTCGCGGCGTACGGCTCGGCGCGGTGGCAGCCGCCCGCGGCCGGCAGCCGCCTCTCACACCGGGACGTCCGCGGTCAGTACCTCGTAGCCGTCGGCGGTGACGAGGACGTCGTTCTCGATGCGGATACCGCCGAAGCCGATCATCGCCTCGGCCAGGTCCCAGTTCACCTCCCGCGGGTGCTTGGCACGAAACTCCGCGTCGTGGACGAGCGCCGGCACGAGGTAGATCCCGGGCTCGATCGTCGTGACGTAGCCGGGGCGGAGCGGCAGATCGAGCCGGAGTCGCGGAAACTCGTCGCGCTCGCGACCGGGGAGAGCCTCGCTCGCGTCGCGGATGCCGAGGCCGACCAGATGGCCGATGCCGTGCGGGAAGAAGACCGACACCGCTTCGCTCTCGACCAGGCTCTCCGGCGTTCCGCGCAGCAGGCCGACGTCGGCGAGCCCTTCGGCAATGACGAGCTGGGCGCTTCGGTGGACGTCCCTGAACTCGGCGCCCGGCAGGCAGCGCTCCGTCGCGGTCGCGAGCGCGCGCCTCACGATCGTGTGCAGCTCGCGCTGCTCGGGAGCGAACTCGCCGGAGGCCGGGTACGTGCGGGTGACGTCGCTGTCGTAGCCACGGTACTCGGCGCCGGCGTCGACGAGCACGAGCTCGCCGGCCTGCAGCTCGCGACGCGTCGGCCGAAAGTGCAGGACCGCGGCGTTCGGTCCGCCGGCGACGATCGTGTCGAAGGCGACGTCGTCGGCGCCGTGGCGGAAGAACTCGGCCTCGAGCTCGACCTGCAGCTGCCGCTCGGTCCTGCCGGGCTCGATCAGCTCGACGAGCTTCGCGAAGCCGGCCGCAGTCGCGCGCTCGGCGAAGCGCATGCGCTCGATCTCGAGCTCGTCTTTTGCACGGCGCAGCGCGTTGAGCTCCCGGCGCAGCTGCTCGGCGAGCGCCTCGTCGTGCGCCGGCGCCCGGTCGAACGTGGCGCCGAGGATCGCGAGGGGCCGCCCCCCGCGCCGCTCGAGCCAGCCCGGCAACTCGTCGATCGGGGTGGTGTCGATCGACTCGTCGTCGACGGCACCTTCCCAGAGCCGTTCCTGGCGAGTCACCGGCGTGACGAAGTCGACCCACCCCTCTTTCGGGTCGTACGCGAGCACGCCGCCCGGCCGTTCGCGGTCGGTCAGGTAGAGGTACTCGAGGTGCGCACGGAAGGGATAGGTGCGATCGCGGCGCCCGGGGATGGGCACCGGCGACCCGGCGCCGACCAGGACCAGCTCGTCGCTCAGGTTCCAGGCGTCGACGAGCGCCGAGCGGCGGCGCGCCACCTGCCGCCGCACCTCCCGTGCCTGCCGGTCCTCGTCGGCGGCGATGAGCATCGGAAGGCACCCTACTCAGGCAGCGGGACGCCGTGTCTCGCCCCGCCGCCGACGAGCCGCGGCGCCGCTCGGGCCGGCCGGGTCAGACGTCGTCCGCGGGCCGAGTACATGCCGTCGCCGACCGCGCGTGAGCCTCGACCGGGATCGTGCTGCTCGACCAGGCGTCGCGGCGCCTCAGCTCGAGCCGAACCGGGTATTGCGCGAGCCGCGCCGTCGTGCCGCTCGATGCGCCTGCGTTCCGCGTCCGACGGTCCGAAGGCTGCTATGGCATGTCCGTAGTACGATGGTGGCATGGCACGGACGCGGATCAGCACCACGGTCGATGCCGACTTGCTCGCGAGCGCGCGCCGGGCGTGCTCAGGGCTTGCCGATGCGGCACTGATCGACGAAGCGCTCGCTGCGCTGATGGCTCGCAGGCGCGCAGCTGAGTTCGACGCTGCGTATGCCGCTTATGATGCGCACCCACTCGACGAGGCCGACGAGTGGGGAGACCTCGCCTCCTTCCGGGCGGCCACCGGCTCGTCGTGACGGCGCTTCGGGGCGCGGCGACGTCTGGTGGTGTGAACTTCCGGAGATCGGGCGCCGGCCGGTGGTCGTGCTCTCCCGAGACGCGGCGATCCCGCGTCTGCGGCGTCTGCTGATCGGACCGTGCTCAGCGGCGACCGCATGCGCGAGCTCTGCGAGGCGCTCGAGATCGCCGTCGACTGCCACGACTGACGAGGCCAGCCGCGTCTCGCGGTTCGCGCGACGCCCGGAACGCCCTCGAGACAGACGAATCCCCGCACGCGCGAGAATTCGGAGATGGCCCGAACCGGGTAGAACGCGAACCGCTCGCCCGTCGAGCTTGTCGCTCCGCCGCCCGGGGTCTGACTGCACCCGGAGGCGAGCGCGAGCGCCCGACAGACCTCGCTCGTTCGCTCGACGGATAGGCGAGGTTGTCGAGCGAGAGCGCGCACTCTTCGGGCCCCCCGTTGCCGGTGTCGAGCACGACCTCGGTCGGAATCTGACGAATCGTTCGCGTAGCCGGCACGGCGCTCCTGGCGTGGCGCCTCCGTAGCACGTTTTGTGCTACGATTCGGCTGTGGCTCGCTCCTTGCACGTCCGCCTCGACGACGCTGCGGCGGCCGCCCTCGAGGTCGTCCGCGCGGGCGAGCTCAGCGACTCGGAGGCGGTGCGCATGGCACTGCGCGAGGCGGCGGCGCGGCGCCGGCTCCGATCAGCTGTCCGTGACGAGGTGCGCATGCTCGCGGCGGACGAGCGCGATCGCGACGAGATGCGGGTCGTTCGCGAACAGCTCGCCCAGCTCGCACCACGCGCGACGGACTGAGATGGTTCGCGGGGAGGTCTTCCGGCTCCCGCCGCCGCGGGGCGCGCGCGGGCACGAGCAACGACGCGCCCGCTACGCGGTCGTCGTGCAAGCCAACGAGTTCCTCGACCTGAGCACGCTGCTCGTGTCTCCCACCTCGACGAGCGCCCGCGCTGCAAGCTTTCGGCCGACAATCACGCTCGCAGGCGAGAAGACGCGCGTGCTCGTCGAGCAGACGACCGTTGTCGACCCGGCAAGGCTCGGTCGATCGGCAGGGCGGCTCGAGGCACACGAGCTGCGAGCCATCGACGAGGCGCTCATGCTCGTACTCGGCCTCTGATACGGAGCAAACAGTCAGGTGCGGTTCGGTGGATGGGTTGTCCTCTCGGCCTTGAGCAGCGGATTGTCCGGAGCAGCGACGGATCCAGGCTGGCATTCGCGGGTCGGGGCGGCATGAAGTGGAACCGTCGGGAGCTGCCTCGGTCTGGCGTCGCGGGTCACCGGCCGAGGCTGGTGCCGCATAGAGGCTTCGAGGGTTCTCCGGGTGGTTGGACGCATCCGCTGCTCGAGACGGAGACGTGGACGGAGAGGAGGCTCAGGCGCCCCCGAGTGATTGGTCGGTCGTTCAGCGCCTGGGGCGAGATCTTCGGCGACGACGCCGTCGCCACCGCGATGCTCGACTGACCGGCTCCTCCACCACGCCGAAATCCTCGCCCGCAAAGGCGACAGCTACCGCCTCCGGGGCAACGACCTCGACGCCCGCCCCGGCCCAAACCGGCTCGAAAACGCCTGACCGATCACCCCAGGCAACCGCTCGCAATCGCCGCAAACGGGCTTACGGCGCCTCGATCCCGACCGCGACTCCGTCAAGACGCCGCGCACCCGGGTGGAAGCCCGGCTCGGCGCTACGGGCCTCGCCGCCCTCCCGGCCGCGGAAGAGCTCACACCCGCCAGATGGTCCACTTTTCGACCGACGCAACTGGTCCACCTTTCGCCTGGCCTTGACATGGCGTTTGCCGTTGAGACGACGAAAGCCGGTTATCAGCAGGGCTCTCCGTAGTGGGCGGTACTGGGCTCGAACCAGTGACCCCCAGCTTGTCGATTCGCGGCAGACGTTCGCGCCCGTTCGCTCCTGTTCGCTCAAACCGGTCGTTTGCAGGGATTCTGCGACTGGCCTCCGAACGCGACCGAACCTGAGCGAACAGCGAGCGTTGCCATTGTTGCCACGCGTGATCCCGCAAGGACGGGCTCCGGACCCGGGGTCATCCCGCCGCCCCCGTATGTAGCACCAAGGACGCCGAGGGTCTCCTCCCGCGCGTAGGCGGCGGGAAATCACCCGGACCACCCGGACCATGCCACCAGGGACGCCGACGGCCAAGTCGACGACGCAGAACTCCTCAGCCGGCGAAGGCCGCCGCGAGCTTCGTCCCGAGCTCAGCCCGGGCCGTATCGGTCAGTCCCGCGTAGACGGTCGCGGTGACGCGCGGGTTCGCGTGTCGCGCGAGCGCGGCCGCCTCGGGGAGCGTGAAGCCGGCCGCGAGCGCGATCGCGACGAACGAGTGCCGGAGGTCGTGCACGCCGATCCGTTCCCGGCCGCCGTCGTTGAGTCCAGTCGCGTCGCCGGCGGCATGGATCGCACGGAGGGCGTTGCGGCGGCTCTGCGGCTTGCCGCGTGCGGTGACGAATACGAGCGCGTCGCGGTGGACGCGTCGGAGGCTGCGGCCGGCTTGCCGGTGCCGGTGCGCCTGCAGCTCGTCGAACAGCATCGGGACGATCGGCACGGCGGCCGCGCTCGCTGTGCTCTTCACCGGGACGAGCGACCCGTCGGCAGCGAGCTGCGCCGAGACGGTCAGCGTCCGCGCCTTCAGGTCGATGTCGCGCCAGCGTAGGCCGAGCGCCTCCGAGATACGCAGGCCGGCGAACGCGCACACCGCGGCGAGCGGCCGGAACGTGTCCGAGAGCGCCGCGAGTAGCCGCGCGAGCTCGGCGGCCTCGAGGTAGCGGGGCTCGCTCACGCGCGTCACGCCGGGCCGGTCGTCAGGGTCGAGATCGCGAACGACGTTGCGCTCGAGCGCGCCGGTCTTGACCCCGAAGCGGAGCAGGCCGGAGAGCACGTTGACAGTGCCCGTGATCGTGCTCGGCGATAGCCTCTTGCGGCCGAGTACGTCGATCAGACGGCGCACGTCGACGACGCTCAACTCGGCGGCAGGCCGCTGCCCAAGCTCTCGCAGAATGTGGTCGTCGAGCCGCTGCCTGTACAGCGCCACCGTGCGGCCGGATCGCCGTCGCCGCGGATCGCGGCTCCCGACCCTCGTCTCCAGGTGCGTCAGGTAGTCGGCGGCGAGCTCGGCGACGGTCACCGCCGCGGCCGGCGAGCGATGCTGCTCGCCGCGGACGTAGTCGGTCTGCAACGCGCGCAGCTCGACGATCGCGTCGGTCTTCGTTTTCGCGATCAGCGTGTGGCGCCGCACATTGCCGCCGAGCCGGAGCGCGACCTCATAGACGGTGGCGCCGCTTGCGAGCGTGCGGGCGTAGAGGCCGGGGACGCGGCGGTTGCCGCTGAAGACAGGACGGCGCGACGCGGCGCCATGGGATGATGCGGTCGACATGGGAGAGCTAACCTCCTGTGTCCACGCGCCGGGCGGTGGAAGCCGCGCCGGCGCTTCTTGTTGACGTTGGACACATCGTACGTCCTCTCAGTCGAGGTTGTCGATCGCGCTCGCGGCGACGTAGACGCGCCGGCCCTGCCGCCGGTGCTCGAGCCGGCCGCGCGCGACCCGCATCCTGACAGCATCCGTCGTGCAGCCCAACCGCTCCGCCGCCTCGGCGACCGTCAGCCAGCGGCGGCCGTTCGTGGCTTCGGTCCGTGCGTCGAGCTCGAGGCGCACCGTTTCCGCGACGAGCTGCTCGAGCGCCTCGACGACGTCCGGCGCGAACGCCGCCTGCAACCGGCCGCGGAGTTCGTCGACCGTGCGGGCGCCGCCGTTCATGTCGTCCCTCGTGTCTCGCGTGCGAGCGCGAGCAGGTGGGCGAGGTCAGCGAGCGGCAGGACGGCGTACCAGCGCTCCCGCGAGCGTCGGTAGGCGACAACCGGGACACGGCCGGCGGCGGCGCTCTCGGCGTCCCGCGTCCACGCCGGCAAGTCGAGCCGCTCGCGGCGCCGTACTTCGAAGTGGTAGCCGTCGAGGTCGTGCACGAGGTCGGCGTCGAGGCGGCCGTCGCGGCGGGCGGCGAAGCCGTGCGCGCGCAGGATCGCCGCGACCTCGAGCTCGCCGCGCTTCCCCTTCTCACGCTCCGCCCGAGCCATCAGGCAGCCTTCCGCGGCTTGCGGGTTGCCGGTGCGATCGCCGGCCGCGGGCAACGGCCGACGTGCCTGACGACGCCCGTCAACGGATGCCAGAACGCGGGCGCGCCTTCGGCCATCGATGCGCCGCAGCGATGACAGACGTCGGCGAAGCGCAACCCGGGACGGATCCGACGTAGCAGGCGCCGGTACTCGCCTTCACCGAGCAGCGCGTCGAGCTGCCGCCGCGAGGGCTCGAGGGCGTTCAAGTACCGGGCAAGATCCCAACATGCGCGCTCGTTCGTGTACAGGACGACCTCGCCCGCGTCCGCGATCGCGAAGCCATCGTCGACCATCACGACGACGAACCGGGACTCGCTCCGCCGGAGCCTCCGCCGGACGAGCTCCCCGTCCTCGATCGAACGAATCCACCGACTCACGCCGCGTCGCTCTCCGCTCGGCCCGCCATGCGACGCCGCTCACGCCAGGTGGGAAGCCGGGAACGGTCGGGCTCCGCCGTCCAGCCGAGCGGCAGCCGCCGCACGCGCAAACTCGGCTCGGCCGCGAGCTGCGCGACGAGCTCACGCCCGTGCTCGGGACAACGAAGCGTCGGCAGCGGCGGGATCCTCCGCCTCCCCACCCGCGGCCCCCAGACGACGAGCACCGTCGCCGGCCGCGGCCGCTCGACCGGATGCTCCGGGTGCTCGCAGCGCGGCGGCTCGGCCTCGAGCGGCCGCAACCGCACCCCCTCGCCGACACGACCGAGCAGCCGCACCGCGTGCAGGAAGCAATAGACCCGCCACGGCGCCGACGAGGCCGCGTAGACGGCGCCGTCGCGGCAGCTCGGGATGCGGCAGGTAGGCCGCCGGCTCACGACTCGCGCTCCTCGAGCGCCACTTGCGCGGCCGCGGCTGCTCGTCCCGCTCGGCGTTGCTCACGTCGGCGCTCGCGAGCGAGCAGCGTGCAACGATCACCGAGCCCGCCCGGCTTGCACACGTAGCCGAGCTTTGTGCGGCGCAGCTCGCACGTCGCGAGCACCCGACCACAACGGCGGCACTCAGGCACGCGCCGCTCCCTCTCGCGCGGCGAGTCCACCGAGCAGCACGAGCGCCGCGGCGAGCGCGGCGGCGAGGACGAGTCGCCGCGGCCAGCCGCCCGAGCCCGTCAGCGCCGCGAGCGCGGCGACAACCGCTCCCGCGACCGCGAAGCCGTCTTCGCCTCCGCTCGTCCCACCGTGCGCGTCCCATCCGCGTCCCCGCGCCTCTGAGACGACCGTCCAGCGCTGCGAGCGCGTCGACCCGGTCGGCTGCTCGAGCCGCACGACGCCGGCAGCGGCGAGCTCGTGCAGCGCGCCGCGGACGTCGGCGGCGCGCCGATGGAGCGCGCCCGCGAGCCGGCGGCTCGACGCCGGCCCCTCCACGTCGAGCTGACCGAGCACGAGCGCCGGCAGCGGCTCGAGCGGCGGCGGGACTGGGCGTGAGCAGCACGGGCAGGCGGGCGGCCGGGGAGGCGCCGACCCGGCCTGCGCCGGGAGCGAGCTCACCCCCTTCATTCCAGGCGCGGCCATCAGGCGGCGCCTCCCGAGCCGTCCATCTGTTGCGCCCGTTCATGGGCGAGCGTCGCGAGCGCCCAGCGCCGGCCGGCCGGCGTGACCGCGAGCGAGCGCGGCTCGCGCGTGAAGGTGATCAGCCCGGCGCGTCGGAGCGCGTGCATGCGGTCGGCGAGCTCGTCCGAGCGGAGCGGGCCGCCCGGATGGTCGCGCGTCTCGCGCCAGCGCCAGCCGGCGGCGCGGGCCGCCTGCCGCCAGCTCGGCCCGGACCCGTGCAGGGCGCGGTAGGCGCCGACCGCGACGACGAGCCGCGCCGCGGCGGCCGGGTCGAGGCCGCGCAGCTCAGCCGCCACGGCGCGCCTCCTCGAGCAGCGCCCGCAACGCGTCCGACCCCTGCCGTTGCCCGATCGCGGCGAGGTCGAGCCCGTCGCCGGGATCGCACGTTCGGACACTCATCCCGACGCTGCGCAGGAAGGCGCCGGCCTCTCGCGTGAAGCGGCGGCCGGCCTCGTCGCCGTCCCCGGCGACAATCACCGTCCGGGACTGCAGATCGTCGACGAGAGGCGCGAGCGTGCGGCGGGTCGAGGCAGCGCTCCGGCACAGACCGGCGCCGCGGACGAACGCGGCCGGGTAGCCGGCGCCGACCGCGGCGAGCGCGTCGCTGGGGCCTTCGCAGAGGATCACCGGGCCTGACCGGCCGAGGGCGAGGATGCCGACTCGTCCCCAGCCGGCGCCGCTCGGGCCAACCCAGCGCGGCTCCTGCACGCCGAGCGCGCGGCCCTGGAAGCCGGTGAAGCCGCCGGCTGCGATCAGGGGCACGATCAGTCGCGGCGTCCGGAAAGCGAGCCCGCAGAAGGGGGGCCGCTCGATCGAGGGCGAGCCCGGGTCGTAGCCGAGGAAGAGCTCGATTGCGGCCGGACGGTCGATCGCGAACCGGCCGGCGAGGTAGCCGAGCGCGTGCCCACCCGCGGGCGAACGGAGCAGCCGGTCAATAGAAGCGGAGACGTAGACGTGGGCCGCCTGAACGTCGCGCAGCCTGATCCGCGACGGCGGAGGAGGAGCCGTCCCCCGGTGCGGTGTCGGCGCGCGCAGTTCCGCGCCGCTGAGCCCGAGGGCGGCGACGATCGCCTCGTACGAGCAGCCGGCGAAGCAGTGGAGGAGGAGTCGCCCGTCCCGTCCGACTCCGATCGAGAGCGAGTTGTCCTGTGGTCGGTGCCACGACGCATCTGCCTCGTGGACCGGACAGGCGGCCATCCAACCTGTCCCGCTCCGCCGGACGTAAGCGAGGCGCGCGAGCAGACCCTCGGCGTCCTTGGTGCTACACACGGGGGGGGCGGAAGACCCGGACCACCCGGACCACCCGGACCTGGTGGGGGTGGTGGGGGTGGTCCGGGTCATTCCCCGCCGCCTACGCGCGCGCGCGCGTCCCCGTCGCCGACCGGTTCGACCCGCCAGCGCCGCGTCCCTGCGCTCAGGCCGCCGCGGCGGAGCACGAGGCCGCGCAGCGGCCGGTCGACGGCCTCACGGAGGCGGACGCCAGCCCGCTGAAGCACCCGGGCGTCGTCGCCGTCGAGGCCGAGATGCTCGCGCGCGAGGCGAAGGATGTCACGGGCGGCGAACTCTGCGCCCGCGCCGTTCGCCCGCCCGCGCCGGTCGTAGACCGCGGCGAGGAAGCCGGCGAGCTCGTCGTCGAGGCCGACCTCGCGCATCTCGTCGACGTTGGCGAGGAAACCGGGCACCTCCGCGACGTGGAGGACCCCCCCGAGCACCCGCGACCACTCCTCGAACCCGCCGAGCTGCGGATTCGGCCCGTCCGGGCATCCGGCTGCGACCCAGGCGCGGCCGAGGACGAGCGCCGCCCAGACGAGCTCCGCGCGGTGCTCGCGGGCCCAGCGGAGCAAATCGGGGTGCCGGAACCCGGTCCGCAGCTCGGGGAGTTCGACGCCGGCGTCGAGCCGGATCCGCACGGCGCGGCGCGTTAGCTCGGCTGACAACGTGACGTTGTTCCCGGTGCAGAGCCAGACGCAGCGGACGGGCAGCTCGACCATCTCGCTCAGCCCGAGGAGCCGGTCCTCGGCGACCCCGGTCGTGATCACGAGCGCGAGCGCTGAGCTGTCGAGCAGCCGTTGAACGTTGTCGACGCAGACAACGGGGGGTGCCGCGCGTAGTTTCGCCGTCAGCCGCTTCCGCCATTCGTCCGGGTCGCGCGCCTCGGCCATCTTCACGAGCGGCCGGTGGCCGAGGAGCGGCGTCATGAGCGTGTCGGCGAGCAGCGTCTTGCCCGTCCCCGGCGTCGGCGCGGTGAGGACATGCAACGGCGTCGGCCCGACGATCAGGCCGCGGAGGAGCGGCAGCAGCAGGGCGGCTACGGCGTGCGCCCGCTCAGCGGCGCCGTCCAGCGGCCCGGCGAAGGGGAAGTCGCCGAGGAGCTCGTCGAGGAGCAGCCGGCGGGCTCGTGCGAGCTGCCGCGCCGTCGGCTCGGCGGGCACGGGCGGGACGCGGAGACCGTCCGCTGGCGCGAGGAAGCAGCGCGTGTCCGCGTGGTAGCCGCGCCGCTCGTGGATCGTGCCGTCCGGCGCGAGCACGGGCACCTCGACGATGCGTTCCAGGACCGGCAGCGGTGGGCAAGCGTCGACGAGGAGGTCGTCGGCGACGACCCGCGGGGGCGGCGAGCTCAGCCACTCCCCCTCCCGGTCGGGGCGGCCGAAGTCTGCCGCGCGCGCGAGGATCGCGATCACGCGGCGGCGGTCGAGCGGCCGCGTCACCAGCGCGCCGTCGTCCGCGTGCTCGAGCCAGACGAGGACGCCGCCGAACCGCGCGAGGAAGCGGGAAGAGTCAGTGTCGGAGCGCCAGCGCTCCACGGCGCTCCACGCCTCTGCGGCCGCCTGCTGCAAATCGCCCGGGACGCAGACCCGCGGGCGCCCACCCGGTACACTGGGGGCGGGAAGACTCGGCGCCGCCTCCGGGCGGCGTTCGTCGTCCGCCTTCATGAGCGTGGCTCGTGCGCGGCCTCACGCTCCGCTCGAGCAATCTCGTCGCGGAGCTCGAGCATTTGCCGGAGCGCCCGGCGGACAACCGCCGAGATGGATCTCTCTTCGTGCGCAGCGACGCGGCGCACGGCTACGGCAAGGGAGGTCGGGAGCCGGATGCGGAGCTCGTCGATCGCGTCCATGCGGCGAGCATGCCGCGTGCCGCCGCATCTTCTGTTCCATCCCCGAGGGCAGGTATGATTCCCAACTCATGCGGGATGTCGCGGTCTGTGAGCGAGTCGCGCGCGACCACGGAGTTATCGTCGAGTTGCGGCAACTCCGTCGCTGGCGGTACTGGAAGCTAATCCCGCGCTCGCCGGAACGGGTCCGGGGCTGGCGGCCGGGTCTCGCTGACGCGATCCCGGTCTATGAGGTTCGCTGGGTCGCCGAAGCGGCGAGGCTATTCAAGCGCCACCGGCGTAAGGAGGTCGTGGCGCTGCTGCTCGCGAAACAAGGCTTCCCGCTCGGCCCGGATGCTGTGAAGGTGGCGCTGCTCGATTACTTCGACTCCGACATCGCGACGCGGGAGCTGTCGAATGTGTTGTCGTACCGGCAGGCTGCCCGTGGCAAGGGATCCATCGCCCGCGCGAACGCGACTCTCGTTCGCGACTACGGGCGGCTGGGGGTGACCCCGCCAGAACCTGGCCACGACGAGCTACCAGTGCACGCGCACGCTCGTCATCGGGGCGCCGTGCTCCGCGGCGTCGAACCAGCGAAGGTCGCGAGTATGCGTATCACTCCATTCACCAAGGTTCCGACGGCCATCACGCTAGATGAGGCGCGTCGCGCGATCGTTGAGATATCGGCAGCGGATGTGTGCGTCGCTCTTCGGATGGCGGGAACAGTTGCCGCGTCGTTTCCCGGCGTGGAGCAGCGACCATTGTCGGGCGAGGAGGAGCGGCGAGGAATCGCGCACGCAGTCGACTACCTCGCTCGCGGGCTCGTACAGTTCTACCGCGATGCGCTCGCCCCGACGGCGGAGACGTTCACTGACACCGCAGACACTGGCTCAAGTTCTCGATCCCGACGGCCGACGAGTCGTATTGAAGGAAGAGACGTGGGCACACATCCGCAGCCAACACCCTGAGATGGCACGACACCGACGAACCATCACCGAGACGATCTCTCACCCACACGAGCGTCAAAACGACGCCCGGCCTGGACGTGAGCGATACTTCGCGCACCGCAAGGGGCCGGCGACATGGCTTCGCGTCGTTGTCGACTACAACCGTAACCCGGCCGAGGTCGTCACGGCGTTTGGACAGGACAACGAGCCATGACGGTTTCGCTCTTCGGCTTGGAGTTCGATCATGTCGAATACGACGAGCGCGCCGACGTGCTCTACCTGAGTGTCGGTGAACCACGTCCTCCCACCCGAGCGGAGGCCGCACCGCAAGGGCACCAGGTCCGCTACGACGATGCGGGTCGAGTGATCGGTCTTACGCTCGTCAATGTCCGTTGGCTTCTCGACCAAGGCGAAAACGTCGAGGTGCCGCTCGACCTTCGGCGGGTGGATCTCGAACCGGCCCTGACGTAGTCAGAGAGCTCAGCGCCCGGCCGGGCCTCGGCTGACCGACGACGTGCGCTGTCCTCTTTAGGGACGGCTCCGCGGGTCGACGACCACCTGCCCATTCGCGAGCCGTAGATAGCGGGTCGGCGCCGCGACGCGAGTCGTGGGCGGCGTTGGTCGTGGGCGGCGGCTCGCGGCGGCGTGCAGCCCGACGGCGACCTCATCGGCGAGCGGGACCGCGGCCGGGCTGATCGGCTGCGTGTAGGTGGCGGCGACGTTAACGGCGGCGGCGGCGGCGAGCTGCTCGTCGGCGACGGCGGGCGGGGCGGGGAGCTCGTCCGGCTTCCAGCGGCTGGGGAGAGCGAGCGGCGGCGCCGGCTCGGGTCGCGCTTCCGCGACGGCGAGGCCGATCCCGTTGCCGACCATCTCGAGCAGCACGTCGCGGCTATCGCGACGGGCGGGCAGCCGCTCGACCGTCCTCGCGGCCGCGTTCGCCGTCGTCGGCTTCGCCGTCGTCGTCGGTGTGCTCGCCGCCGCCGTCGCGCGAGGCGGCGGTGGTTTCGGCGGCGTCTCGTCGCGCGGCCGCGGGGCGGTGCGGCGCGTCTCGATCGTCGCCGCGCCGGCGAGGCGGATTCGCTTCGTCGTGCCCTCGATCCGTCCCGCGGCCCGCCAGGCGCTGAGGTGGCGGCTGACCGTTCGCTCGCTCCATCCGAGCGCTCGGCCGAGCTCGCCCGGGGTCGTCTCACGAACCTCGGTGAGGAAGGCGGCGGCGCTTCCCCAGGCGTCTTCCACACGCTGAATTGTGCCTGGCGGGTTGGCGACTTCCGCTTCGTTTCCCGTTTCGCTCAGGTGGCGGGTTCACCCCCCCGGATGCGGTGGCGACTTCGCTGCGGAAAAGACGGGTTGAGGTGGCGGGTTCGCTGGTCAGCTGAACCCGCCAGCTTGACGAACCCGCCATCGGGGCGGGACCTGTCGGCGGCCCGCTCGCCGGCGGGCGGGCGAGCGCTTGGAGAGCGATGGTGATAGCGGTCTATATTCGGCCGCGAGCACTTGCCCTACGCGCGCACGCGCGGGCGCGAGAGCGAAACCGATGACTTCCGTTGCCGATTCAGCCAGGAGAGGATCGACGCCCCGACGGGCGCGTCTGCGCTTCGAGGATGCCGCCCGGCTGCTCGGCGTCCCGGCGGCGCGGCTTCGGAAGATGGCGGCGGCGGGCGAGCTCGAGACGGAGCCCGATCCCGAGTCGTCGGCGCCGCGGGTCGTCGTCGACCTCGAGCAGGCGGAGATCCCGGCGGCCGCCGCCGCCCGGCTCGTCGGCGTCGCGCCGGTGACGATGCGGGCCTGGATCGCGGCGAAGCGCGTCCGCGCCCGGCACGAGGGGCGCCTGTGGCTGGTGCGCGTCGAGGACCTGCTCGGCGATCCGCGCTTCCCGTCGCAGCTGCGGGGCGAGCTGCTCGGCTTCGAGCAGGCGGAGCGGAAGCGGAGGCCGCGGCCGCTGCGGGAGCTGCCGCCGGCGACGCGGCCGCTGTACGTCCGACTCGCGGAGCACGAGTACGCGGCCTTGGCTCAGCTTCGCCGTCGCTACGGGACGGCGCGAGAGACGATCGCGACCGCGCTGCTCGTGCTCGCGGCCGACGACCCGCGCCAGGACGAGCTCGCCCGCGTGCGCGCCAAGCTCGACGACACGCGCGGCGAGCTCGAGCGAGCCCGCGCCGAGACGAAGAAGGCGCAGGAGCAGGCGAAGCGGCTGCCGCGGTCCGGCTGGTGCTCGGGCTGCGAGCGAGCCGTCGCTTGGGACGAGCTCGAGCTCGACGAGCGCGCTCCGCACGGCAAGCTGCTCGTGCACAGACACGCCGGCATCTCGCAATTGACGCAGGGCGCCCGCGTCGTCGTCGCGGTGCTCTAGACGCAGGCGCGGTGCACGGCGGCCCGGTCCCAGCGCCCGCCGGCGGGCGCGGTGACGCCGTCGGCGTTCAAGCGGTCGGCGATCGCCTGTAGTGTCGCGCCGCGTGCGCGTGCGCGGCGGACGCGCGTGCGGACTGCGGGGTCGAGGAGCGGCGGCCTGCCGAGCCGGACGCCGCGGGCGCGGAGGACGGCGAGCGCGTCGCGGGTGCGTTGCGAGATCATCTCGCGCTCGTACTCGGCGAAGGTCGCGAGCACCGCGACCATCATCCGCCCCTGCGGCGTCGAGGTGTCGAGGCCGACGTCGAGCGCGACGATGCTCCAACCTTCGGCGCGAGCCTCTTCCATCAGCGTCACGAAGTCGAGCAGCGAGCGGGAGAGCCGGTCGAGCTTGGCGACGACGAGCAGGCCACCGGACGATCGCGCCTGCGTGATCGCCGCGTCGAGCCCCGGCCGCCGCTCGCGGCTCTTGCCGGAGGAGACGTCCTCGGCGAAGCCGGCGAGCTCGAGCCTCCGGCCCCGGCACGCCTCCTCGATCGCCTGACGCTGCGCTTGCAGGCCGAGCCCGGAGACGCCCTGCTCGTCGGTCGAGACGCGCACGTAGCCGACCGCGACGAGCGGTGTTTTCGGCTTGCCTACACGGCTAGCGGCCATGCCGCCGTTCGGAATCGTTTCGAATAGCGAACAGGACTCGATGCTAGAGCGGCCTCGAGACGCGCTCCGATGTGCACATGGAGACGGGCTCACTCCGCGTCCTACGCTTGCCCGCAACTTTCCCGATGGGGGGCGACGATGGTGCAAGAGAACGACGAGACGACGCAGGCGGAGGAACTGCCGGGCGGCTTCCTCCGCGTTGCTGGTGGAACGGACGATGACGAGGAGAACGGAGACGGAGTCCCCGAGGGCGCTATTCCGGTGCGCGTCGAGCGCGGCGCCGACGGCGCGAATGCTGAGACTGCGCAGCTGCGTGCGGAGCTCGCGCAGCTGCGCGGCGAGGTTGCGCGTCTGCGCACGCATGCCGGACTCGAGGCGCGGCGGGACATGCCGGCGACTGTGGGGGACGTCATCGACGCCCTGCGCGCCGAGCGGGATGCGGCACGTGCCGAGATCGGCGAGCTTCTCCGCCAGCACTACCCGCGCGGGCGGGGCGAGATCGCCAGCGTCTTCCGCGAGGTGCTCACCGACGGTCTCAGCGGCAGCGACGAGGAGGACGACCAGGGCGCAGCGCGGAAGGCCGCGGCCGGCAAGAAGGGCGCTAGCGAGAAGGCCGCGACGCGCCCCGGCCGCAAGCGAGGACATCTCTACCGGGACTCGGCGACCGGCGAGCTCTACGTCTGGGGACGCACGAGTGAGCTCGACGAGGTTCTGGACGACGGCGAGCGCTTCGAGTCCGCCTGAGAGTGGCGTCGGTCGCTTCTGCTCGAGTTAAGCGTGTCTCCTGGGGCGCGCTCGTCAACTACATGCGCGGCGAATGGGATCAGGGCGCGCACGTGACGATCGTCGGCCCGACGAAGTCGGGGAAGACGCACATCGCGCTTGCCCTGCTCGAGCTCCGCAGCTACGCCGTCGTGATCGCGACGAAGCGGAAGGACCCGTTGGTGCAGGCGCTCCACCGCGAGGGCTACGAAGTCGTGCGCGACTCGCTCAAGCGACGGATTACCTGGACGCAGGACGGCGAGCCGCTGCAAGCGAAGATCGTGCTTTGGCCGACGGTGAAGGACGGCTCGGGCATCCTCGCCCGCAAGCGCGTGCAGGCGCACGTGATCGGTGAGGCGCTCGACTGGCTCGACGAGGTCGGCGGCTTCACGATCCTGCTCGACGAGTGCATGTACCTCGCCGACTCGCTACGGCTGCGCGAGCAGCTCGGCGAGCTCTGGTACAGCGGCCGCACGCAGCGCATCTCGCTGATCGCCTGCGCACAGCGGCCGGTGATGATCCCGCGACTCGCGTTCAGCCAAGCGCGCTTCCTCTTCCTGGCGCGCACCGGCGACAAGGCCGACCTCGAGCGCATCCGCGACATCGCCTCCGTGATCCCGCGCGAGATCGTCGAGGAGACGGTGATGGGTTTAGACGCCGGAGCTCACGAATTCGCGTTCGTGGACTCCGAGGCAGGCGTGATCGCCCGCGTGATCGCGCCGCCGCCAGAGAAGAGGGGCCGGTAGAGGATGGCGCGGCCGCCGCTTACAGGGGCGTCCGCGGCTCGGCCGGGAGCACCGTCGAGCCGCCGGACCTGGATCGCGCTCGGCCTCGTCGGGCTTGTCGTGCTCGCCTACCTGGTCTATCGCTCGCGCGGCCAGGCGGCGCAGGCGGCGCCGGCAACGAGCGATACGGCGAGCGCGCCGCCTGCGCCGCCGTCGACAGGTACGGGCGGGCAGAGCGCCGATCAGGCCGCGACCGCCGATCTGCTGGCGGCGCTCGCGGGCGAGAATCAGGAGCTGATCAAGTCGTTTCTCGCCTCCGAGCAAGGGCTCGTCTCGCTCGCCGGCTCGAGCATCGGCGCCCCGCAGACGTCGGGGTCGACGTCGATGGCGACGGCGACGCCGGTCGCCGAGCCGACTCCCTCGCTCATGACCGCGCCGGCTCCGGTTGCGGCGGCGCCGACGATCAGCGCCGCCGCCGCGCCGGTCTCGGAGCCGCTCTACGCGACGCCGGTCGCCGCGGTGCCGGCAACGGGCTACAGCTCGGTCAGCTACGCGCCGACCGGCGAGGTCTACACGCCGGTCTCCGTCGGCTTGAACGAGCCCTCGCTCGAGCCGAAGCCGACCGGCGCCAACGTCTACCAGGGCCCGTACGGGACGACGACGACCTACGTTCAGCCGCCGCCGGCGAGCGCGGAAGCGGTGACGGCGCACGCGCTCGCAGCGCAGGGCGGCGTAGGACAGAAGGCGCTCAAGTGAACAATGTGCAGGGAGGGATCGACGCGGCGCTGAGCGAGCTCCGCTCGCTCGTGCTCGAGCCGCCACCGCCGCTCCTGCTGCCGCCGCCGGCGCAGGAGCAAGCGTCCGCGACGGCGGCGAGGCGGAGCTGTCCGGTCTGCGGGCTCGTCGCCTGCGTGCTCGTCGGCCTCGTCGTGCTCGCGGCCGTCTACCTGCTCGGGCGGGCAGCGTCCCGGTGAACGCTCAGGACGGGATTCACAACGCGCTGCGGGCGCTCAACCTCGGCGCCCTCGCCGGCGGCGGCAGCTTCGCCGGCGTCGACCAGGGGATCGACATCACCGGCGGCCCCTTCGCCGTCAAGGCGCTCGCCGACGGCGTCATCACCCGGCTGACGCCCTCCGGCTCCGGCTGGCCGGGGCAAGGCGCCCTGCTCGTCTACCGCCTGACGAGCGGCCCCTACGCGGGCCGCTTCGTCTACATCGCCGAGGACTTCAACCCCGACCCGAGCCTCCGGGTCGGCAGCCCGGTCAAGCAGGGGCAGCAGCTCGGGATCGCGACCGGCAGCGGCGAGGCGCCCGGCATCGAGGCCGGCTTCGCCGACCCGCAGGGACACGCCTTCGGCTCCCCGCACGGCGGCCCGCAACCGCTCGGGCAAGCGTTCCTCAACTACGTCGAGAACGTCTCCGCCGGCACGGCCGGCGCCGCTGCCGAGTTCGGCACCGGCTCCGCCTCGCTCGGCCTCCTGCCCTCGCTCGGACCGTTCCCGACTTCCGTCCACCAGGCGGCGCAGGAGTTGACAGGCGCCGGCAGAGTCGTCAGCGGCGCGGGAAGCGCCGCGGTCGGCGGCTCCAAGACGGGCGGCGCCCCGAGCAACTACTTCGAGGAAGCGGCCCTGTTCTTCCCCTGCCTGCTCGAGCTGACGGGCGGGCGCCTTCCCCTGATCGGCGGCCTGATCAAGAAATCGGAGGTCACGTCAGACTGCGAGCAGCTCGCGAGCGACTTCCTCTTCCGCACGCTCGAGATCGTCGGCGGCTTCCTGCTCCTGCTCGTCGGCCTGATCCTGCTCGGCCGCCAGTTCGGGCTACGGCCGCCGACGGCGGCACCGCTCTACGGCACCGCACTGAAGGCCGAGGATGCAAGCAGCGAGGCATTTCAGCTCGAGCCGGGGGAGGCGGCTCACTACGAGCGGCAGCGAACCTCACGGCCAGGCATCCCGCGCGGCCGCCGCCGCCGAGTCTCACTACCCGCCGACCGGCCGCCGCCGCGGCGAACACCACGGTCGACGCCGAGCGAAGAAGTCCCGTTCTAGCGTTGATAGGTCGCCAGCTCGTTATCTGATCAGCCGATGCGCTGAGTCTTCCTCGGCGCCCATCCTGCCTCACCGTCCCGGCGAAGAGGTCGCGCGTGCGCGTGCGAGTGTTGCCATTCTGTTGCCACGACCACCGAGCCGTTTGCTGCCGAGACGACGAAAGACCTGTCTTAGCAGGGCTTTCTCTAGTGGGCGGTACTGGGCTCGAACCAGTGACCCCCAGCTTGTCGAGCTGGTGCTCTCCCAACTGAGCTAACCGCCCTGGCCGCGGACAGTCTAGCGGGCCGTTCTCGCGGTCTCGTGGGTAGCTTGGTCGCTCGTGGCCTTCCC